>NZ_JAAHGB010000059.1:0-42896 GCF_010672695.1 Okeania sp. SIO1H4
GAACTTATGAATGTAGTGAATGCGGTTTTGAAGCTGATAGAGATTTGAATGCTGCTATCAACCTGAAAAACTATGTGAATCAGTAGCTTGAGTTTCAAGCGATTTTAAGCCTGTGGAGAAGATAAGTAGCAGACTGCGGTCGGTGGTCTTCTGTGAAGCAGGAAGCTAGCTCCAAAGCTCATGCAACCATGTATGGGTAAGTTTGGGTAAGTTTAGTAGAACGGAAAACTACGCCAAAGAAAATGGATACTTTGATGTTAATCAATACAACAATATCTATAATCCAGAGGCATATTATCAAACTTTAGGACCAGAAATCTGGAAACAAACAAATGGAGAAATTACTCACTTTGTGATGACTGGTTCTACCTTTGGGTGTATATCAGGTACAGGAAGCTTTCTCAAGGAGTGTAATCCAAAAGTTAAAGTTATATTGGCAGATCCCGTAAACTCAAATATTTATGCCTACTACTATAGCAACTATAGTAATTCCAAAAATGATTTAAGCTTAAATTCAAGTCTTGGTCAATTCTCAATTATTGAGGGAGCTGGAAAATCTGCACCGACAAAATGCCTGGATTTTTCTGTGATTGATGAAGTTGTGAAGGTTTCAGATGAAGAAGCAATTTCTACTTGTCATCAACTAGCTAAGGATGAGGGTTTACTGGTTGGTGGCAGTAGTGGTCTTAACGTTTTTGCTGCCAAACTTATTGCAAATCGTTTAGATCGAAAACAGGTAGTAGTTACAGTTCTCTGTGATAGTGGAATTAAATACCTATCCAAAATTTACAATCAAGAGTTTCTCAGTAAAAATGGTTTAAAAATTGAAAGTAGTGTTTCAACAATTAATAATTAATAATTAATAATTAATTATTAATTATTACCTCTCCTTGAAAGCGGATAGGATTGACGAACAGGAAAAATTTTTCTCTCTTGTTCGATTGAATATGGCGAGGTCTCCTCGCCATCCCTTGACCGCTTGTTTCTCCTTTAAAGCAGAAGCTTTAAACCTTAATTATTCGGTAATTTTTTTTCAGTATTGAGTGTATGGATGAAGTATAATTTAAAATCCTGACATTTTCGGTTTATTTTTGTTTTGAAGTAATAGCAGCGATCGCCAGTCCAATTAACAATATAATTGCACCAAAAAAAACCATGATAGAAGGAACTTCACCAAAGAATAAATAACCTAAAAAACTAGCTCCAACAGGTTCAAATAAAATTGCCAAAGTAACTAAAGTAGGAGACAACCAGCGTACTGCCCACATCAAACTTGTATTCCCTACTAATTGAGGAAATAATGCCATCAATAATAAGTAAAAGTAAACTAAACCAGGATAACCAGAGTAACCAACACCTAAAATTAAGGGAAGAGGCAATAATACAATTCCAGCTACAGTAAAAACTACCACAAGATAGCCACCAACACTAAACCCTTTAGTTTGAGCTTCCCGTCCTAGAAGTATATATAAACTCACTGCCCAAGCTCCAATCATAGCCAAAAAGTTTCCCAGCAGAGGGTTAATACCTGTATACCCCCCACCAATATCTGCTAAACCAATGGTTAACCCTCCAACCATAGCTATTACTATGCCAATAACTGTCTGACGAGAAAGTCTTTCCTTCAACCACCACCGCGACAACAAAGCTACCCAGATGGGATTAGTATTTACTAGACTGGTAGAGGCCGCGATCGAAGTGTAGGATAAAGAAGTAATCCAAAAAGCAAAATGGACTGCGAGGCAAACTCCTGCTCCTACTGCATAGGGTATTGCTCCCGACTGGAGACTCTGCCACTGAATTTTCGACCATGCGGGTACTAATAATAAAGCAGCGATCGTCACCCGCGAGGCAGCTATTACGAGACTAAACTCTACCCCACTCATGCCAGCAGAGAGACTTGCCAACCTGATTAATATTGCACCTGTAGATATTGCCAAAATACCGATAGCTAAAACTAATATAATTTGCCAGTTAGAAGGTTTCATCAGAAAATTAAAAATGGTATGATTGAGTTTAACCAATTATTAGTTAAGTATGCTAAAGCTAACTATTATAGTTTTAATTATTCTCATAGGTTCTGCTCTTTGCTCTGCTACTGAAACAGCCTTACTTTCAGTTTCTCCCATTAAAGTGCAACAGTTAGCACAGTCTAAAAAACCAGCAGCATTAGCACTGTGGGGAATTAGGAAAAAAATTAATCGCCCAATTGCTACTGTTGTGATTATTAATAACATTTTTAATATAGTTGGTAGTATTTTAATTGGTAATATTGCAGCTTCGGTTTTGGGAAATGCTTGGTTAGGAGTTTTTTCTGCAATATTAACTTTTTTGGTAATAGTTTTTGGGGAAATTATTCCTAAAACTTTAGGTGAACGTTATGCCATGCAATTTGCCTTAACTGTGGCTATACCTGTCCAAGGGTTAACTTTTATATTTACTCCTATAGTTTGGTTGATGGAAAAAATTACTTCTCCTTTTACTAAGGGGCAGAAATTACCCACCACTAATGAAGCAGAAATTATGTTTTTGACCAGAGTAGGATATAAGGAAGGAGTTATTGAGGGTGATGAAGCTGAAATGATTAGAAGAGTATTTCGGCTCAATGACAAAAATTCTTTTGATATTATGACACCTCGAATAGCGACGACTTATCTCTATGCTAATGCAACTCTGAATGAGGTAAAGTCAGATATTATTTCTTCTCAACATAGTCGCATTATTGTAATTGGAGATTCTATAGATGATGTACTTGGTGTAGCGTTAAAAAATGAATTACTTAAAGGAATTATAGAAGGAAAAGATAGTAATAAAATTTATGATTTTATGCGAGATGTTAGATTTGTTCCTGATACATTGAGAGTCGATATATTGCTAAAAGAATTTCAGAAATATCGTCAACATTTGATGGTAGTTTTAGATGAATATGGAGGAATGTCGGGGGTGGTTACTCTGGAAGATGTTTTGGAAGAATTAACTGGTGAAATTGTGGATGAAACCGATCAAAGTGTTGACCTACAAATTTTGGCAAGGATGAGAGGAAAAAGAAAGTTAAAAGATGAGTAGATTTTGAAGAAGGTGGTAGGTGGTAAGTGGTAGGTTTTAGGTGGTAGCTTAATTAAGCGGAAAGAATAGACATATGCAAAAATCGAAAATAAAAGCAATTCTTATCTATAAATTGTCAATTGTTTATTCCTGTTCCCTGCTCCCTCTTTTGGAGGAGATGTCTATTAGACATCTGGTAAAAATCCAAAATCAAATCAATTCTCACACATAAATTATCAATTATTCCCCTCCTGGGAGGGGTTAGGGGTTGGGTTCCCTACTGCCTACTGCCTATGCGTGGAGGAGATGTCTATTTAATATTAGGACATCGGGTAATTATGATTATTCATGACGCGAGCAAGATGCTCGCACTAATTGTTAAACACCAACCTTGTGGTTGCTATAATTGCTGTAATACCAATTCATAAGCATTAATGCTGGCGTTGCTGAAGCGCGTGTATAATATTAATCTTTATTACTTAGGAGTCAACCCACCCCTCGCCCCTCCCCCTCCTGGGAGGGGGAGTTAGAACTTAGGAGGGAAGGAAGAAGAAGAAAGAACAGTAGAAGGAGAAAGTTTTTTGTTTGTTGGTGCACAACGCACGTTAACGCGAAGCGTTGCGTCAGCATCATCGCGTAAGCGGAACGGAGTTCTATAGCGCTCTTATCCGGACATGATATCATACCTCAAATCACCAACCCCGCATTAATGCTATATTTCCTTAAGACTTCAATTATTAAGTAATATCATGTCCGGTAGCATCGGTATTGTAAGCGCGAAGCTAAGGAAGAAGGAAGAGGGAAGAAGGCTATTGAGCAAGAAAAAAACCTAAATTTCCTGTAGATATTCACCCTTGGGTTTACACAAACGATACCAACGGACATGATATAATAAGTAAGCTTCAATAATGTTTTTAACAATTCTAGGCACTAAGTGAAGATATATTATTCCTAGAAACCCTAGGACCTACGGAGGTTGTATGTAACCTCCCTACCTACCCTCAATAAGATGTAGCAAGAATGCGCGAGAAATGGTATAAACTCTTTTTTTTAGTAAATTTTCCTTTTTTCTTATAGTTGCGTTACACTATTTTCTATATAGCAGTCGAAGGAAAGGTTAGGACATATCAAAAACTCAAAACTCAGACAATGGAAGTTTTTTCCTTCTTCTTTCTTCCTTCTGCTGTACATATCAAATTTTAATTATTCACAAAAAAACAATGCTACCAACAGTTTTAATTACTGGTGCTTCTCAAGGTTGTGGCAAAGCAACAGCACTTTTATTTGCTAGAAAAGGATATAATATTGTCTTAGCTGCTAGAACACTAGACAAATTAGCAGAAACAGCTAATGAAGTTAGAGCAAACGGTCGTTCTGCTTTGGCTATTCCTACTGATGTTACTGATGTTAAACAAGTGGAATATTTGGTGCATAAAGCTATAGATTTTTATGACAAAATCGATATATTAGTTAATAATGCTGGTGTTTGTTTGACTGGTGCAATGGAGCATACAACATTAGAAGATTTTCAACAATTAATGAATGTTAATTTTTTCGGTTATGTGAATACAATAAAAGCTTTATTACCCCATTTTTTGGAAAATCAATCTGGCACAATTGTTAATGTTGGTTCTTTTGGTGGGAAAATGCCTTTGCCAAATATGACTGCCTATTGTGCTAGTAAATATGCAGTTACTGGATTAACTGATACTTTACGTCTGGAATTACAGTCAAAAGGAATTAATGTTACTTCTGTACAACCAGGGGTTATTAATAGCGATTTTATGGAAAGAGCGCAGTTTCGTGGTGGGGATAATTCTGAAGTAGAAAGTAGTCGTCAACAAATGAATTCTGTTTTAACATCTAATTTTGTTAGTCAGCCAAAAGATATTGCTGAAGCTATCTGGAATGCTGTAAAAAATAACCAGTCTGAAGTAGTAGTAGGTCCGGCTGTTTTAGCAACAGAAACTTATCGATTATTCCCTGGTTTAGTTCAGTTTATGATTGGAAAAAGTTGAGGATAATTTATGATGAAGTAGTTTAGCGTTCGCTAATAAATTGTTAGGTCGAAATTGAATAATATAGTTTTTGCTGGCAGTAGAGCAAACGGCAGTTTATCCTACAATATTTACTCTTATAGCAGAAGGAAGAAGAAAGAACCGAAGTTTAAAAAATCTTACTTTGTCTAAGTTTTAAACTTTTTATTTGTCCGAACCTTTCCTTTGACTGCTATATTACTAAATGCTGAATTATACCAATGCTACTGGATTTGATATTATAGCAGTATTTTCTTTAGCGTTTGATAATAAATTTGACTAAAAGCTCACTACCAAATACTATAAACAAGTATTAGATTACATTGCCCTTAATTATGGCAATAATATTTTACTAGAAGATATGGCAGCAAAAGTCAATCTTAGTTCTTCCCATTTCTCCCGATTGATAAAATTGATATAACTCTAAACTATAGATAGTTTTAAATTATGGCTTACTTAGAAACACAACGTCTTATATTGAGAGACTTTCACCAACAATACCTGTATCAGCTTGCACCAATTCTTGCTAATTCAAAAGTTATGAAATTTTCTCATACTGGAATTTTATCACCCTTACAAACCAAAGAAAAAATCCATAGTTTTATTAATTCATACAAAAAAAATAGATTTGAAAAGTGGGCTGTTATCCTCAAAGAAACTAACAAATTAATCGGCTATTGTGGAATTGCAATAGAAGAAATTGACAAAGTGCATGAGCAAGAGATTGGATATCGATTTGCTCCTGAGTTTTGGGGTAATGGGTTGGCAACTGAAGCAGCATTAGCAACAATTCAATACGCATTTAAACAACTCAAATTTCCATACATCCTGGGAATTGTTGAACGAGAAAATATAGCATCAGTAAAAGTGCTGGAAAAGTTGGGTATGAGATACGAAAATCAAACTATATTTCATGGCATTAAAATGGATATCTATCGGTTAAATGCCTCGCCCTAAGATTGTATTAAAGCAGCAAAAAATCAAAAAAAAATCTTTTTGCAAATACTATCTGTTCTAAGGAGAAGTCATTATTCATTATTAATTGTTAATTATTAATTGTTGAACTGTAGCTATTCCAATCAAGCTCATTTCTCCCGTTGAAAAATATAAAGTGAAGTACCCAATACAAAAGGTAATATAAACTTGAAAAATCATTTTAATAAAGTCGTAGTAATTGGTGCTAGTCGTGGTGTAGGTGCTGCTGTTGCGGAACACATTGTACCTTCCACTACCGAACTCATCACAGTTTCTCGTTCTCCTTCTAACTTTGGTAATTGGATCGAAGCTGATATTAGCAACAAAACCGGAATTGAAATTGTTACTAATGCTGTAGGTAATTCTCCGTTAGATGCACTTTTATATATGGGTGGTACTTGGGAAACTCAAGCTTTTACCAGCGAATATTCCTTTGAAAAATGTTCCGATCGAGATATAGAAAACGTAATAGCAGTAAATCTTGTAGCACCTATTCGTTTAGTAAAATCTCTATTACCCACACTGCGTCAAGCAACAAATCCTAAAATAATTTTTATGGGTGCGTTATCGGGTTTAGATAATTTTCCAGCACGGGAAGTCGCCAACTCCGCGTCAAAATTTGGTCTTCGAGGTGTAGTTCATGCACTGCGGGAAGAACTCCGTAAAGATCGTATTGCAGTAACAATTATTAACCCTGGGGATATTGTTACTCCTGAAGTATTAGACGACCTCAAACAAGCTGGAAAATCAGAAACCGATGCCATTCCGTTATCAGATTTATTAAGCGTAATTGACTGCGTACTTTCTCTGTCGCGCTCGACTTGTATCAAAGAAATTCAACTCCCGGCGATGAATGCTAAAGGTGCATGATATTATTTTTTAATCTTTAACATTGTTTCTTTCGTTTGATGTAAAAATGCCTCAATTAACGGTTTTCCAAACTGCAAAAATGGTTCTACAATTTCATTGCCTGCTGTCTCTGGAGTACCAGAATTAAAAGTAGGTATCGGATTATATTCCATCATTAATTATGTCATTTTAGCCATTTCTTCTCCCCAAATTAGACTTACTAAAGTTAGACCAAAATCAATGCCTGAAGTAACCCCTGCTCCAGTAATTCGATTCCGATCGACAACAACTCTTTCAGGAATAACTTCAACTCCTAACATGGCTAAATGTTCTCGAAATGCCCAATGACAAGTTGCTTTATAACCTTGTAAAAGATTAGCTGCTGCTAGAATTAATGAACCAGTACAGACGCTAGTTATATATTTGGTGGTGTTGCTTTTCTGTTGTAAAAAACTGATGATTTCCGCATCTTTCATCACTTCAATTTGCCCCATCCCACCACCAGGAATACAAATCATATCTAATGTTGGACAATTATCTAGTGTCGTTGTTGGCGTAATTAATAATCCTTCATTACTCACAACAGGAGTTAAAGTTTTCCACAGTAAATGTATTTTTGTATCAGGTGGAAAAGCTAGAACTTGATAAGCTCCCATTACATCTAATTGAACCACATCTGGATAAACTAAAAAGCCAATATTAAATTCTTTTGTCATCATCAAATATTGCAATAAAATGTTTTGTCTGAAATAATTGTCAAGGAAAAATGTTTATTTGAATAGTATCCAAGTGGGTATATTTTTCAGATATGAACAGCCTAATAAAAAAACGCGGACATATCAAAAGCTTAAAACTTAGATCAAGCCAAATTTTCCTTTTCTAGCAGATAACTTATCCCCTAGATGACCTTCTTCCTTATTTCTCTAATTTAAATTTACAAAGTCCAGTCACTTACTAAAAGATATCTCCAATAATAAAACATCAAATCAATTATCGTACAGAAATTATCAATTATTTCTCCCCTACTCCCTACTCCCTACTCCCTACTCCCTACTCCCTTAAAGTAAATTCCTAGATTTGAGCTGCAAATATCTATCTACCAATTCTGTGCTAATTTGATTTGCTGGCGCATCTAAAACCAAAACTCCTTTCTGTTTCAACTGAGTAAAAGCAACTTGTCTTTGAGATAATAAATCTATTGCTACAGCACGAGTATAAGCAGCATGACTTTTTTCATGTACCTGCTGATGTTCTCCAGAAACAGTGGGAGTATGAGCTAATTTTTCCACCAATGGGTCGCACAAAGCCACACAAAACGGTAAATAACGAGGCGTTAACCTTGCCAATGCTGCCAACAGTTCCGCAGAAGCAGTAGTATCCACAATATCAGTAATTACGACTACCAAAGCACGACGGGTTTGTTGCTTAACCACTCTAGTAACTGCTTCGACATAATCTGGTTCCCGCAAAACTGGTTGAATAGGTGTCAGACTTTCAATTAATTTTGATAATTGATTTTTTCCCCTCTCCGGTGGTATCCAAGTGCTGAGTTGACGCTCAAATACTCCCACACCCACACGATCGCCCCTACTCAACCCTGCCATTGCTAATGACAAAGTAGCATTCAAACCCCAGTCAAACCGTTTTAAACTCTGCACCTGGGCAGTCATCAACCTCCCCCCATCAAGTAAAATAATCAAAGTTTGCTCCGTTTCTGGTTCCAATACCCGCACTAAGGGGCGACTACGACGAGCAGTAGCTTTCCAGTCAATGAAGCGTATATCACCACCAATACCATATTCCCGGAGTTCGGAAAATTCTGTTCCCATTCCCAGAGGTCGCTTTTGACGCATCGTGCCAGTATTTTGTAGAGAGAGACGGATCGAGAGCGATCGTAACCCCAGCAAATCTGGGTAAACTGCCACCTGTTGACTTGCCGGAACTTGCCATTGCTGCCACGCTAAACCCCACTGTCCCAATTGTCGCGCCCGAATATTTCCCCACTGAAACTCACCTCGTTTATCGGGGTTGACATGATAAGTTAATTCTTGACTGCTGTTAGGTTCAACTATTGCTGAGAGAGTAGTAGAGGAAGTTGCAAATTCTGGGGGATAATCATCATGCAAGATAATATTTGCCCTGTGTTTGCCAGACTTAACCGATATAGTAATATCATTATCTCGCCCAATGGAAAGCTTCTCTAAAGGGTAGCGCGCTAGTTTGACTCGATGAGGTTTCACTGTAACTCCATCCCAAACAGCCAAACTACAGATAATCACATCAAACAGTGCTAGTGCCATCAAACTTATTTGTCGGTCGAGCAAAATAGTGATGACTGGCGCAACAACCATTCCTAACAATAATAGTAAATATAAACGTTTTGAAGGAATCATTTCGAGTCATACCAAATTCAAAAAATAATCCTAAAAATTAGGACTTGTTAAGTAGATTAATCATATCAAATTTATTATAATTAATAACTGTATAATAGGTTTTGGCTTTTGCAAGATAAGCTTGTATTAAGTTAGGTTGAAATGGCAAAAGATATTTACCATCAGATAGTTAAAACAGCATTGGTGAAGGATGGATGGACAATTACTGACGACCCTTTACGACTTCAATTCGGTAGTCGGACGCTTTATGCAGATTTGGGGGCAAAAAAGCTTTTGGCCGCTCAAAAGGAGGGACAACGAATTGCAGTAGAAATTAAAAGCTTCTTAGGTGTATCCCCTATTAAGGATTTAGAACAAGCGTTGGGTCAATACATTATCTATGCACAAATTTTGTCCCAGCAAGCTCCAGAACGTTTGTTATATATGGCTATTCCTCAAAGCGTATTTTCAGACTTCTTTTCAGAAGAACTACCAAAGTTTGTTGTTAAATTTAATCAAGTTAAACTACTAATTTTCCAACCAGAAACAGAGGAGGTTGTGCAATGGATAACTTAAATTTATATCGAGATATCATTGAAAAGATTCTTCAAGAACACGCGAATATTCCTTATGCTTATGGTGAAATTGAAGAGTACTTAATTATTGATAAGGAACGTAACCATTTCTTACTATTAGATGTTGGTTGGCAACAAAAACGTCGCGTTCATGGTTGCATTACTCATATTCAAATTATTAATGGTAAAATATGGGTTCAACGAGATGGAATTGAAGATGGAATTACTCCAGAACTTGTTGAGGCAGGAATTCCGAAATCAGATATTGTTTTAGGGTTTCATCCGTCTGATGTACGACACCATACAGGTTACGCGATCGCCTAGTAGTTGAAAGATGGGGAGATCAAGAAATATTTGGTAATGGTTGAAGATGGAACATTTTTTTATACAGAATTAAACGGATTTGATATAATATCATGTCCGGATGATTAGTGATAAAAAACCTTATCCCTTTAAACTTTTCTTTCCCTTCTGCCTTCTGCCTTCTGCCTCCTTTAAGACTATTTAAACTTATCTTAAAGTGAAACTGTTAATATACAATCGATCCATTAAACATATATACAACTAGGAAGATTAATGACTGACCCACAACTCAGACCATTAGGTACTTATGAAACAGGCATATTTGATGAGAGTGCTGCCGAAATTCCAGCTTACGACCCCAATACACAAAGAGTGTTTGTTGTCAAGGCAAATGAAGCAGCTATTGATGTACTAGATATTAGCGATCCCACCAACCCCAATCTAATAGATCAAATTGATGTTTCCTCCTTTGGCGCAATTGCCAACAGTGTTGCAGTTAATCAAAATGGCATCGTAGCAGTAGCGATCGAAGCTGATGTCAAACAAGACCCAGGCACCGTTGCCTTCTTCAATGCAGATGGGGAAACTCTCAACCAAGTAACTGTGGGTGCATTACCAGATATGCTCACCTTTACCTCCGATGGCACAAAGGTATTAGTAGCAAATGAAGGAGAACCCAACGACGACTACACCAACGACCCAGAAGGTTCTGTTAGTATTATCGACATTTCAGGTGGAGTAGAAAATTTAACTCAGGCAGATGTCTCTACTGCTGATTTTTCTGCTTTCATTGGTCGGGAAGAAGAATTGCGTAACAAAGGCGTTCGGATCTACGGTCCTGGGTCAAATGCAGCTCAAGACCTCGAACCAGAATTTATTGCTGTAGATGGTAACGACACCAGAGCATTTGTCACTCTGCAAGAAAATAATGCTGTAGCAGTGGTAGATATTGAAAATGCCAACATTGTAGATGTTCTGCCATTGGGAGCAAAAGACTACAGTCGCGGTCTTCCCTCCCTGACACAATTTGAATTTTCTGACCTGCCAGTTTTAGGTACAACCGAAGGAGGTGATGATATTCTCCTGGGTGGTTTATCTGGACTATGGTATGAAGGTACAGACGATGACGGCAACCTACAATTTGTCACCGTACCCGACCGCGGACCAAATGGCGCACCCACAGACGTAGATAATGACGGCGATAACGAAAGACCATTTGCCCTGCCAGACTATCAAGCTAGAATTGTTCGCTTTACATTAGATGAAGGCAGTGGCAATATTGAAATTACTGAAGAAATTCTCCTAAATAGGCAAGACGGTACAACTCCCATCACAGGTTTACCTAACATTCCTGAAGTAGACGAAGAACCAGTAGACCTATTTGGCAACCTTCTAGACTATGACCCCTTTGGTGCAGACCTCGAAGGTATTGTTATTAATGATGATGGTACATACTGGACTGTAGATGAATATCGCCCCGCCATCTATCACTTTGATGTTGATGGGTCACTCATCGACCGCTTTGTACCTGAAGGAACAGCAGCACTAGCAGAAGCAGCAGAGGGAACCTTTGGCACAGAAACCCTACCCGCAGAATATTCTAACCGTCGTCGCAACCGTGGTTTTGAAGCTATTGCGCTGGATACAGATGAAGATATTCTCTACAGCTTTATTCAAACACCTCTAGCAAATCCCAATCGCACTGCATCTGACAACTCCAGTGTTATTCGGATGTTAGGTATCGACCCAGAAACTGGGGAACCTGTAGCAGAATATGTCTACCTCCTAGAAAAACCAACTGTAGACCCAGACAACGGTACACTATTAGTTGATAAAATGGGAGATGCTGTCTATACTGAAGATGGTAAATTCTTAGTTGTAGAAAGAGATTCCTCGGTTACTGCTACAGGCAAAAAGTTTATCTTTGAAATTGACCTAAAAGGTGCAACTAACTTACTTGCTGACGATGCGCCAGAATTACCAGAAGACACAACTCTAGAACAATTAACCGCAGATGATTTAGCAGCATTAGAAATTCAAGCAGTTAATAAAACTAAAGTAACAAACTTACCTTCAATTGGTTATATCGCCGGAGACAAAGTAGAAGGTCTGGCATTATTACCAGAATCAGATGATGGAGAATTCCGATTAGCGGTACTCAACGACAATGACTTTGGTCTCTTAGATGAACAAATTCCTGGTGATGGCACTCTACCCCTTAATTCCGATCCAGTGCCAGTAGTTCTAGGTGTAATTGATTTCTCAGAAAGTAATCAAATTGACCCTAGCGATCGCGATGATGGCATTAATTTAGGTAACTGGCCTGTTTTTGGGTTATTGCAGCCAGATAGTATTGCTTCCTTTGTGATAGAAGGTGAGACCTATTATGTCACAGCAGATGAAGGAGATGCCAGAGGTTATGATGCTCTGGATGAAGAAGCACGGGTAGGAGATGATGAATATGTACTCGACCCTGATGTTTTTGATGTTGCTGCACTAGAGGATGATGCTGCTATTGGTCGTCTAACAGTGACAACGGAAGATGGAGATATTGATGGTGATGGCGACTACGACCAAATTTTTGCTAATGGGGGTCGGTCTTTCAGTATTTGGGATGCTGCGGGCAACCAAATATTCAACAGTGGGGATAGTATTGAACGAGAAACTGCAGAGCAAATTCCAGAGAACTTCAACTCAAACCGAGATGAAAATACTTTTGACGATCGTAGCGACAATAGTGGTCCTGAACCCGAAGCTATAACTACAGGAGTTTTAGGCGATAAAACCTATACTTTTCTTGGTTTGGAACGTACAGGGGGCATTATGGTTTATGATGTCAGCAACCCCACCAGTCCAGATTTTGTGCAATACATTCCTAACCGCGACTTCACCGTTGAATTTGATACGGATGCTGATGGAGACCCAGACCCTACCCCAGAGCAATTATCAGCAGCAGGGGACTTAGGACCAGAAGGATTTAAGTTTATTTCCCCAGAAGATAGTCCGAATAGGGAGGCGTTATTAGTAGTTGCTAATGAAATTAGTGGTACTACTACTGTTTATGAGTTTAGCCCAAACCAGGATATTCAGGGAACTCCAGGTGATGATAACCTCGAAGGTGGTACGGGTGATGACAACATTAATGGTCTTGCTGGTAATGATACTCTCAGTGGCCTGGGTGGCAGCGATACTATTAGTGGTTCTGCTGGCAACGATGATATTAATGGCAACCGTGGTGATGACCGCGTTAGTGGTGGTGATGGTGATGACCGCGTTAATGGTGGTTTGGAAAACGATACCATCTTTGGCGGTAATGGAGATGATAACTTAATCGGTCGTCTTGGTAATGACCGGATGTTAGGAGGTAGTGGAGAAGATACTCTCAGTGGTGGTCAAGGTCGCGATCGTCTCAATGGTGGTGAAGGTAATGATATTCTCACTGGTGGTGCAAGTATCGACCGCTTTATTTTTGCTGCCAATGATGAGTTTAGTCAGGTGAGTTTAGGGGTGGATGAAATTACAGACTTTAACCCAGACTTAGATTTAATTCTACTTGACTTAACAACTTTCACAGAAATTACTACTACTTCGGGTGAGGATATTGGGGATGAATTTGAAATAGTAGAAAGTAATGGTGATGCTGGCAATAGTGAAGCGATCGTTGTCTACAATTCTACTAATGGTGCTTTATTCTATAATGCTAATGGCAGCGATGGTGGTTTTGGAGATGGCGGTCAGTTTGCAACTTTGACTGGTACTCCAACTATATCAGCAGAGGATTTCGTAATCAGATAATATTTCTATCTAGTTAGTCTTTGTAGGTTGGGTTAAGCGATGGTCCAATCCAAAAATAACTGATGATACTATTATCTAATTATTTGTTTGGGATATATCTGGATGTTGGGTTGATCCTACGGATAAGCTAGTGCTAAAGTTCCTCAACCCAACCTACTCTACTTTTAATTGTTATCTGTTTCGATTTAGTTTTTGTAGATTGGGTTAAGCGATCGCGGAGCGGAACGGATGTTCTATCGCGCAACCCAACAATAACTGATGATATTATGGTCTAATTATTGTTTGCTGATTAAATCTCAAAGCATTTACATCTAAAGACTTTACTCTTTTTTTTCTTTCAAAAAAAGTGCCTGGTTTTCAGCTCTTGATGCTCAAAAAGGAGCGTATTTTAGGCGCATAGTTGGGCAAAAAAATCATTCTGACAATTGTTACTCCTACATCCTCGCTCATTCCTATTTCTCCTGTCTTCCCCTCCTGGGAGAGGTTAGGGGTGGGTTGTCTCTTACCCCTACTAAAAGACTTTTGAGCGCAAACAATAATTAGGGTTTGCGATATATCAGGACTGACGCACATATTCTACATATAGCGATAAATAATACTATTTCCCCCTACAGATGGTGGTTTAAAAGTCAATTTGCGTAAGTCCTGATATCTTGATGTTGGGTCGATCCTACGGATAAGCTGGCGCTAACGTTCCTCAACCCAACCTACTCTACTTTTAATTGTTATCTATTTCGATAATGAGAAACAGGAATTATGCTAATTTTCCCGAAATGAGTCATCTGTAATTAATTCCTCAAACTCTGCAACTGAACTAACAGTAATTGTTTCTACAAGTAACCGTTTTAGCAAAGCTAATATCATGTTCGGACGGGTCAGTTATAATAAAATTTAAGGACTCCGGGTATCGACAGTACCAAACAAATACTTAAATTATCAATACCCCCAATACGAATATTTGTTCTTTTTCTCCAATATTTCCTCCTGACTCCTGAGGACTGACTCCTGAGGACTCACAACAGTCATTTATAAGTATTCAACCGTTAGCGTAGCTCCCCCGGAGGGGGAACATGATATAAGTCATTAATTTCATTAACAGCTTTTACCAGAGTTTCTGGCAAACTATTAAAGCGTTTTTCCAGCAAATCAAGAATATTTTGTCTGCAAGTTGCTTTTGCTCCTATTTCTTGACCTATTTCTTGACCTCTTTCTATAGCCAATTCTTCGATAGTGCTTAAAAATTCCACTCTTTGTTCCTCCTCATATTGATTAATTTTGCTTTGAAAGCTTGATTCTAATTCTGGGGGTAATGTCATCATTTTATCAATGAATTTAAACAAATTGATAATATCGAGCTTGGTTAAACCCTTTTCGTATAAACTTCTAACTAATTCTTATTTCCATTGCTCTCTTTCTGTAAGGTTACTTGTGGTACTCTTAGTTTTCAAATGTGCCATTACTATCATAGCAAATGGATTATTATTCGATTCTAATTCCTCTCATTGATAATCTAATAGTTTGACTATGGCAAAATCCAATCTCATTTGACTGTTTCCTAAACCATATTCATAGAAATTTGGTCGCCAAGATGGGTTTTCATCTCCAAGTATAGCTAAACTAATTACTGGTTTATGGTAAAGGTCAAAAGCTCGATAGTTATAGATAAACATTCGCTGGCTAAATTCTCGGTCATACTGACTTTGCACTTCAATATGAATCAAAATCCAGATTTCTCGATCGTCCAATAACCAAGCTTGAAATAATTTATCGGCATAACGTTTTTCTGTTGTTGCCGAGGCTGTAATTTGTTCTAATTCTTTATCTAGATAAACTGGTTTTTTTTGCCAGTTAATAGATACATGAATTTCTGGATAAAAGAAGCTGAGGAAAGATTCAAAATATTCATAAATTGCCGCTTTCCACGGTTCATCATAATTAGCTGTTATTTCTGTCATTTTATTGTGAATTGTAGAGATTATTTTTTGTAGGTTGAGTTAAGCGATATAGCTGCCGCTAGGCTCCGCAAACGCGCAACCCAACAATAACTGATTATATTCTTATCTAATTATTTGTTGGCTATATATCTTGAATTTTGGGTTAAAGAACCGAAATCCAACCTACTCTAATTCTATTTTTACATAATTTTTTGGGTTTTCTACTCTGGATTTTCTCCTGGTTGTTTGAGAGCAAAATTAATGACTGTTTCACTTAAACGAATATTCCGGTTAAGCATTTTTTGAATAGCAGTTTTTATTGATAAAGGGTAGCCTTTCTGTTTAGATCGGAGCAAAATACCAATGGAACCTGTAACAGAAAGACCGCTTAGTCTGGCAATTCTTCTGCCTACTATTTCATCAATACAAACTGTCTCAATATTTTCATTTAAAGCAAGTTGAATTACTGACGCTTCTCCTCGGTCGAGAGAGTTAAGAAGTAGGGGAGAAATATTTAGCATAGATGATGATTTTTGTAGCCAAGTATCAGCTTGAAATTCTGCAACAGCAAAATTATTTTTCCCCCAGCTAATATTTCTTGGCAAACTTCAAGAGGTACATGAACTTCGCTATAAAGTGACTGTAAAATTGTTAAGTCATTCACAGCAGCAATAAGAGCAATTAAAGGAGAAGTATTAATAACAATTTTTTGGGGATTAGGCATTGTTTAAGTCAGATAATAATTCAGCTTCACTAAGGTCAATTATTGGTACTTCATAATCGTTTAATTTTAGTAAAAATGTGACTCTATCTACCCCTATTAATGCTGCTGCCATCCCTGATGAAAGTTGTTTAAGCTCGTATAATTTGAGTGCCATTGCCCATTTAGCCTCTTGTTCAAATTGTTCTTTGGTTTTACCTAAAGCATCGGGAAATGTTTCGGGGTAGTTGATAATTAGTTGTAAAGACATTTAATCACCTTCATCAAAAAATAAAACTTCTAAATCTTGACCGACATTTTATTGTGAATTTTAGAGATGAATTCTTTCCTAATGAGTTTAAATTTTATATTTAATGATTAGTTCCTCCTCACAATCAAAAACAGTTAAAGCTTTTTTTATCCTCTCAAATTTTTTCTTACTGTCTAGATGCGCTTCTATGAAATAGGTCTCATTAATAGGAGCAGCTTGTCTGCACTGGCTGGAGTCTTTTGTAATATTTAGCTTTTCCTTTAAATCGGAAGTAAAGAATGTTTGAGGTTGTATTTCAAACAATTGTTTCATCACTTCTAAGTATAGTTTACTGACTTCTGATATTTCTATTTTATTATCAAAAAAGATAGCGTACTCTAACTTTTTACCAGTAGGTTCTTCGGCATCAAAAATACTAACCTCATTAAAATCTATTTCAGTTTTAGTTTTAATTTCTGGAAATGACCATACTTGCAAAAATCTTTCAGCGATTATTTTTAATCTCTCTTCAATTTCTTCTTTTCCCCATTTATCTATTTCGCTTAAATAGCGATTCAACCAAAGTCTACTATATTTATAACCTTGCTCTTTGCCATCTATATTCATATCTCTTTTAGAAGTAAATGTTTTATTTCCTAACTTACCATTATTGCCAGAAAGAGTTAAATTAGCAATAATATTCAAATAATTATCTTTAATCGAATTAAATTCTTCCGTTCCTAATTCGGCTTCCCACTGTGGGTCAGGATTTTGAGGAAATATATGTTCTATAGTAATGTCATTATTTTCTTCAATTTTGACAGGTTCCTTATTTTGATAATTTTCTAATCGCTCTAAGCAATAAATTCTGTTTTTTGCCTTTATGCCATACATATCTTTTTCTCGAAGAGCATTTATTACTTCATGATTTCTAGGAAATCTTTGGTTGCCTTTTTTATTAATCAAGGCTGATTGAATAGAAGTTAAATAATCTCCTGGATTGACATCTTCATAAAGGCGCATAAAAATTTTATTAAGTGAATTAGGTGCTAATCCAACAATAAATCTTCTCCATGTAAATGATTGAATTAATTCTAATACATCAACAAATGTTTGTTTAGATATTAAACGGCTGGAATAGTCATCATATACTTTCAACATAAATGGATAAGTAACATTAATTTCTAAGCGATTAATATATTCTAATTGTAATCTAATTTCTCGATCTGGCTCATGAATAGGATTTACTAACTTGTGATAGTATTTGGCAAATTTTTTGATAGGCTTCAGATTATTTTCTACATCTTCAACGGTTGTTGATATTGGGTATTTTAATTTAAACTCTTGATAAACTTTATTTTTGTTGGGAATTTTCTTATTTTTAAGGGTTAAATAATCTCGAATGTAGTCAGAAACTTTACTAGAATTTTTGGATTCATCTCTGGCATTTTTTTCAATATATTCCCAATAATTTCTGTAAATCTTTTCTTGCGATTTAGTTTTAAGACCCATTAATATATAGTTTCTGATTAAATCTGATTGAGATAATTCAAGACCTGTGGAATTCAGACTTTCAAATATTCTCTGGGGGTCGTCTTTTCCCCTTTCTAGAGATATTTCCACAAACATTAATTTATTCAATCCTGTCTGTATAATTTCATAGTTTTCTTCAGATATTCTAGAGCGAAAGTAGTTGAAATTATCAACTAAGCGTGAGAAGTCTGAGTATTATTCTTGATTTTCAGTATCTAATAGATATTTTAAAATTTTCTCATTATTTTCTGTTGGTCTTAATTTTAATTTTTCTTCATCCTGAGCAAATTCATTAATTAGGTATGTTTTATTTATCCGATTAGCTAAAGCTTCCTTCTGCAATTCTTTTGCTAATCTGTAAAGAACTAAATAAATTAAAGTGACAGTGGTTAAACGTTGTTGCCCATCAATAATAGTTAGTTCCCTGATTCCTGAAACTGAGTAAATATCATCATGTATATAAACAATACTTCCAATAAAGTGAGCATTTAGTTTTTCTTTTTCGCCAAGTTCAAAAATATCATCTAACAGTTGTTTACATTGAGCAGAACCCCAATCATAATTTCTTTGATAAATTGGGATAACAAATTGTGTATCATTTTGAGAGAGAAATCTATGGAGATTAACTTCGTTGGCTTTCATATCTAATTTCAAGCAGATGAGATAGATAAATTTATTTATAAATCTTACTATGAAGCATAAAAATTAGCAAGAAAATCTAGTTGATGTGTTTTTATCTTTTTATTTTTGCTTTAATCCCCATCCATTTTTTCTTCCTTTTTCCTTCTTCCTTCTTCCTTCTTTTTTCTTCCTTCTTCAACTATAAATCTTCTCCTATATTTTATCCCATCGTTTACTTAAAGATTTTCATAAGTACTAGAAAAATAGAATGTCGATCAGGTTTAGGTCTCTAACTTCCCAAAGCTCTTTTTCTTGTTCTGTATAATTTGCTGGTATTGCTTGATTAAATCATTTGAATCAAATATTGCTGAAGTTAAGGCTTTTAAGGATTTATTCCTGAACTAACTCATCAAGGCTTTTTCTTAATAAAATATACAAAAATATTACAAAGTTTAAATTGTCAATTTCAATTTTTAGAGATATAATCATGTACCATAAATAGATGAACTTATCTATTTTATTCAGGAAATAAACCTCTAATAATTGTAGTTAAAAATTATCCTCAAATCAAACAAATATGGTGTTCAAATATTGGAAACATTTTTTACTAGGATTATTCCTAGCTTTTGCCATTGCAGCTTGTGGTTTTTTTAACACAAGTTCAAAACAGGCAAAATTACCTATGGTAGACCTCATAATTACTCCTCCACTACCGGAGTGGATAGAACAAATTAGTCCGACGGGAGAAGCAGAACTTTTAAGTCAAATTCGGATTCGGTTTAAAGAACCTTTAATTCCTTTGGAAGCTTTGGATTCTCCAGAACAACAGGAGAAACTTAAAAAGTTTGAAATTTTCCCAGAATTACCTGGTCAATTCCGATTTTTGACTCCGAAAATGGTTGGTTTTCAACCTGCTGAAGCTTTGCCAAAGTCTACGAGAGTAAAGGTTACTTTGAAGGCTGGTTTATCCGACCTTAAAAATCATCAATTAAATGAATATTTTGCTTGGACTTTTAATACTGAACCAGTTAAATTAACAAATTTACCAACTACTAAGCAGCAAAATAGAACACCACAACCAATTGATATAAATCCGACGTTAAAATTTACTTCCAATGTGGAGTTGGATGTAGATTCAATTGAGAAAAATTTAAAATTTTTACCAGAGGGAGAAACAGAAAGTTTACCTTTGACAGTTAGTTTAGAAACATTGGAAACTAATGGGGAGGAAGAAGAAGTTGTTACAGAAGAATTTGATTCTTCATTCCGTCAGTGGAATTATTCGATCGCTCCTCAAACTACTCTAGAAAAGGGTACTAAATATCGCCTGGAATTTGACTCGGGAATTCAACCTGTAAAAGGTAATTTACCCAGTCAAACACCTTTTGTCAGTGAAGTAGAAACTTATTCTGCTTTTGAATTTTCTGAACTGAAATTTTCCCAGGGTGGCGGCAGGTTTGTTAAAGGTAATCCCTTGTTGGAATTTAATCATGGTGTTGTACCTGAATCAGCATTAGAAAATATTACTATTGAACCACAACCAAAAGAGACAAAAAATCTGATTCAAGCTTATGATGACTATAATATTGTTAGTCTCAATCCTTGGGCGTTAGAACCCGATACAAATTATACAATTACTATCGGCGCTAATATCAAAGATAAATTCGGGGAAGTATTAGGAAAGCCTGTTGTTTTAAATTATCAAACAGGGGATTTAGTCGGAAATCTTTCTGTACCTGCTGGTTTAAATATTTTTCCTGCTAGTCAGGATTTACAACTGAATATTTCTACAGTAAATTTGCCAGATTCGGAATACAAAGCGGCTTATCAAGTTGTTCAACCAACAGATTTGGTTTACGCAGAATCGGCTTATCCTAGAAGAGATAGAAAAAATTTATTACCAGCAAATGAAAAGTGGAAAAATTATCCTGTTTCTGGAGAAAAAAATCAGATTCAAGAAGTAGCAGTTCCCCTCAGAGAACAACTCGGCGGTCAGACAGGAATGTTGGCTTATGGAGTAAAAGCACGGACGAGTTCTTATGTACAAAACGGCGAGACAAAATGGCAGGAACCGAGATTTTATGGATTGGTACAACTGACTAATTTGGGAGTATTTGCTCAGTGGTTTCCAGAGTCGGGAATTATTCGGGTAAATCATTTGGATGATGGTGCGCCAGTTGTGACGGATGTGGAAATTTATCAATCTCAATTAAATGCTAAATCTCAGCCTAAACCTACTGCTTGTGCCACGGGAAAAACCGATGAAAATGGTTTGCTAAGTTTGACTAAGACCGACTTACAAAAATGTATGAATGGTCGGCGTTTTTCCCAAGCACCGGAATTATTAGTAATTGCCAAAGAAAAGGAAGATTGGGCTTTTGCCAGAACGAAAGAATATAGCGGTACTTATGGTTATGGGATTTATTCTGGTTGGGATAGTGGCAAGGCTGAATCGCGGGGTACTATTTTTTCTGATAGAGAACTTTATCAACCAGGGGAAAAGGTTTGGTTGACTGGAGCTGCTTATTATTTGGAAAATGGTAACTTGAAACAAGCGGAAAATATGGATTATCAAGTAACTATAAATAATCCAGATGGAAATAAGACAAATTTAGGTACTCAGACTACTAATGAATTTGGTACTTTCTCTCTAGAAATTCCTCTAGATAATAATCAGTCATTGGGTTATTACAATGTGGAAGCTAAGGGAGAAAATGGCATAGAATTTTACGGACAATTTCGCGTTGCTGAATTTAAACCACCTAATTTTCAAGTAGACCTAAAACTGAATCAAGAAATTGCTTTGATTAATGAACAAATAGTGGCGGAAGCTGAAAGTAATTATTTGTTTGGTTCTCCAGTACAAGGAGCAAAGGCTAAATATTATGTGACTCGTCAAAAGACAGAATTTACTCCTGAAAATTGGCAAGAATTTGACTTTGGTCGTCAATGGTTTTGGCCGGAAGAAACGCCGACTATTCCTAATAATGTATTGGAAAAAAATGTGGTGTTAGATAATCAAGGTGAGGATAATCAAATATTTACTGTCGGAAAAGACTTGCCTTACCCAATGACTTATCGAGTAGATGTGGAAGTGACAGATATATCTAATCTTTCTGTGGCAGATACTCAAACTTTTACCGCTCTACCAAGTAACAAATTAATAGGTCTAAAAAGTAAATTTGTTGCCGATGCTAATAAAAAGTTTCCGGTAGAAGTTATTGTCACCGACCCTCAAGGAAAACCACTTTCTGGAGAAAATATTCAACTGGAATTACAACAAATGGAATATAGTAGTGTTACTCAGGTAGTGGCAGGTAGTCGCAACCCCAAATATCAAGTCGAATATAAAACTGTTGCGAGCCAGAAAGTCAGAAGTGGCAATAAACCCAAAACCGTCAACCTCACTCCACCAGAGTCTGGTAGTTATCGCATCCGGGCTAATTTTGCCAATGCTGAAAATGACATTACTGGCACCGATATTCAGATTTGGGCAACCGGAGCAAACCGCGTTTATTGGGGAGGTCGCAACGAAGACCGTCTAGAAATTAAACTCGACAAAGACACCTACAAACCAGGAGAAACAGCAACCGCTTTAATTCAGTCACCCTATCCAGAAGGGGAATTATATTTTGCCGTCGTCCGTGACAAACCACTGTATGAAAAAATCATCAAAGTTACAGGTGGCGCGCCAGAAATTCAGTTTCAAGTGACAGAAGATATGTTACCCAATGCTGCGGTAGAAGCAGTATTAGTGCGGCAAGGTCAACCACTCGCAGAAGTGGAACCGGGAACTGTGGAAAATTTGATGAAAGTTGGTTTTACTCCATTCAAAATTAATTTGGCAGACAAATACTTAAATGTAGAAGTCACACCCCAACGTCCGGAAGCGCAACCGGGAACTATGCAGACTGTGGAATTGGCAGTTAAAAATAATCAAGGGCAACCCACTAAAGGTCAGTTTATAGTGATGGTCGTAAATGAAGCGGTCTTGCAACTAAGCGGTCATCGTCCCCCAGACTTAGTCGAAACCGTCTACGCTGAACAACCAATATCAACCACTTTCAACGATAACCGTCCCGAAGTACAAATGGAGGCCATGTCATCCGCTCTGAGAAAAGGTTGGGGTTATGGTGGCGGCATATCATCTGCTGCATCTAGCACCCGCATTCGTACAGACTTTCAATCTTTAGCTTATTACAACGGTTCTGTAATTACAGATAATAACGGTAAGGCAACAGTAACTTTTAAAATGCCAGACGATCTGACAACTTGGCGCGTAATGACTGTTGCCACAGATGGGAATTTGCATTTTGGCAACGGGGAAGCAACTTTTGTGACGACTCAACCATTAATGTTAAACCCAGTGTTGCCTCAGTTTGCTCGTATCGGCGATAAATTTGAGGGTGGCGTAACAGTTACGAATAATACTGGCAAAAAAGGAAATCTGAAAATAGATGGGGAAGTTAGTCAGAATATTTTGTTTGCCGAAAATTCCCAAACTACCCAAATTTTTCAAACCAGCACAGACTCAGGTACCAACGCTTACCGTTTCCCAATGGAGGCAAAACAAGCGGGTGAGGCAAAAGTGCAATTTACCACTGACCTGAATAACCGAAACACAGATGGGTTTGAAATTTCATTACCCGTGCAGTCCTTGGCAGCAAGTGAAAGTGTTGTAGAGTCTGGAACAACTGACTCTCAAATACAAATTCCACTGAATATTACAGAGAATGTAATGCCAGATGTGGGAGGTCTAGAAATTTCCATGGCAAGTACATTAATACCAGAAATTACAGCCCCCGCAAAAGCAGTGTTGAAAAAAGACCAATTACCATTTTTAGAGCCTACCGCCAGTCAATTAGCGATCGCCTCGAACCTCCAAATATTGGGTGAGAAATACGAGCAAGCATTTGTAGACTTCAACCCAGAACAACAGGCAAAACAAGCATTAGAAAAATTAGAAAAGTTGCAACTGCCAGACGGAGGTTTTGGTTATTATCCAGGATGGGAAAAATCCAATCCTTATCTAACACCCTATGCAGCAGAAGCGATCGCCCAAGCAAAAAAAGCATTTCCAGATTTAGTAAATGAGGAAATGGTAAGTAGTCTACGGAATTACTTAAACAACATTTTGGCAGACCCAGGCAAAGATGAATATTGCAGCGAACAACTTTGTAAAAATCAAGTGCGCTTAGATGTTTTAATGGCATTGTCAGAATTAGGCGACACCCGCAATAGCTTCCTGTCAGATATTTATCAACAACGGGAGAAATTATCTCAGGTAGACCAAATAAAACTAGCGCGCTATATATCTACCTTCCCAAAATGGCGCAAACAGTCAGCAGAAATGTTTAACGAAATTCAGGAAAGCGTCTATGAAACCGGACGTAGTGCCACATTGAATATACCGCAAACCTGGGGATGGATGAATTCTAATACCGCTGCTCAAGCTCAAGCATTGCGACTATTTATTACCCGCGACGCCAAACCAGAAATATTAGACCGACTATTACAAAGTCTGCTCAACCTCCGACGCGATGGCACCTGGCGCACAACTTATGACAATGCCGAAGCGTTCAAAGCATTAGTTACTTATAGCAATACCCAACCAGCACCACCGAATTTCGTCGCCACCGCCAAATTATCCGGTCAACAATTAGATGCTGCCCGTTTTCAGGGTTATGAAAATCCGAATCTCTCTTTGAATGTAGCAATGGATGGGTTGCCAAAAGGAGAATCAGATTTAGTATTGGAAAAATCTGGAGAAGGCAAACTACACTATTTAGTCGAATACAGTTATCGCCTCCCAGGAAACCAGCCAGGAAAGTATAACGGTTTGCGAGTAGCACGGGAAATTCGTCTGGCAAATGCTGTAGGGACGTTGCATGAAACGTCCATTTTGCAACGCATGGATCTATCTGAGGTGGCGTCACCATTAGATGTCAGTGCAGGGCAAGTCTTTGATATTGGCATTGAGGTTATAACAGACCGCCCCGTAGACCATGTGATTATTCGTGACCCACTGCCAGCAGGTTTAGAAGCAGTTGACACCAGTTTCCAAACCGCCACTTCCGCTGTCAAAGCAAAAGCAGATAGTTGGCAAATAGGATATCAACAGATATATCGCGATCGAGTCGAAGCTTATGCAGACCGTTTAAACCCAGGAGTGTATAGCTTACATTATTTAGTCAGGTCTGTTACTCCCGGAACATTTATATGGCCTGGAGCAGAAGCAAAGTTACAATATGCACCCGAAGAATTTGGGCGATCGGCAACAGCAACGTTGGTTGTGAAATAGTATGTGACTTTAGGGTTTTAGGGTACGCAATGCTTACCCTAATTAGGAGCTGCTGAAAAAAATTGGTTGGTGGGGGGAAGACACACCGGAGACGGATGTCATTTCCCCTTACATTCACAGCTAAATTAACTTTGCTTTCTGGAAAATTTGCAGAGGAGTTAAACTTAACTCAGGTAATAAATCATTCCCTAAACTATCTTCCCCTTGCTTCGTTTGTGGAGGAGAATCTGGATAAAAAACGGTGATTTTCTTAACCTTTGTATCAATTAACCAAACAAGGGATACCCCTGCTTTTAGATAAGCTTCCGCTTTCTCACTAAGGTTACTAAAAGATTGAGCAGGTGATATAATTTCTATGACTAATTCAGGGGGAATGGGGCAAGCATCATCTTCTAATTCAATATCCCCTAACTTATCATAAGATATATAGAGTAAGTCTGGAATCGGACACCAATCTTTGTCATCTCGTTTTAAGCGAACACACCATTCGATACCAACTTCCCCTTTATCTTGATTCCAATCTTCAAGAATTGAGGATAAAGCAAGTGTTACACGGGAATGAGAACGTTTGGGTGACATTTTTTGAATTAATTCTCCATCGAAATATTCATACTTTTCACTAGCTAAAGGGGATGACAAAAATTCATCCAGTGTGAGCCTTTTTTCTTGGATAGCAGTCTTGGACATCCTTATAATTCTCCTAATTAATTAAGTAGAGTTAATACAGTATAATGTTCTTGACACTCTCACCGTTAAGTCATATCATGTCCGGTTGAATACTTATAATTAAGATAGTAGGGGAGCGGGGGAGCAGAGGAGTAGGGGAGTAGGGGAGCAGGGAAAATAGAGAGATTTACTGTTTAAGCAAGAGGATAAGTTTTTTCATCACGCTATTATCCGGACATGATATCACAGCTCCTAGCTCGGCGCATAACGCTATGCAGATTTTCCAGCCTTGGGTTTCTTCTCAAACACGGTGTAAAGTAATTTCTATATCAAGTTGTTTGAGAAAATCAAGTAGTTTCCCTTCACTAAACTTTTGAAATTCTCCGTTCATCAAATGAGATACTTCTTGTGGAGAAATACCCAGAATTTCACTAATTTCATTCTGTTTAAGATGACGTTTGTTGAAAAAACGTATTACCTGAATACCTATTTTTCCTCGTGTAAAAAGTTCGTCTGCATCGTCCAAACCAATATCGGCAAATACATTACCACTACTTTCTTCAAAAATTTGCTCTTGTATCATTTTTGTTTCTCCGCTAAATTAATAAGAAATAATCACCAAAAAAAACTATGACTGCTCACACGGATTATGGCACGGATGTACGGATTAAGAGTCCAGTAGGATACCTGAGCATTAACAATAAGCAAGATGAGAAAAGATGGGCAGAAAATTTTGCTAATTCTCAAGACCAACTCGCCCAACTTGCCTCAGAAGCGATCGCTGAGTTTAAAGAAGGTAAAACTAAACCTTTAAACTTTTGACCATAATAAAAAAATTCTTATACAATCATAAATTAGAGTTCAAATTTAAGGAAAAAAAATGTCACTATTACCAATTGAACAAAAGATGTGGCAAGAAAAAGCTACAACAAAAACCAAAAATGGGAAATATGCAACTGATATTGTTGCTAAATATCATTCGAGAGAAAAAAGAATACTTACTGAAATTAATCGGGAAAAACTTCCGAGTTTTGCAGAAGCATTAAAGAAACCTGGATATATGGATTTACGACCATTTTATCAAAGAAGAAGCCGTTGGGATAAACAAAAGCAATCCCGTTTAATTGAGTCATTTCTGATTAATATACCTGTACCTCCAATTATTCTTTATGAACAAAGTTATAATTCCTATGAAGTTATAGATGGTCAACAGAGAATTACGGCTATTAGAGATTTTTATGACAATCAATTAAAGTTAACTGGACTAGAATTTTGGTCAGAATTAAACGGACTTACTTATCAAGAACTTGATTCAATAATTCAGAGAGGAATAGACCGTCGTTCCATATCAACTATTACAATTGTTACAGAATCAACAGCCGATCCTGAAGAAGCAATGTTGTTAAAACAGCTTGCTTTTGAACGTATCAATACAGGGGGAGTAGATTTAAGTAAACAGGAAGTAAGACATTGTTTGTATCATGGAAAATTTGATGAGCTATTACTTGAATTATCGCGTAATCCTATATTTGCTGAAGCTTGGGGAATACCTAAAGAAAATGATAGCCCCGACTTGGAAACAAATAATCTCTACAAAAAAATGGAAGATGCTGAATTAGTGCTACGTTTTTTTGCTCTGAGAAATAAGGATTATTTCCGCGGTCAAATGGAAGATTTTCTAGACTTTTATATGATAAAAAGTACCCAATTCTCCGATAAAGATATTGAATTGCTAAGAGAGATTTTTTTAGAAACTATCGAGTTAGCTAATCAACTCTACGAAGAAACTTTATTTAAACCTTTTGGCGCAAAGAAGCAAGTATCTTATAAAGCTTATTATGATGCTGTAATGGTTGGCTTGAGTCAACATTTATCACACGCCGAACTATTAATTTCCAAAAAATCTAGGGTTATAGAGGAAACAAAGAAATTATTTGAAAAAGATAAATCGCGCCTTTTCACAGGTGGTGGAAAAACCAAAGCCGATATTCAAAAAAGAATGGAACTCTTTAACAATATGCTTTTACGAGTGATTGGAGAATAATTGAGAATGTTTGATAATCTCCTAGAAATTGTCAATGTAAATATTGACAGTATTAGTGCAATGATTCAGACCAATGATAGATTGAGAAAAATAGCAAAAAAAGGAATTGTACAGACACAAAAACTAAAAGATTATCCAGAAATTATTGAATTAGAAGAGTTAGTAAAAGGAGTTCCAAATGATAAGGAGTGGGAATTATACGAACATTGTGCAGTAGTAACTCGTTTGTATGCGATCTATGAAAATTTTGTAGAATATTTAATATCAACTTGGCTAAAGTATCTTCAAAACATAGTCGAAAATTATTTAGAATTAGATGATACAATTCGGAATACTCATCGAGAAGGTGTGGGGCGCATACTGCTAGAATTCAAAAAAGATAGGTTTAAATATCTTTCTGAAAATCAGGTAATTAGAGGTCTATTCTATGGCACAACGAATCAGAATAAAAATTATCAGTTATTGCCAGAAGCTTTTCTTTTGCATGACCAGAATTTACGGAAAGATATATTAGAAAAATTCTTTGCAGATGCAGGAATAGCTGGTACTTGGAAATGGGTAATAAATTACAGAAAAGTCAAACACTTTGTAGAAGAGATTCGAGGAAATCAGAACACTGCTGAAGGAGAACTTAATCAATTAATTTCCTATAGAAATGAAGCAGCTCATGGAGTTGTTGATGAGATTCTAGGCACTCAAGAATTACTAGATTTAGGTGACTTTATTAAAGCTTTGTGTCAAGCTTTAGCAGAATTAGTAACTTATCAGATAATTCAAGAGCAAACTTCTACAGGTAAAGCCAAAGAAATTGGTGAAATTACAGAATGGTTTAAAAAGCCAAAGGCAGCAGTAGCAAGAATTAATAATAGTAGCTTGTCTATAGGAACAAATGTTTTTTTAGTCAGTGAAACATCTTCATATTGTCGCTTGGCTACAATTGAGAGTCTTAAAATTAATGATATTTCCCAAGAAAGTATAGAAATAACCATTGAAGCTGAAGTTGGTTTAAAATTTGATATTGATGCTAAAAAAGGATTGAAAATTTATATAATAGTTGAAGATTCAGTAGAATAAAACCTATGAAAAATGCTCTTGATATAGCAGTGTTAAAAAAAATAGTAGGGTTACGCTGACGCTAACCCACCGAAACATTATAGATTTGGCGGTGCGTTACACTTTCCTGCGGAATGCTGCGCAAACGTTAACACACCCTACGAGATTACTGGTTTCTTTGACATCCTCCCGACGCTGCTCTGCGAGACAGCGCACCGATTCCCATCCACCAATCAAACAGACTAAGCTGACTGAACGACTCAGGGCGGGTTGACACCTCACTGGAAAATGCTGGCAATGCCAGTCTAACGCTTCCTCTGTGTCCGATAAATAATCGACCAGTGCCCCTCGGCGACGGGACTTGAAAAAAACAATAGTAATCTCAACCTTGGTTTTTGGTTGAGTCTTCTATTTTAACAAATTATCTGTAAAACTGCAAGATTGATTGGTTTTCCCATCTCTCCGCTCCCCTAATAGCTGCCGCCACCATCCTCCGCCAACGGGAGAGCGCGGGTCTTCAACCAACGTTGAGATAAACCGGAAGGTGTACGGAGGGGTAATATCATGTCCGGATAATTAGTTATAAAAAAACTTTCTCCTTCAACTCCAGTTCTTCTTATTTCTTCCCTCTTTCCTCCTGACTCCTGACTCCTGACTCCTGACTCCTCCGTAGTTATTTATTTATCACTGTTCAACCGGACATGATATAACAGAACCCCTTCTAAACGTTTACTGCTGATTGCTGAGTGCTGATTGCTTATTGTCAAAAACTATGTTCTTTTTCTCCTAATAAATTCCCTAATCTTTGAAAAACCTGAAACTTCAAGGAATTCAAATCGCAAGTCACCCGCGAAAAATTGTCATCGAAATGGGCAGGTCCGGCATTTGTTACAGCATAGCTATGAGATGTTAATGAGGTAGTTTTCAGCTTTCCTGATAACTGGAAACTACCACTTTTATGAGGGTAAGGCCAGAAAAAAGCCGATGATATCAGAGAAATAATTTTAAAATCTGGGTCTTCTTCGCAAAGTAACTCCGCTGACATAGAACAATGTACGTCACCAGATAGAAAAACTACCCGTTTAATTTTATTGGTGCGGATAAATTCCAAAAGTTCGGTGCGTTGGTGCAAATATCCACTCCATTTATCTAGCTCAGTCTTTTTAAAGTCTGGGAAAAATGGAACTGCTGAGGCAACAAACTTTACTCGCTCTGACCCATCTGCTAGCCATTTTTTTTAAAGCTTCAAACTGATCTTCATTAATTATTTCTCGCTCTTCAAATGCTGGATCGCAGGATTCTGCCTCGTCACGCTCTGTGCGGGTATCGGTTACAAAAAAGTCACAGCATCCGTCTGTAAATTTGTACCAGAGTTTTGAGGGCGAACCAATAACATCAGCTTTGTCATCTACAATCTCGAATAACGGACTGTGACTCATCTGATAGGTAATGTAAGCATGAATTGCTACAGGGAATAGAGTCACCCAATCCTTCGGCGACGCTTTGGACGGCCAGTTATCCTCTATTTCGTGGTCGTCAAGAGTCATGTAGGTAGGAATTTGCCCCATCAGTTCGCGAATATGGGGTTGGGTAAAGGTCTCTTGATAGCGACTAAAAAACTCCTCAATTGTGCGATCTGCACCGATAGCATTGAGGTCGTCGGCATAAATTTGGTCTCCTACCATGAGCAAGGAATTAGTAGTTGTACCAGAGTTTATTTGTTTGAGAATAGATTCAAAAGTTTTGTCGCCGCGATCGTCAAACCAAGAACCAAATAATTTTAGCAGATAACGACAAGAACCAAAAATAAATGAGCGACTCTTTTTCGGATCTGTGGAAGCAGTCTGAAATTGCTTGGTATGTGCTTTCGACCAATCAAGGTTTATGTTTGCTTGGTCTACTTCCTCTTTTTTTTGCAAAAAATAGCCAATTTGATATTCATACTCTGTTTCTGAGGATAGTTCGTCGAATACTGCTACTCCGGAGGTATCAAAAGCAGGAGACATCTTGAAGAAGATGGGGGGGTCATAGTCTGAGGAGTCTAGGGCACGAATTCGGGCGACTCCTACACAAGGGAGAACACTTTTTTTGTTACTAGAGAGTTTATATTCGCCACGACCAAATATGCGTGCAGTGTCGCCCGTGACTGCACCCAGGATCGGACCAACGGTTAAAGGTTTTACTTTCATTGTCTATCTAAATAGTATGCTTTTTAAGCTATTGCATAATATCGTTATTCTTTGATTAAGTCAATGCTCTATGAAAAAACTAGGCAAGGAAGAAGGAAGAAGGAAGAAGGAAGAAGACTTTAGCTTTTACATAGAATCCGGTTATATAGTATATGTTTATAACTATACTCCCCTACTCCCCTACTCCCCTACTCCTCTTTCTGCCTTATTCAATTAAAATTTGTAGTTGCGATCGCGTACCCATAAACTAACAGGTACTGCTTGGCCTTGAGAACTAACTTTTACTTCTACTACAAAAGGTATTTTACCTTCTAAATTAACAGTAGTTTGTGCTGCTCGAATATCCTGATTAATATCTTTGCGTTTATTTTCAGGCATATAATAAGTTTCTAAGCCATATTTAATTGTCCGACCATTAAATTTACCTTGAATAGCTATTTGATTAGCTGGCAAATTTTGAGGTTGTTTTGCACTTACATCTACAGGTTTCCACACTTTGGGAATGCCTAAATTTTCTGTTGTTTCCGGTGCAGCTAAAATCACATAAATATTAGTTGGATTTTGCGAAGAAAGTTTTCCTGAAATTTCTAATTCAAATTTATTCCAACCAGGAAGTTTATTCAAATTATCTTTGCGGGATATATCATAATCTAAAACTTGATAATAGCCTCGCAAAAAATCGTAGGGGTCTACAGGTACAGTTTGCAAAACTACAGTTCTACCTGTAATCGTAGTATAAATAGCTTGAGCAGGAATTGACAAAATTAATGCTAACTGTACAGTTAATGGCAAAATAAATCGCCAAATTTGCATCTGATTTTTTGAAGATTTTGTTTGATTAATAGGTGGATTTAATTCTTCAGAATAATCAGATTCTTTAGTTGATAAATTGCTTTGATTAAAAGGGTTGATAAATTTCATGTTAATTTTCTCTTAGGGAATAGGGAACAGGGAACAGGGAACAGTGGGAAAAACATTGCCTAGTCTAAGATTCATCATTAGCATAAGTCCTAACCGCTTTGGCTATTATTATAATATCAATTTGGAGAAAGAATGTGTAAGCATTTCCTGCGGAATGCTTACAAGAATGTTACTAATAATAAGGGCAGTAGGAGGGAATGGCCATTCGCCCTTTAACTCCTAAGAAATAATACCATTTTCAAAAAATATTGCTACATTGGCTATTCAAAGTATTAGGTTTTAGGTGGTAGGTGGTAGGTATAAGAAATAAACAGTGAAGATTTTTCAATTCCGTTAAGCATCTATAATTTTACTGTAACAATCTTTCTTGAATTTGGTATAACCTAGTTATTTGTAGCAAATATTTATCAAATTGTGATAACACCTACTACCTAACACCTACTACCTAACACCTACTACCTAACACCTACTACCTAACACCTACTACCTAATTTTGTATAACCTCAAATAAAATTGGTATTAATTCTTAGATAATAAATGACGTTCAAACCATAAACCAGCAGCTATAACTCCTACACCACATAAAATAAATACAAAAGATTTAAGTAATAATTCGGTATTATACTCAAAAGTGCGACAGAGAATTTGTAAAGTTAGTAATACCAAACCACCCCAAAAACCTCCTCTAATTCCTCGCATCAATCCAATTCTAATTAAACCTGCTGCTAAGAGAAACATTTCTATATTTATGATAAAAGTTGCTATTTCTGGAATTTCATTGATACTCAAATGCCAGAAACATAATATTGTAGTTACAACAATGAAACCTAAAATCACACTACTGACTGAATCTAATTGCCAACGATGAGAATTTGTTCTATCAGTTTGTGCTAAATTAAACCATTCCCAAACAGAAAAACCTATAAAGATTAGAACTTCAATTAAAGTCAACCAACTAAACTGTAATGATGTATTTCCATCGCTCAAATCTTTAGTTAAAACATAATTCCAAATTCTCCGAAAAGATAAATATAAAAATCCAATACTCAAATACCAAATAGCTAAACTTCTTGCTAATTGTTGAAAAAATCGACTATCTATTTTAGGCAAAATAGTATCGTCATACCCCCATAATAAAGCTGGAGGTAAAGTCAAAGCGATCGCTCCCAAAAAACTATTATTTGATAAGTAAAAAATTTGCCACAAACTAATTTCTAGAGCTAGTAATAATATTGATGTAGCGAGAAAAAAAATAATCTTGGAACTGCACCAATAAGCTAGTGGAATTAGCAACAATACTGCCACCAAAGCCATATATTTGATAATTGCCTTTAACCAGGAAAATTCCACAGAATCAAATATAGTTGATAAACCCATTAAATAGCCTAATCCTATTAACAGGATAGCCATAATTCCCAGACTTTCCAGTTGTAAACTATAAGCCATTACCAAAACTCCCAATCCCCAAACAATGTATAATCCGTAGGGAGAACCACCGATATGAAACATTTGAGCCATAAAGGCTATATTTGCCCCTAAAATTAAGGCTCCAAATATTAACAGTCCGTGACCTAATCTTTGTTTTTTACTGGTAGTATTTGGTAGATTATTGGGCTGTCGCCAGAGATAAAAACCGCAGGTATTAACTAAGATAAATAGAGTTAATAATAGAAGTGTTTTTACTCCTCGCGACCACTGTTGCCAGTTAGCAGAAACAAAAGTGATAATACCTAATCCTAAAAGAATACCACCTAGAGAAATTAAGATAGTAATAAAACGAGCGCTGGCGGTTTCCTCCAAAGCATCAAACTGGTATCTTTCTGATAGTTGTTGATAAAAGCGATCGCTAATTAATTCCTCTGTTTGCCATAGTTTTGCTTCTTTGCGGAGCTGGCGACGAAACTTTTCTGTAATCATTTTATTTCTAAATTAAAGAATAATATCATGTCTGGATAATTAATATCAAGTCAGAGACCATTGGTATAATTAAGGTTTGCTGATTAAATCTAAAAGCACTGACATATAAAAGATTCAGCCTTTAAAGGAGCGAAAAAAAGTGCCTGGTATCACGTTGAAAACCCTCAAAAACTTAGCATAAAAGGCAGGAGGGATAGCAGAAAAATCAAGGAACAAATATATCCGACTATCTCCTAATTAATTCCTCGTTTCTCCTAACTACTCTCTGCTCCCCCACTCCCCTACTCCTGAAAAAGACTTTTTCAGCAAACCCTAATTAGGAGTCATGCGATCGCCTCATCTGGATACAGGAAAAAGCAAAACAAACAAATAGCGCGTAATATAATTCAAAATAGAAAAATTTTAATAGTAGTTGACTATGAAGCTGAAAAGATTAGGCCATGTAGCTATCTGCGTGCAAGACGTTGACAAAGCAGTAGAGTTCTATCAAAATTTGGGAATGGAAATAGCCTGGAAAGATGCTGACTGGGCATACCTAAAAGCTGGTGATGATGGACTAGCACTTTTGAGTCCTGGATATGAGCAAGCAGGGCCACATTTTGGGTTTGTGTTTAGCGATCGCTCAGAAATGGAAACCGCCTACGAACAGCTCAAAGTCCAAAATATCCAAGTCTCCCCTGTCCATGAACATCGAGATGGCACAGCTTCCTTTTACGGTAGAGATTTAGATGGTAACTGGTTTGAATACCTATACGAACCGGAAGCCATAGTTATTGAAAAAGGTAGAAGGCAGAAGGCAGAAGGCAGAAGGGAAAATTCCTGATGAATTACAAACCCTAAAAAATTTTAAACATCCCCGTTGACGGTGGGGTATTAAACCCACAAAATAAAAGATAATTAGAGGCCGATTTCACCGCCTTGGTGAATAGTATCTTAAGTGGGGGAGTAGGGAAGTTTCATGCAACGTCCGTACAGGGATAAGAAAAAATCAAAATAATTAATATTAGACTCTTTCTACTCCCTGCTCACCGTCAGGAGCATCACTGGACTGGGCATTTTCAACCTGCCTCTAAAGTTTACCGAAAAACATATAAATTTTATAGCAGTCGCCATTACTCTATTTGACATATCAAAAGCTTTAAACTCAGACAATGCTAGCTTTTCCCAACTTTAGTCCTCCCAGATAACTAAAGTCTCCTTCCTTCTTCCTTCTTCCTTCTGCTACATCAAAAAAAATTTTAATTGATGCAGAGATCCTACTTAAATATATGTATTAACTATCAGGAGTATTCTAAAGTCTAAAATATCTACATATTAAAATATGACCCAGAAATTAGTATTAAGAAATCGCCGAAAATGGCCTCTCTTGCAATGGCGCAATATGGACTGGTCTCTAATGCTGGTCTATATAGCAATGACCACTTTTGGTGGAGTAATGATCCAAAGTGTCGAACGAAACCAGGGATTAACAGATTGGTGGCAACACTGGCTCACTGGAGGAGTAGGCTTAATCTTGGCCTTAATTATTGCTCGTTGTCGTTATGAAGTTTTAATGAACTGGAAATGGGTAATTTATATTTTAACCAATCTTTCTTTGGGAGCTGTACAACTCATTGGTACTTCAGCTCTGGGGGCACAAAGATGGATTAATGTTGGTGGTTTCCACGTTCAACCCTCAGAATTTGCCAAGGTAGGAATAATTATTACCTTAGCAGCAATACTTTCGTCTCAGACCAGGGTAAGGCTATTAGGCTTTTTTAAAGTTTTGATGATTACAGCCGTACCATGGTTTTTAGTATTTATAGAACCCAACCTCGGCACATCTTTAATATTTGGTGCAATTACTATGGGGATGTTGTATTGGGGAAATGTTAATCCTGGTTGGTTAATATTACTTGTCTCTCCTATTTTTTCAGCCATTCTTTATACTATCTATTTCCCTGCTTGGCTTGCATGGATCGCTTTGATGGCCTTAATCGCATGGCGGACTTTACCTTGGAAATGGCTATGGACACCTATAGTTACCGGGATTAATGTTGTCTCTGGAAATATTGGGCAAATATTATGGAATTTGCTCAAAGATTATCAAAAAGACCGACTAACAGGATTTCTGAATCCAGAACAAGACCCTCTGGGCACGGGATATCACCTAATTCAATCTCGTATTGCTATTGGTTCTGGACAGATGTTTGGTAGGGGGCTATATCAAGGTACTCAAACTCAACTACATTTTATCCCAGAACAGCATACAGATTTTATTTTCTCAGCTATTGGCGAAGAGTTGGGTTTTGTTGGTTGTATTCTGGTACTTTTAGCTTTTTGGTTTATTTGTCTGCGGTTGGTTATTATTGCTCAGACTGCTAAGGATGATTTTGGTTCTCTGATTGCCATTGGAGTATTATCAATGTTAGTATTCCAGGTTTTTGTGAATATTGGGATGAATATTGGTTTGGCTCCTGTGACTGGTATCCCACTACCGTTACTTAGTTATGGGCGATCGGCTTTGTTGAGTAATTTTATTGCCCTGGGGTTAGTGGAGTCAGTGGCTAATTACAGTGCTAAATCTAGGCAAGGTTTTTGACAATAGGCAACAGGCAACAGGCAACAGACAACAGACAACAGACAACAGACAACAGGCAACAGGCAACAGGCAACAGCTCATCTGGGACAGAGCTATTTCATTTTTGATAATCACCTGGGTAGGGGAGTAGGGGAGCTTATACCATTTCAATTAAATAATGTCACAAATAGGTAGATATTTTAAGTACTTAAAATATCACTTCTAACTTTTGACTTTTGAATGTATGACTTTAAATGGGGAATAGGGGAGCTGATACTATTTCAATTAAATAATTTCACAGATAGGTAGAGGTTTTAAGTACTTAAAATATCACTTCTAACTTTTGAATGCATGACTTTTGAATGTATGACTTTAAATGGGGAATAGGGGAGCTGATACTATTTCAATTAAATAATTTCACAGATAGGTAGAGGTTTTAAGTACTTAAAATATCACTTCTAACTTTTGAATGCATGACTTTTGACTTTAAATGGGGAGTAGGAGAGCTGATACCATTTCAATTAACTAATTTCACAGAGAGGTAGAGGTTTTAAGTACTTAAAATATCACTTCTAACTTTTGAATGCATGACTTTTGAATGTATGACTTTAAATGGGGAGTAGGAGAGCTGATACCATTTCAATTAAATAATTTCACAGATAGGTAGAGGTTTTAAGTACTCAAAATATCACTTCTAACTTCTAACTTCTAACTTTTGAATGCATGACTTTTGACTTTTGACTTCAAATATTTTGCAGTAATTGTAGTATAATATAATTCAGAGTACATAATACTTTTATATATTATTAAGCTTTGATTCAATCCGAGACTTTAGAATTACTGGAATGGCCTCGCTTATGTCAACACTTGGCCACTTTTACAGCAACGAAATTGGGTGCGATATTGCTCCACAATTCTAGGACTTTTAATATCGGCGATCGCCAAAACACGACTAATTATTTACCAATTCCGTCAACAAAAGCGGAAACTATACAACTATTAGCTGAAACTAAGGAAGCTTATATATTAGAAACTCGTCTTCCACAGGGTTTGTCATTTGATGGTATTGAAGACTTTGGAGATTCCCTGGAAAGAGCAGAACTAGGTGGTATACTTTCTGGAAGTGAACTTTTAGCTATTGCGACAACTTTAGCTGGCGCTCGTAAGTTACGTCGGACAATTGACAATTATGAGTCGGAATATGAGTTGTCAGTTTTACCAGAATTAGTAGCTGAGTTACGCACTTATCCAGAACTAGAACAGGAAATTCACCGCTGTATAGATGACCGGGGAGATGTTACAGACAGGGCAAGTCCCAAACTAGCGGGTATTCGAGAAAAAATGCACCATTTACGCGATCGCATTGATGGGATACTTCGAGGCATTTTACAACGGAAAGCTAGTGCTATTCAACAACCAATTATTACTCAAAGGAGCGATCGCTTTGTAATTCCTGTCAAAGCACCTCAAAAAGATGCCGTACCTGGTATTGTTCATGATACATCTACAACAGGCTCTACATTATACATTGAACCCAATGGAGTTGTCAACCTCAATAACCAAATACGACAACTACAGCGTCAGGCCCAAAGAGAAGAGGAAGCGATTCGGCAAGCATTAACAGAACAAGTGGCAGAAGTCAAGGAAGACTTAGAGCAGTTACTGATAATTGCTACTACAATTGACCTCGCTACAGCTCGCGCTCGTTATAGTTTATGGTTAGGAGCAAACCCACCTCAATTTACTGAACCAGATTCTGATCGCCCCGTGAATATCCGTCAATTGCGACATCCGTTGTTAGTTTGGCAACAGCAATACGAAGAAGGAAATGATGTGGTACCTATTGATGTTACGGTGAAATCTCCAGTCAAAGTCGTGGCAATTACGGGTCCGAACACTGGCGGTAAAACTGTTACTCTGAAGACCTTGGGGTTAGCTGCACTGATGGCAAAAATAGGATTATTTATACCTGCAAATGAACCTGTGGAGTTGCCGTGGTTTGAACAAATCTTGGCTGATATTGGTGATGAGCAATCATTAGAACAAAGTTTATCTACTTTTTCTGGTCATGTTCGACGCATTATTAGGATTTTAGAAGCAATAGATGAGGATGAAAATCCAGAAAATTCTGGTTTATCTTCTACCCTGGTTTTATTAGATGAAATTGGTGCTGGTACAGACCCCACTGAAGGTAGTGCTTTAGCGACTTCTATTTTGCAATATTTGGCAGACCATGTACTATTAACAGTGGCAACTACCCACTTTGGAGAACTTAAAGCTCTCAAATATGACGATGAAAGGTTTGAAAATGCTTCTGTAGAATTTGATATCAATTCTCTACAACCTACATACCGCTTGCTGTGGGGAATTCCAGGTCGTTCTAATGCTATGACTATTGCTGGCAAGTTGGGTTTAAAACAGGAGATTATTTATAGAGCGCAAGATTATGTGGGAGGAAATTCTGAAGATGTGAATCAGGTGATTGCAGGTTTGGAAGCACAAAGACAGCAACAGGAAACAAAGGCAAAAGAAGCTTCTGAGTTACTACAAGAAACTGAATCTTTACATCGGGAAGTTTCTAGAAAAGCTGCTGCGCTGAAAGATCGAGAAAGAGATTTACAGTTGTCGCAACAGTTGGCGGTACAGGAAAAAATTGCTGAGGCAAAAGCAGAAATTGCTACGGTAATTCGGAATTTACAGCAAGGCCCGTTAACTGCTCGAAATGCTCAGAAAGCGACTAAAGCTATTAATGAAATTTCTGAGAAATATTTGCCTTCTCGTACTCTCCCTGTCAAGAAACCGAATTTTATGCCTAAAGAGGGCGATCGTATTCGGATTCCCAAAATTGGGCAGACAGCAGAAGTTTTGAGCGCTCCTAATGAGAATGATGAGTTAACTGTTAAATTTGGAATTATGAAAATGACAGTTAGTTTGGCAGAAGTGGAATCTCTTGATGGTGAAAAAGCAGAGCTTTCTAAAAAGAGTAAAAATGTAGAGGCACAAAAGAGTAAGAAGTCAGAAAGTAAGTCTAAGGAAACTCCAGCAGAGATTACTTCTAGTGGTTTAGCTGTTCGTACTTCTCAAAATAGTATTGATATTCGTGGAAGTCGGGTGGCAGATGCTCAAATTGAGGTAGATAGGGCACTTTCTCGGGCGATCGAGTATGGTTTGTTGTGGATTATTCATGGTAAAGGTACTGGTAAATTGAGACAGGGTATCCATGAGTTTTTGCAGGATCATCCGTTGGTAGAGCGTTATGAATTAGCGCCGAGAAATGACGGCGGTAGTGGGGTAACTATTGCTCATTTAGTGTAGTGCGACTCATTAGTGTAAAATTTTGGTCTACCTGAGTCCAAAGACCCTCAGAAGTTGATAACAAGCATGAAAAGTAGATAGGAGGAGCAGGGAATAGTTCTTAAATTGTTTAGGGGAGCCATATAGAAACCATTTGGGTTCTTTTTAACTCATGGCTAGTCTTTTAAGCATTAGCCTTACAAAACAAAGATTAATTTTGGTGTTAGCATGCTCAAAAAAGATTAATTCAAGCAGGTGAAGGAAGAAAAAAGGCTTTAACCAAGGAATAATAAATCACTTAAATATTAGACTTGTCGCGAAATAAAACCTTAAAGTGAAATGGAAAATCCTGGCTTTTCACTGATTAAACTATGCTGCCATCAGGTAAAAATTCCAGAGTCCAGCCGCAGTGAACATGAAGCGATCGTCGCGCATCTTTGATGTGATTTCGATATCATCCTCTAGCTGCATTATATCTGTTTACCCCAGATATTGTCTGTTCACTTTTGACGCGGTCGCTACTTTTTTCTTGATTGAGATGTTTTTGTTGGTCAGTTAATTCCTGAGATCGAGGTTTTTTGGTGGGTCGGCTTGATGTTGACAAATTCCTTCTGTCATCCCTGGAAACCCAAATCTACATGAATTTTCACTTCATCAGGTACAAAATCTACCAATTTTTCTTCATCTAACTGCCGAATGCCCATCAACTTTTCCCTCTCTTGCTTTCGAGCGGACGAGGACTCTTTGATCAAGGTCAGTCATGACCAGATGTTGACTCCTATGGCACTTTTTTTTACCTGAGTAATGATTTTTCTGCTTTTGGTGGTCTTTTAGACCCTGGATTGGCCTTTCTGTACCATCGATCATCACCTCTGTGGCAGATGGAAACCTGGTAATCAATTCTTCAATGCTCTGTAACTTACGTTTTGGCAAGGCCATTTTCTGCCCTAAAGCACTCTAAGCGCAATGGCTGTAGTCTTAACATCCATCCGGTGTGCTCTGCTGCGGTGCAAGTCAAACAATACTCCTGCCACATCAAAGGTAGGGTAGCACTTAAAGTAGAACCAGATCAAAAATCACTTGTATGAAGCTTGTAGCAATGGCGCTTTTCTTCCTCCTCCCAGAGGTCGGAGTCTTGATTTTTGGCAAAAGAGCGTTCGCGGAGCGTGGCGGAGCGCCGTATCGCTTCCAATTCAAGTTGGACACAAAAAGCTTGTAATAATTCATCGAATGCCTTACGGTTTAGTCCAGTCAATGCCCGCACTGAGGCGGTCTTCTTTTAGCACCCGATTGATATCTAACATTGTCCCATTTCAAACACCCTACTAACTCTATACTTTACCTTATAAAGCGACAAGTCTAATATTTTATTGGCATCATATACCAATTTTTAAACATGAGGAATAAACTTTGGTATAAGTGAATAAAGTGCTAATAATATTTTTCATTACTGGATAGATATTCTCAGAGAATTACTACCAGTAAGTTGATTAGAACAAGTAAAAAAAAAGAAAATGAATTATAATGGGTCAAGGAAATATTAACAGAATTAGAATTACAGCACTTTTGAGGATAGTGAGGTACAGCTATAAGACTATTTATTTCTATATTCCCTGTTGCCTGTTGCCTAGAGCAATAAAACTTTGTACCTCATCAACTAGAAAACTGCTGTAATTGTAGATAGTAAAGAACAAAGTAGAGAAAGACCAGGTGAATATAAAAAAACAGAAAAATATTACTCAGGAAAAAAGAAAAATCATACTTTTAAAAATCAAATAATAACGACACCAAAAGCGAGTGCTTAATTCGCCGTCGCACGGCGAATGTAAGAAGCACTCAAGACAGGAAAAGAAATAGTAGATGTAATAGTAGGATAAAAAAGTCCAGTAAGTGATGTAAATGTATTCAGAAAACAACGAATGGGAGTTTGATAAAAAACAAAAATTTCAAGGAGATAAAGCTGATGAAAGAGTAGAGAGAACAACTACACCAAAAAAGAAACCAATAAAAAAAGAAATGCTACCAGAAATCAAAGAAGAAAATCAAGAAAAAGCCAAAAAGATAATATTTGTAGAACACGATCTGAAGATTAATCAAAATCTTTGGAGTTGCTAGAGAAAGATTCAGATTAAAAGATAATAATTATCAAAAAGTAATCTTAACAATATGTGGTTTAGTTAGACTAAGGATTGGCTCATTTATATTAGTATAAATTTTGAAAAAATGAGATAAGAAATAAGAAAGACAGTACAAGAAATATTTATATTCGTAACACGAAGTATCTCTAAGACCCATAAAACCGTACAACTTAACTATCTTGATGAGTGGCGATAACCTCCGGTTAAGCGTACGCTATCGCTCGACTAAAGATAGTTAGGATCAGCGTTTGAGTATTTTTGGAGATGTCTATTGTCAAGTAGAATAATAATTTTGGGAATATTCACTGGTTTAGATTTGAAGTAATCAATATTATTCAACAACATTTCAATTAATCCTTGATCGTCAGAAATTCTGATCGAAAAAATATTGATATCTTGCCATCCTAAAATCTATAAACCTCCAATAAATCGGACATTTCTGCGTGTGTTATATCATATCCGGATAATTAGTGGTCAAAAAACTTTCTCCTTCTCTTCTCCTTTCTTCCCTCCTGACTGCTGACTCCTGACTTCTGACTCCTCCGTCATTTATTTATAACTGTTCAACCGGACATGATATTACATTAAGATTTACTTAGTTAATAGACCCAAAATAGGTGTCTAGTGAACTGTACATTAACTATTAGACAGCTCACTGTACAGTTAAATTAACTATCGAAAAGTGTTATTATCAAGAATAGACTTGTCGCTTTATAAGGTAAAGTAAAGTTAATAGGGTGTTTGAGATGGGACAATGTTAGATCTGAATCGGGTGCTAAAAGAAGACCGCCTCAGTGCGGGCATTGACTGGACTAAACCGTAAGG
>NZ_JAAHGB010000006.1:0-199626 GCF_010672695.1 Okeania sp. SIO1H4
TGAGTCGATACAAGGACTTGGAGTTGGATTTAGACTTACTCTTACTCATATCTGCTGAGTGTAGTTTCGTGTACCATCTTGACTTCTTTATTTTTACCCTAAACATCATCTTTTGTGCAACAAAGCCGATTATAATTATAACACTACGTTATATATAGTGTTTCGATCAGAAAAATGCGTAACTCCTGATAAATTAAAGATTCAGTAAAGTTACACATAAATAGTTGACCTTGAGGAAATATTTATGGTATTAAAGAGATTTTTTATGAAAATTATGTAAAGTTGAGCAGGATTTATGCGTGTTTTTTAAAGATTCAGTGAAGTTATGAATAAACCCTTGCTATTTTACTATTTTATTTATAAAATTGAGATAAGAATGTTTTTATAGTCTAGTCAAGCACAAGTATTGAACTTACTGAAAATCAAGTAATTTTATTTGCAAGTGATGGTGATTATTTGCACAAACTAGCCTGATTGGAGAGAAAGAAGGACTATACCGAAAAAAATCTGGTTTTTATGGTATCAGGGGTTTTCACAAGCACCATTGCTTGTTAGTGGTACTTAGACATTTTCTGGCAGAAAAACGGCTTGAAAGTCAGCCTAAACAAGGGAATTACGTCAATGCCCTAAAAATGGCTAAAACCCTTGGTAATAAAGAATTTATACCTTTTTGACGTAAAAACCTCTACCTGTCCATATTTGAGCCTATTTTCCGCTACTATTTTGTGTAAGTCCCATTAGAAAGTGTTATGAATCTTGGAAACAGTATAACCCTGAGTGGGAGGTTATTTTTCTAGAGGAAAACAATTCAAAAGACCATATCACTTTTTCTGTACCGGAAGAAAAATTATGCCAATTCCCTAAAACTAAACAATCTGACCTAGTTAGACTTGAATTACTCTCAAAATATGGAGGGGTTTGGGCTGACGCAACTAGCCTCTGCCGAGTCCCGCTAGACAAATGGTTAGGAGACTATACTCAAGCTGGCTTTTTTGCCTTTATTTACAAAATAAGAGGATACGGATGGATTTTTAATTGGTTTTTCGCTGTAGAAAAGTCTAATCCTATCATTGTAAAAATTAATCAAAAGTTAACTTCTTTTTATCGTGATCATGAGTTTTACCATAGTGGTACAACAATAGAGTTGTCGCTAAATAAAGAGAAAAAATAACTCTAACCTAGACAGAGCAATAATTCTAAGTATTTTTGATATCTCATAGCTACAATCCTTACATAACAAGGCTTTTGGGATTTTTTAAAATTATAAAGCGACAAGTCTAATAGCGAAAAAAAGACTTAAGTTTTTGCAGTTATTTTTTAATAGGAAATATAAAACAACTAGATTTTGGTCTTCATGGATTGTCAGGAAAAATTTTAAAGTTTATCCCTATTTTATTTTTCACTTCATATTTGCTAATTTAATAAATTCAGATCGAGAACTTTTGGAACTATATAAAAAAATGATGAAAAATAACCTTCAACTTAGAGAAAAAGAACAAGACTCTCAAGAGCAAGACAGATTTGGACTAATTATGTTCTGTATTTCCCTGATCTTTCTTGTGTTTGCCTATGGAGTAGCTGTTGGTAAATATAGGGTTTTCCCCTATAAAGTCATTAATAAAGTAACTTCTGTTGCGGAAAAAGGTCTCAAACAATTTCGTGAAGATACCAAAATTGAGCTACCTTGGTATTTAAAGCGTTTGGATAGTCCATACCCACAAGCAATTCTTAATACCAACAAGGCTTACCCAGGTTTAAATTTACTCACCGGTTTTTCAGACAAAAACACCAAACTATTAATACAGATCCTTGACATGGATGGCAATATACTCCATGAATGGGATGCTGACTGGAAAAGAATCCTGCCTAATCTTGAATACCTTCCCGAACGAAAGATTCCTAAATCCAGACCAGGCACGACAATTCATGGAATAGTCATGATGGAAAATGGAGATATTGTGTTCAACTTTTCCGAACTTGGTCTAGTTCGTTTAGATGTAAATGGAGATGTAGTATGGTCGCTACCTTACTCAACTCACCACTCTGTTCACTTACATGATGACGGAAATCTTTGGGTTTCAGGGCAAAAGTTTCATGAAAAAGATGACGTTGAAGCGATTTCTCGTTTTCCGAATCGTAAACCTCCTATTTGGGAATATACAATTATAGAAGTATCCCCAGATGGTAAAATCTTAAATGAGTGGTCAATTCCAGAAATCCTGCGCCAAAACGGTTATTTAGGACTGCTTAACCTAGGAACCCTCAAGAACTGGGAAACAATAGTAGGAGGTGATGCTGATGTACTCCATGCCAATGATGTCAAGCCATTTCCGTCCGATCTTGAGGAAGGTTTCTTTAAGCGTGGGGATATTATGGTCTCTCCAAGAAATATCAATACAGTCTTTGTTTTCAATAAAGAAACTGAAAAGATTAAGTTTGTTAGCACAGGTTTGTTTGTCAGACAACACGATCCCGATTTTATTGACGGTAACACTTTTTCAGTCTTTGATAACAATAACAGTGCGCCAAAATCAGCAAATCCTCAAAGTCGTATCTTGCTTATATCAGCTCCAGAAAATGAAGTGGAGGTCTTTTTTGAAGGTACTAAAGATACGCCTTTTTTTACAGAAGTCTGTGGCAAAAACCAGTGGCTACCCAACGGGAATGTTCTGATTACAGACTGTGTAAATGGTAGAGCATTTGAGGTCAACCGTGAAGGAGAAATTGTCTGGCAATATTATAACTATGTTAATGAAGGAATGGTAGGAATAGTTTCGGAAGTGCAGCGCCTGCCCCTCAAATATGAACAAATTTTTCGCAAGGACAAATAAGCTAAAATCATTTCAAGTAGTTTTTAACAAGTAGAAACCCTAACTCAATTTGGATATAAAAAAAATGAAACAGGTATTGACATTTGTAGAGTTATTTCTGGCCTCCCTATTTCTTGTTCTCACGATCTCCCACCCTGCCATGGCCTATGTGGGACCAGGAGCTGGTCTCGCCGCCATTGGTGCTTTTTTTGCCCTTGTTGCAGGTATTATTGCAGCTTTGTTTGGCTTTTTGTGGTATCCCATTAAGCGACTTCTACGGAAACGTAAGCAATCTAAAGAAGAAGAAAATGATCGTCAAAAAGAGGAGGCACAATGAGCCACTGGATAGGTGCTACTTTATTTGTTGTTGGTTTCCTCATATTAGTCCAAAGTTTCCAGCTAGTTGAAAAGAGTAAAAAGACAACTGCCATGGGGGGTCGTTCTTTGGATATAATTCGTTCTTCTCAGCTCAGTGAAGAGGAAAAAGAATCCTTACTACAAAAAAATGCTAAAGATTTGTTTGGATTATTTTTTATTCTTGCTTTTGGTGGAATAGTATCTGTTATCCTACCTCTTGGACTACTATGGTTAGCTGAAAAGTTGGGTTGGCTATCTCTAGATGCTGTATTTAAAACCCTTCTTTCGCCAGTCTTTTTGATTCTCAGCACTATCCTAGCTGTAGTAGTGTTGTTTGTTAAACCTTCTCAGACCCAAAAAACTTGGCAACAATCTAATGGTGAAGCATCAAGTCAGGTTCAAGCTAGTAATTTTTCTGGACTTGATCGAGCATTGTACTATCTGGCATTTAATACTTCTACTGCTCAGATAGCATTGGCAGATATGGAAGATTCCATGTTTGCCAAAGAACTATCCTCTTGTCGCATTGAGCGACCAGTTTTTATCACTGCACTTCCGCGAGCAGGAACAACTTTATTGCTTGAATGTTTTGATAGTACGCCAGAGTTTGCGACTCATTGTTATCGGGATATGCCATTTGTATTAATTCCTTGCCTATGGGATCGTTTCTCAAAATCTTTTCAGAAGAATATTGAGTCCCAAGAAAGGGCACATGGTGATGGGATGCAAGTCACCCCAGATAGTCCAGAAGCATTAGAAGAAGTAGTATGGAAAACATTCTGGAAGCGACATTATCACAAAGATCGTATTATTCCTTGGGAGAATGAAACAGATCGAGAATTTGAGGATTTTTTCCGCAGTCATATGCGTAAGATTATCATGCTGCGCAAGCAAGTAGATGCAGATGGGGTGCGTTATGTTTCAAAAAATAACCTCAATATTGCCCGAACAAAGCTGCTGAATCAACTATTTCCTGATTCAATTATGATAATTCCTTTCAGAGATCCATTCAATCATACTGCCTCGTTATTAAAGCAGCATCGTAACTTTCTTCGTATTCATCAAGAAGATAGCTTTGCCTCAGACTATATGCGAGCAATTGGTCACTATGATTTTGGAAAAAATCTCTGTCCTGTTGACTTCGATAGTTGGTTTGAGAAAAGGGAGTCGAAAGAGGCTGATTCTCTTGCTTTTTGGTTAGAGTATTGGGTTGCTAGTTACAGACATCTTTTAGCACAGAGAAGTAATTTTCTGAATTTTCTTAACTACGATGCTTTCTGTGAAAATCCTGAACATGGGTTGAGGATATTAGCGGAGGTCGTAGATAGTTCTCATCCAGAAACATTAATGGCATCAGCAACTAGTATACACCATCCACGACCCAAGGATATTGATACCAGTATGGTATCTAGTTCGCTCTTAGAAGAAGTAAATCTTATTTACGAACAGTTGAAAGAGAAATCTCTGAACTAGAACTTGATATCTAGACTTGATATACACCCTATTCCATGTAAGTTTGGTACAGCGATTCTAGTAGATTTGCTCAACAAGAATGAAAACTTAATTCCATACTTCAAAAACTATTTAAAAAGCTAGTGCCACTGTACCTCATAAACCTGGAATGTGCTGTAAATAATTACGAGGTTGCTGAATTAGGCTATGAATTTGTGACAGTAGAATCTTGAGTGCCTTTACTGGTTTTCCCATGCTTAAGAAGCTCTGTAATAGCTACACAGATAAAATTCCATGATAATTGAAATTATTTAGGGGTCACGATCATTTTACCATTTCCACACTTTCTTGATATACTGTTTACAAATCAGCTATTAGATTATGTGTCTAACCAGAATAGCTCTCTGTTGACTATTTCTTGAAGTTCAGTAATATCTTCTCGAAAAACCTCATTGAGAGACTTTCTTAAGGTAAGAGGTAAAGATGGAATTGCCCCACTATTCCATTTCTTCAAAGTTTTAATCAGTTTCTGATACACAGAGTTAGGTAATACTTTCTTTAAAAAAGACTTCAGTGGATTAGATGTAGATAAAAATTGATGAATTAACTTATTTTTTGGCAAATATCCTTGATTCTTTTGCCGTTCAATATTAGGGACAAAAGAATCATCTACCCCTAGATATTGATAGACTTCTTTGATAACTTCTAGGGGGTTTTGGCGAAAATCATCATAAAAAAGAATTTTGAGTTGCTCGGGTTCAAAATAATTTAAGTATCGTTTAATCTGTTGCGAATACATTCCTACTTTGGTATAGTGCCAATCCCAACCCCAGTTATTACTTATTCTTTCTGCTTCTCGTTCAAGAGCTTCTTCTAAAGATAAAGGTTCCAATAAATGTCGAATATTCATCACATAATGTGAATAAAGACGATCTACAGGATGACGCAACATAACTATCATTTTAACATCAGGAATATACTTTTTGATATTTTCTGGTGCTTTAGGAAAATAGAGATAGCGTACAGATGCTTCTCCGATCGCCATCTCATTAGAAACTTTATCAAATAGAGTTTGATAGCTTTCCCAATCTGTAATTGTATTTTGGTACAAACGTTTCAGCAAAACTTCAGGAGATTCTGGCCCTGAATAGGGAGGTAATTTTGCTCCTTCAAACACAAAAAAATTAGGTTCTTTAGGATTGGACATAAACACCTGGGGATGCTGCTTCAGATAATTCCATAGAGAGCTAGTCCCTGATTTTGCAGCACCTAGAAGGATAAAGTTGGGAAGTGTCATTAAACTTAACCTACACAATTGAACTCTTGATTATTAAACCTTTTAATTGGTCTTAATGTCTATAATTACTCTGCTCGAGCTACAAACACCCTTTTAAATAATACTATTTAATCATTAAGTTTAGCCTAAGTTTTATACCCCAAACCAGCGAGAGTATCTCCTGCAAATTCTTCCCACAGGGCAACGTCTTCTGCTGAAAGTCGAGTCTGCCATTCTCTAATAGAACCTTGGCGAATATGTTTACCTTCTCCTTTATTTTCTACTTTACTAATATCTTTTGCATCAATAATATTATCAATTAAAGCTCGATCGTAGTCTAAACCAATAAAATAAAAAATTTTGCTCAGTTCTTCTTGCAGATTCGGTGCGGAGGTTTTCATAACGAACTGAGTAGATGCGATCGCTTATTTCTAGGTCTGCTTTAGCTTTTTCTCTTGTCTCAATTGCTTTTTTCCATATTTTAGCGACAGTTATTGTACTTTGTTTTGCCCAACGTGTAGTTTTTGCTCTTCCTTGGTAAGAAACACAAACATCTCGCCCATCTCTAATAATCTCTATGCTTTTAGCTTCTGGAAACTGCCGTAAAATGACATCAATATAACGTAAATTTTGTGGTTTTTTTTCTAGCAAAATCTGCTTTTCAGAACCTCCATTATTTTCAAAAAAGCGATCGAACATTAATTGGTTTAAAGTTCTAACTTTTATTAAGTCATCTTCCGAACCTGAGCCAACTTTTGCTATTAATTGTTCTAGCTCCGCATAACTGACTAGATTATAAAGCCCAATGTTTTCTTGACATTTTTGATATATCTTATACTTGTTTAAAATACCTTGCCATAAATCTTCTGAATTAAATCCAAATAACAAAGGCTTCAAACCATAAGACATTAGTATCCATTTGGCTGAATTCAATCTTTTTTTGAACTTCTGATTTTTTAAATAAGTAAAGTTGTTGTAAGTTATAGAATAAGCATGACTTTCATTTGGAACTGTTAGAACATCAGAATGACTACCAATCATTCTCTTCAACCAACTTGTACCAGAACGAGGACAACCTACTACAAATAATTTACGGTATACCATAGTAACTTAGTTCTGATTACTAATGTTTAGGAATTACATCTTAATAATTATACTACACAAATTATAAATCAGATATGAGAATTTGACCATTTCTTAAAAGTCTAGAATATAGTGCTGATCATATTATATTGATAATATATTTTTTTCTTTCTTCCTTCCCTGTTCCCTATTCTCTAAAATCAGACAATATTTCGCAATTAAAATAAGATTGCTATATCTATTTAAAATGACTATAATAATTATCAATAATTACAAAAATTATCAACGGATATAAAGAAACTATTATGAATTTTTTTGATAAATTAATAACCAGTATAGAACAGAATCAAACTTTACTTTATCTGGAGTTAGACCCAGACTTAGAAAGTTTGCCTAAGGAGACAGATCGTCAAAATATTCCCAACAAATATTTATTTGATAATCCTCCAGAAAAAGACAATCAAGAATTAATTCAATATTGGTGGGAGTGGCTCCATTTTTTAATAACTCAAACCCAAAAATATGTATGTGCTTATAAATTTTCTTTAGGCTATTATCAATCTTTGGGCATACCAGGTTTAGAACTACTTCAGCAAACCATAAAAACTATTCCTGCTGAAATTCCAATTATTTTAGATGCGAAACACGGCGACCTCAATACAAGTACAGTATTTGCTAGGACTATTTTTCAAGATTTACAAGTAGATGCTTGTACAATTTCACCTTACACTGGTCTTGATTTAGTTGCACCTTTTTTACTTTATCCAGGCAAAACAGTATTCCTACTTTGTGCTACAGCAAATTCTTCTGCAGCAGTGTTACAAGAATACCCAAATCAAGGGCAACCTCTTTATCTCAAATTAGTAGAAGAAGCTCAAAGATGGGCAACTCCCGAACAGCTAGGTTTAGAAGTAGGAGTAATGCCAGATATTCTAGCTAGAATCAGAAAAATTGCTCCCGAAAGATTAATACTAATTCAGGGAGATATAGCGGAAGAAAATGATATTGCTAATCCTGAAGAATTAGCTCAACTTTTAGCTGCTGGTTTGAATATTAATGGTGAAGGATTATTATTACCAATCCCACCAAAATTATTTGGTACAGCAAATCCTAATCAAGAAATTGAAACCTTAAGAAATAGGATTAATGAACAACGTCTACAGGTAGTTGAAGGTAGTCCTACCTGTGAATTGTGGTTGCCAGATGTTTGTTTTTTAAAGCATGAACCACACCGGGATTTAATCTTACAACTTTACGATATTGGATGTATTATTTTTGGCGACCATGTACAAGCATCGGGGGCGACTTTTCCTTATTATATAGACTTACGAAAAATCATTTCTATTCCTCAAATATTCCATAAAATTGTCACTGCTTATGCAGAAATTCTCAAAGATTTAGAATTTGATAGAATTGCAGGTATTCCTTATGGTTCATTGCCCACTGCCACAGGTTTAGCTTTGCGTCTAGAACGTCCGATGATATTTCCTCGGAAAGAGGTAAAAGCTCATGGTACTGGTCGATTAATTGAAGGGCATTTTCAATCAGGGGAAAAAATTGTTGTTGTGGATGATATTATGATTAGCGGTAATAGTGTAATGGAGGGAGTAGATAAACTTAAATCAGTGGGATTGCAAGTAGAAGATATTGTTGTTTTTATTGACCATGAACGGGGAGTAAAAGATAAGTTACAAGAAAATGGATATAGGAGTTATTCAGTATTGACTTTGACAGAAATTGCTCAAACTTTATATGAGTCTAGTAAGATTAATTCTGAGCAATTTTATATCCTGAAAAATCATCATTAAAATATAGGAAATATTTTAGATAATTACAATGAAAAAGTTTTTTTTGACAATATTTATTAGTAGTTTTTTATCTGTCTTTAATCTACAAATTAAACCGGCTATAGCTAATAGAATTACCAATGCTGATTATGAAAACTTAAAAATTGGCATGACCTATCAAGAAGTCAAACAAATCTTGGGAAGAGAAGGTGAAATTTATACAAAATATAATAGTCCGACAATTGACGAATTTGGCGTAGCGTATCGCTGGTTAAATAATGATAATACAGGTATAGTTGCCATATTTAATTCAGAGAATAAACTGATTAAATTATCTGCTCAAAATTTGAACGCGACTAACTTTGGAGTTAATCGAGAACCTCCTGTAGTTACCAGTACAGATTTTGAAAATATTAAAGTTGGGATGACTTATGATGAAGTGAGAGAAATTATTGGTAGTGAAGGAATAAAACAACCAACAAGAGATAATCCTTTAACTAATTCTAATACTGTTACATATAATTGGGTGAATCCTGATGGTACAAGCATGAGTATAATTTTTGATTCTAATCAGAAAGTGGTTACTATTCGGACTAAAAATATGAATACTTATAATTTTGGTAATCCTTTCTGGAATCAACCCAAACCAGTTTATTCAATTACGCGACAAAAATATGAAAAATTGCAGCTAGGAATGACATACCGAGAAATAAGAAATATTCTTGGAGCAGAGGGAGAAATAGACCCCGAATTTGACTCAGAAGCTTTTGTACAATCAAGAGAAGCAAGAGAAATGCAAATTAATAATACTCTTGGTAGACAACAAGAAGTTACATCAGATGAATCACAAGCAGAAAATCAAATTAAGGGTGCTTATGAATGGAAAAATCCTGATGATACAGGCATAAAAATAGTCTTTAATATGCAAGACCAAGCAGTTGCTATATATACTTCTGGTTTAGATGTAGGACTTCCTTACAAATAGACACGGGGACGCGGAGACACGGAGACACCGGGATGGAGGCTTTTAATTTATTATTAAAAGTGGACTTTTCACCGAAAAATTATTGTGGTTTAAAGCCTCCCCTTTTAAGGGGATAATAAAGAAAATTTTTCCTTTGAGTCAATCCTCTTCTTTTAAAGGAGAGGTAATTATTAATTATTAATTTTTGAACAGATTTATATAGCGTTTTCAAATGAGATGTCAAACAAGAGCTAGTTATTTACTAACAGTAAAAAGTTCGGCAAACCTTCTTACCTGTTGCCTGTTGCCTGTTGCCTGTTGCCTAAAAGCAACCATGTTTTTTACGCAACTCAAATGAAATTACTATATATGTATGAAAATCAAGAATGGCTCGGTTTAATGATTGGAAATACCCGGTTACACTGGGGGTATTTTGTGGGTGCAATACTTCAGAAAACCTGGGATATAGACCGGATTCACAAATGGGAAATTGAGGAAAATATTAATGTGGAAATAGTAGTCAGAAAACTACTAAAAAATACATTAGAAACTCAGAATATAAAGTTAAATCATCAGATGCCTTTATTAATAGCATCAGTAGTTCCTCAACAAACAGTACTTTGGGAAACTTATCCTTGGTCTGATATGATTACTTTAGAAAAACTCCCACTACAAGGACTTTATCCTACTTTGGGAATAGATAGAGCTTTAGCAGTTTTGGGTGCAGGCACAAAGTTAGGTTGGCCTGTGCTAGTCATAGATGCTGGTACTGCAATTACTTTTACTGGTGCTGATGTCCAAAAAAAAATAGTGGGGGGGTCTATTTTACCAGGGTTAAGGTTGCAATTATCATCTTTGATAGCAGGAACAGCTATGTTACCTTTGGTCGATATACCGATAGAGTTACCTCCACGGTGGGCAAAAGAAACAGCAACAGCCATTCAAAGTGGGATAATATATACAGTATTAGCAGGTATAAAAGATTATATCGTCGCCTGGCGAGAAGAATTTCCTGAAGGACAAATAGTGCTGACAGGAGGCGATCGCATCTTATTATTAACTCATTTGACAAAACTTTTTCCTGAGTTAGGTGCAACTATCATTGATGCACCGGAAGTAATTTTTTGGGGTATAGCAAAAATTTGGCATCAAATATACTAACTTAAGATCTGAATAAGATCTGAAAATGTGGCGTTGCTGAAGAGCGTGTATGATATTAATCTTAATTACTTAGGAGTCAACCCACCCCTAACCTCTTCCAGGAGGGGAAGTTACCGAGTCAGGAGGGAACAAAGAAGAAGAAACAGGAGTAGAAGGAGAAAGTTTTTTGCTCGCCCTCTTATCCGGAGATGATATCTATCATACCTCAAATCAGCAACGCCGAAAATGTAAAAATAAATATAAGTAATTTGCTGAATAATACTATGTCTGAATAATTAAGTATAATAAAAATGTTCTATTGAAGCGATGTTGAAGGAATATCCCAAATTTCTGCTCCGTTTCCAGTGTTCGACCTTGAACTTACACCTACGACTTACCACCTAAGAAATTTATTATAACTAATTATTCAGACATAATATAACAGCTTATTGTAAAATAATTTATCAGGTAATATTGCCCTTACTTTCTCAATAGCAGGAGAATATTTTAGTCCACTTATCAAATCAAAGGAATAAACAAAAGATGACAAGTTCGGAAACCCTTGATTCTCAGTTAAACATCAAAGCCGATAATTATAAATCTCCACCATCGATCCCTGGTATCTTATCATTTTTGAGAATACTTGAATATCTATCTTTTGCAACTACTATTGGCTCAGGAATTAGTGTTTATTTCTTTCGAGAGCTGATTCAATTGCCGATAGTTTTAGTAGTTTCTATTGCTTTGTTTATTTTTTTGTATCTCCTAAATCGGCAATTACAAATCAACTACACTAAAACAATCAAGGATTCTGATTTACTAAAAAAAGCAACCTTATACGGTAATGTTTTACAACTAGAAAATTCTCCAGAAAATATTCAGATAACTCAAGAAGTAGAAAAAGCTTTACGTTATACTCAAGAGTTAATAGACGATTACAAAAAGACCAGGCAAAAAGCTAGAAATATCTACTATATTTTGCAGTTAGGCACAATAGTTTTTTCGGGAGTTACCCCCATTTTAGTCCTTGTTGATAAATTAGAAACTGGTCAGGCTTGGTTAAAATGGTTACCTGTAATTTGTCCAGCGATCGCTTCTATAGTTGCTAGTGTTGTAACTTCATTTCCTTTCCAAGAAAATTGGATTTCTGCTAATCGAGTTGTGGAACTCTTAGAAGCAGAACAGGAGAAATTTATCTTAGGTGCAAATGTATCTTATAGAATTTATGATGTAGAAGATACAACTGAACGTGGCAAAAAAGCTAGAAATTCTATAGCTAATTTTATTACCAAGGTAAATACTATTCATCTCAAACAAGTAGAAGGACAGGAATCACCACAACAAGAAGATAAAAAGGAAGAAAAAAACAACTTATCTGCTGAACAACCAAAATCCTTGTCAAAGAATACCTGAAAAATATAGTTTTGAGAATTAAGGGAGGAAACAAAAACCTCCCTGAAAAATAGCAACTAAATTTATATTAATGAATATGTTATTAAATAGACCTTCTATATTTACCAGTTTAACTATTTGTTTATTAATGTCAGTCAGCGCTTGTGCAAATAATCCCTCAAGTAAAGAGCTAGAAAAAGTTTTTGCAGCAGACCCCAAGTTAAAAAATAACCCTCCTTTTAACCAATTAATTCAAATCCCTACTCAAAACACCCAGCAACCCGAACAACCAACACAAATTCCGGCTGATTTTCCCTCAGAAATCTCTCCATATCCCAACTCCCAATTAATTGAAAAATCCGAACAAGAGCAAAAAACAGTTTGGAGTAGTTCAGACCCTACTAACGTAGTCCAAAATTTCTATCAAAAAGAATTTCGAGACAAAAATTGGGAAATTATTAGCGAACCTACCGAAGAGGGTAGTGGATCTCTGGTGGCAGAAAAAAATGATTTGCAGGTAGAGGTATCCCTCAAACCTAGCCAAACTCCAGGAATAGCAACAGAATATGAGATAGACTATCAATCCAAGAATGAAGAAACTGCCAATATACCCTCGCCTCCACCCGTCCCAGTTTCTCCATCAACTATCCAGCTAGAAACTCAGCCATCTCCCAATTTCACAGCATCACCCCAAGCATTACCTATTCCTGAGCCATCTCCAACTGCATCATTACCGACACCTTTGCCCACTCCTGGAGTAGCCGCGTTACCGACTCCTACAACATTTCCTCCCAATAGCATCCCTCCAGTGCCGCTCCCCACTTCTACAGAGTCCCCTGTCTTAAAAAAAGCTCTCAGAGATGTGCCTTCAGGATTACGTCAATATGTCGCAGATTTGTCCAAACTGGGAGTATTTCAGCAGCCACAACCCCAAAATCAAGATAATCCAGATACTACTACTCTTTTAGTCGATCCTCAGAATATTGTCACTAGGCGGGAATATGTTCGGTGGTTGGTAAATACTAATAATAAGATTTTTACTAATAATTCTGCTAAACAAATCCGATTAGCACTGCTCAATGAAACACCAATTTTTGAAGATGTCCCGAAAACTGACCCAGACTTTGCGGTAATTCAAGGTTTGGCAGAAGCTGGTTTAATTCCTAGTCCTTTGTCTGGAGATACTAATGTCGTTAAATTTCGTCCAAATGATTTTTTAACCCGTGAGGATTTGATTCTTTGGAAAGTACCTCTAGATTTTCGCAAGGCATTGCCAGAGGCAACAATAGAAAAAGTTAAAGAAGCTTGGGATTTTCAAGATGCTTCTAGGATTGACCCTGCTGCTTTGAGAGCTGTATTGGCAGATGCTCAGAATGATTTTTCTAATATTAGGCGGGTTTTTGGTTATACGAAATTATTTAGGCCAGATAAAACAGTGAGTAGGGCTGAAGCTGCTGCTGTTTTATGGTATTTTGGAGATGCAAAAGAAGGGATATCGGCTCAGATGGCTTTACCACAAAGCCACAATCTTCAGTAGTCAAGATGGCCAAACTGTTTAGCGAAAATTTTTTTTTCATACCCCTTGACATTTATTTAGGAATTCGTTAACTTAGTAAGAGTGAAAAGAAACAAACAAGCCCCCATCGTCTAGAGGCCTAGGACACCTCCCTTTCACGGAGGCGACAGGGATTCGAATTCCCTTGGGGGTATAATAAATTAAGGATAGCAGAAATATTAATTCTGTTATTTTTTGTTTTTTTGGGGAAAATAGTCATAGTCAAGGTCAATATTAGGCGAAGAAGGAAGAAGAAGAAATCTGGCGTTCCCTGAGTTTTAAACTTTTGATATATCCTAACCTTTCCTTAGATTGCTATATCAGTTAGCGTTTTCTATCAGAAGCTATCAGTACCTCCTGCAATAGGGAGGCAAGAAGATGTATAATTTTCTTCTTTATCCCCTTATACCCCACATTCCGCACGACAAACATACTACAGTACCTTTTTCCACGAAGATGGTGGAACACAGATTCTAATATTAAGAATTATAGTCAATAGTTAATGTAGTATGTATTTATACTTAAACCTTGCTCGTAATGCCTATCATGTAAAAATCTGAGCAATAAATACCTGACACTACAAGCTAGACCTGCGGAATGTCGGTTATACCAAATTCAAAAAAGGTAGTTACATCTTAACTGGAGTTTAGACTAATTACAGCGGGCCGAACACTTGCCGAGGGAGAAGAGTGAGATAGTTGAACCTAGGCTGAAACTATTTCTGTATCAGCATTGCAACAACTTTTAAGTTAATTATCCAGAGCTTTTGCTATGGGTTAATTGTCCCATGGCAAGACTTTTTGAAGAGTTTGAATAACCTACTCCTCACCCAAACTCCCTCAAAAATACAAATCATAAAAAGCATCGAGAAAATTCACATCCCTGATATTACCCAAGGGTAGTGAGTTCCAAGTCTTCATTGCTTCTGGGTAGATTATTTGAAGATTCCAAAATTTAGTCTAAACTCCAGTCTTAATCTATATTTTTGGCCTTAAATAGAAAATTTTCTCACTTTTATAATTCAAATAATCACTTATTAAACAGTAAGGACTCGTGTAAAAATAACCATTACAGTTTTTTTGATGGAAGCTGTATTTCACAATTTATCCCAGATAAAATTTGTACAACTTATTCTTACATGGCTCCTAAGTTAAATTGATAGTAATTAAAAAATAAGTTATCATCTTCAATTAACTAAAAAAAATATGACATTTTGTCATAGATAAATATTATATAAAAGTAGTTGTAATGTCTGAAATGTAGTGCTATTATCTCCTCGTTAATTTACTGAAATTTAGGCATTAATAATATGATATTCAAAAACTTGAAAGCTATAGGAATTGGTTGTTGTGCGACTTTAGCTATACTATTTGTTGGTAATGAGCAAGCTAAGGCAGCAACAATTACTTATGATTCTGAAATATATGATAATTCCAATCCCAACACTTGTACTTCTCCATTGAGTGCGGGTAAATGTTTCATGGAAAATGGATTTAATGTAGCAGCATTTTCAGCACAGGAAATAGGCAGTCCATCAGCTTATTTTAGTGATACTTCACATTTTCATGCTCGCCAGAATTATGAAGCTCAACATTTTACTAATGAATTCGGACTTTTAGGTTCATTTATCACTTTAAAAAATGGTGGCATCTTCTCTTTAAAAAGTTTAGATTATCAATTGCGGAAGAATGAAAATGCAATTACTGGTTATACAACAGATGATACTAAAATCTTAATTTCCACAACATTTGACCCAACAATGCAAGTTGCCGGTCAATTTACAGAATATTCCATTGGTAACGATATATCCTTGCCTTTTGAAACTCTATCAATAGATGGTTTTGAAAATATTACTCAAATTTATATTGCTAGTTCTGGTGATGTAAATTTTGATAATATAATGTTAACTCCTGTTCCCGAACCTACTTCAATATTAGGTTTATTAGCTTTCGCGGCATTCGGCGCTACTTCTATGTTTAAGCACCAAGATAATTGAAGAAGTTTGTAGGTTGTAGGTTGTAGGTTCAATCTTAAATTGGAGTTGATATAAAATCCGGTATCATCGGCATTATTAAGTATTAAAGAATGGTTTTCCGACCGTTTCCCCCTACTAACGATGCTGGTAGTAAAGGAAATTATATCATTCCAGTTAAACATTAATCTCTCTTTACTCTTTCCTCTTCCCTGCTGTCCAGAATAGGTTTTGTGCCTCATTAAGTTGGAAATTGCTGTAATATGATACCTCAATAAACTTGTCTTCACCGCAGATGAGGTGTAGGGTTTTCAACAAGAGTTGTTCCACAATAGTGCTATGGAAAAATCTACTTCCTAATACTTAAAATTAAAAACGCCAGGGCAGGTTAGCGACGATAATATTAATGATTAGATGGTCTATTTTTTTGCGATCGAATAATCCAGAAACTAATGGATAGAGCAATAATAGCAAATCCTAATCCGATTAAATCTTCTCCTGTTTTTTTATCAAGATCAAAGATAATAATTTTCCTAGCTACAGCAATTAAAGAAGTAGCAATTACTAACTCTACTTGAAAGACGTGCTTGCGGAGATAAGCTGTAACATTTTCTAAAATTTCTAGGGCAATTAAAATATTTAAAAATAGTCCAAATATTTCAAATAATGTATCTTTAAACAAAGGATAAGATGTAAAAAAAAGTTGTTTAGAGATAACAACTATTACGTCAAAGACAGCAAAAATAATTACAGCTATCAATGCTAAAGATAGAATTTTAGATACTATGACCTCTATACTTTCAACTAATCCTAGAAAAATATCATCTTTTTCAGGAAGAAAAATATTCTTGAGAGTTTTAAGGAAATTCTTCATTTTTATATTTAGTTATACTATTTGAATCAATATTCTACTCTCTATTCCCTATGCCTGATAATTACAGTTTTGTAACATTCTTTAATCTAATTGGTATTAGGGACTTGAGTTCGGATTCGGAAACTGAGAGAATGTTATTTTTTGTTTTTAACTTTTTGAGTGTGCAACAGTCTATTTTCCTTCTGTTGTTTCAATGTCATTAACATTGTTTTGACTAGCAGCAATAATCAAAGAACTTACTCCAACAAAAGCTATTATTCCCACCAAGGTAGCGATTGATAAATTTTTGATTAAAGGAGATAATTCGGAGGTATTAGGTACTCCTGAATCTTGTTCTGGTAAACGATCGGAATTGGATAGCATATTTTAACTCTAGATTTTAGTTTTGCCTAATTAGAATAAGATTATATCAAGTTGGTAATTAGTTATAGCAATCTTATTTGAGTTGTGAGATATTGTAGATTTTTAGGGAACAGGGAACAGGGAACAGGGAACAGGGAATGGGAAACACAGAAGCAATAAAATTTTCACATCTGATATCAAATCCGTTTAATTGGACATAAAAAAATTCTTCAACCGTCATAACTACGCTCATCTTTGTGATTCTCTCTCCTCCTGACTCGGTCCTTCTGACTCCTGACTCCTCCTTATATCATGTCCGGTAGCATGGGTATTGTATAGCAAAGGTAGGCAACAGCTCATCTGGCAACAGCTCATCTGGCAACAAGCAGGAAGGCAATTGAGCAAGAAAAAAACTTAAATTTCCTGTAGATATCCACGCTAACTTTTACACAAACGATACCAACGGACATGATATTACTTAACTAATCTATAACTGTTTAACCGGATTTGATATGATTTCTGATTGCTATACATAGCAGTCGAAGGAAAGGGTACGGACAGATCAAAAGCTTAAAACTCAGACAATGCCAGATTACTCCTTCTTTCTTCTGCTATAAAAAAATCGGCATTGCTAAGGGGCGGTATGAATATAAGTGGGGTGGGTATCCTGCCAAGGAGTGAAAATATCAGGAACGGAAAAATATCAGGAACGGGAAAATATCAGGAACAGGCAAGATGCCCATTCTACAAAACTATTAAAATCCCAAGCGCATTTATGCAACGCCAAAAAACTATATCTTCCTCTCCTAGAAAAATTGAGCTACTATAGCACTACGGATTTAGGTTAGGACACTACTAAACCCTAAAACTTAGTCCGAGATTACTTTTGTACGGGTGAACGGCCTAAAGCTTGCGCATAACTATCGTTAACGCCCCTACTGACTTTTGACTTCTAACTTGCGCGTAGCGCTATATCGCCACTTTCGCTATCCCCTATTCCGTAGTTTTGAGAGTAATGGGTAAAGAGATAGAAACTGCAGTACCTTGATTTTTTCCAGCACTTTCTAGAGTAATATTACCTCCCATCAATTCCATCAAACTACGAGAAATTGATAATCCCAAACCACAACCACTATATGCACGAGTAGTCGAACCATCTACCATTGCAAAAGATTGAAATAGTTTATACTGTTCGCTTGGTTCTACCCCAATTCCTGTATCTTTAATAGTTACTACAACAATGGGTACTTGATCTATATCATAAGTATTAATACTTGGTTTAATCTGAACATCAATAGTAATACTACCAGTTTCAGTAAATTTAATTGCATTATCAAGAATATTTAAGAATACTTGCTTTAGCTTTTTGGGGTCAGCTTCTACAAATATGGATTTAGAGAGATTAGATTTATAGAGTTGCAGATTTTTTTGTTGAATTATAGATTGCTGAGAATCAATTATTTCATTTAAACAATCATACAAATTTACTAAATTTTTATTGACCGGAAGTTTGCCTTCCTTAATTTGCACCAAATCTAAAAGTTCATTAATTAAATTCAGTAAATGAATAGCAGATTTATCAGCTTGATGTAATAATTCAGTTTCTTCTTCTTGGCTATCACAAAAGCCATCAAGGATTAATTTTATAGAACAAATAATACTATTAAGTGGAGTCCTCAGTTCATGGGAAATATTTTTCATAAATTCATCCTTGAACTGGTCTGCCTCTTGTAAAGCTGTATTTTTGTTCTCTAATTCAACAAATGATTTTTTTAACTGTTCCGTCATTTGATTAAATCCTTGAGCTAATATTGCTAGTTCTTCAATGGGGACTTCTTTTACTCTTTGTTCCCATTTTCCAATAGATATAGAAGTTGCTGCTTGCTTTAAATTTTTGACTGGTTTAATAATCAATTCACAACTGAATAAACCAAAAATAATTGCTATTATTAATGCGATGAAACATAGAGCAATAGTAATTCGAGTATTGCCATGAATACGTTCTGTAAAATCTGCTTCGGGAATTACTACCAAAATCAACCAATCTAAACCATATTGATCGTTAAAAGGTACGACTTGTAAAAATTGTTGTTGACCATCAATATCAAAGTTAAGTAATAAATTGCTTTGGATTTGATTGAGATCCTCAAACCTGTCTTTCAGGTGTTTACTTGCAGAATTAACTAAAATATCGTTACTGTTGGAAGCATCTATTAATTTTAAATCCCCATTGTCTTGAATAAAAGGTTCAGAAGTGGCGGAACTAGTGATTAATTGTCCATAACGATTTAAAATGAAAGCTTCCCCAGATTTACTAATCTTCAAGCGTTTGAGAAAGTCATGCAGTTCAGAGAAGGTGAGAGTAGCAGTGACCAAGGCGATCGCATTATCATCATTATCAATTACTGGTTGAGTCGCCATAATTTCTACTCTTTGATCAATGAGCGATCTAAACATCTCACCCCAACCTGCTTTACCTGTAGCGATACCATCTTGATACCATGGTCGTATATGGGGGTCGTACTCCGGAACTACTTTTGTGAGATTAGTCCGCACCCCTTGAGCGTTGGTAGCATATTCCTGAAGTTCTCCTTTTGTCGATTCGTCTGTAATGATGATATTAAATCTATTATTATCTTGGCGACTGACTGCGATCATTGTTCCTGATGTAGATGTAATACCAATGACACCAATGGAATCAAAAGACTGAATTTGTTGCCATAAATGACGCTCCACATCATTAATTTCTTGAATATTAAGTTGATTAAGACGAATAGCATTTACATTTAGTTGATTAACCAAATGGGGAGTCTCTAAAAAAATATTCAGTTTCTGCTGAATACGAGCTGTAATTTCGTTTTGTAACTGATTAGCTAGGTCGTTGATAGCGCGCTTACCATTGGTAAATGAAAGATATCCCACTAATCCTACTGTTGCTATAATTTGCAGCACAAATGGGACAATGACTACGACTCGTAGGGGGAGTTTTGGTGGGGATTGATAAAACAGAGGGTTTAATGGTAACTTTGGCATGGTAGCGATCGCTAATTTTTTCCTACTTACATTTCAATTATACAGATATAATTTGCTCAAGTTTTTGATTATTTTTGATTCCAGATTGTAATTCCTTGCCAGTTCGTAGGTGTGCCCTCTGATAAAAAATTATTCACTCGTTGTAAATAAATTTCTGTGACTTTATCATTTGGATTTACTGTTAATACTTTTTGGAAATATTTCTTTGCCATGGTAAATTCTTGTTGTTGATAATGTAAAACTCCTTGAGCAAAATTTGACTTAACCTGTCTTTTTAAGTTTAGCAAAGATTCGGTTTCTCCATCCATAACTTCATAAATTTTAATGGGATGATTCCGCCCTTTCACCTGGACTCGATCTAAAAATCTAATTTGATATTGATTTGCATCTACTAAATTATTAAATACTGCTTCACTAATAATGATAGAAACGCCATAAAATTTTGTTAATCCTTCTAAACGAGCAGCTAAGTTTACATTATCTGAAAAAGCATCACCTTGGATTCTTGCTTGTTCTCCCACCATACCTACCATCATTTGTCCAAAGTGAATGCCGATGCCAATTGAAATAGGTTTATAACTCTGATTTTTCCTAATAATATTGTATTCTACAACTTCTTTTATTTTGGCAATACCTGCCTTGACAGCATCATCTGCTCCATTAGGAAATACAGCCATCATTCCATCTCCTAAATATTTTACTATAAATCCATAATTATCTCTAACTTTTGGACTGACACGCCCTAAATATGAATTAACAAAGTTAAAGTTTTCTTGGGGTGTCATTGTTTCTGAAAGAGCGGTAAAAGACCGAATATCAGAAAACATTACTGCCATTTCTTTACTTACATGATTGCCTAATTCTACATCAATTATAGAGTCTTTTTTGAGGAATTTCATAAACTCGTCAGGCACAAAACGACTATAAGAACTGTTGATTTGAGATAGTCTCAAATGAGTTTTAAGTCTGGCAATTAGTTCATTTTTAGAAATAGGTTTAGTCAGATAATCATTAGCACCTACATTCAATCCTTCTACTAAATCGTAAACTTGATTTTTAGCAGTCAACATCAGAATTGGTAACTCACTAGGTAAGAAATTTTGTCGCAATTTTTGTGTAACTTCATAGCCAGTCATTTTTGGCATCATTACATCTAATAAAATTAGATCTGGCTGACAACCTTGTTCAATTATTTTCAAAGCTTCTATACCATTCATTGCTTGAACTATGGCATAATTTTGGAGGGATAAAATATTGACGAGTACCTGTAAGTTTACTGGTTCATCATCGACAATCATAATTTGAAATCTTTGGACGGTTTCTAGTGGTTTGATTGTATTATTTTTTGACTCTTCTTGAATAAGAATCTCTTCTTCTTTTTGTTCAGTTATAGCTATATTATTAGCATCTGTAAATCTTGATATATTGGAATTGTTACTAATAGCAATTTCTGTAGATATTGGCAGAGTAAAAGTAAATTGAGAACCTATTTCAATTTGAGATTTCACCCAAATTTTTCCTCCGTGCAATTCCACCAGTTTTTTAGTAACTGCTAAACCTAAACCAGTACCTCCATATTGACGAGCTGTGGAACCATCATCTTGTTCAAATGATTCAAATATTCTGTATAGTTTATCTTCTGCAATACCAATACCAGTATCAGAAATAGTAATTGCTAATTGTTGGTTTTTGAGAATTGGATGCTGACTATTGAACTGGGAATTTTCTTGTTGATTAATAATCTCTACCGATATCTCTACTTTCCCAGTATCTGTAAATTTAATCCCATTACCAATCAGGTTATATAAAATTTGATGCAGGCGATTTTCATCAGCATAAACTGGAGGTAAATCAACAGGAATAGAATTAACTAATTCTAAAGTTTTAGTACCTATTAAAGATTGACAAAGAGTAACAACTACTTCTGTTATTTCTCTGATTCCTACAGGTTTTAACTGCAACTCCAGATTTTGATGTTTCAGTTTAGCAAAATCAAGAATATCATTGACTAAATCTGTAAGTCGATGACCACTTTGAGCAATCATTAATAAATTTTTTTGCTGTATTTCCGATAATTCTCCTGTTGCTCCATCTAACATTGATTCAGCAATTCCAATCATTCCATTCAGAGGAGTACGAAGTTCGTGAGAAGTATTTGCTAAAAATTCATCTTTAAGTTTATCTAATCTTTGTAAGTCATCATTTTTCGCTTGTAGAGTAGTAAATGATTCTTGTAATTGTACAGCCATTGTATTAAATGAATGGGCTAATTCTCCTAGTTCATCAGAGTGTTTAATATCTACTTTTTGTTGCCAATTTCCTTGAGTAAAATCCCTAGCTGCTTTATTTAAGCTGATAATTGGTTGAATCACCCATCTAGAAGTTAAAATTCCACCAAGTATTGCTAATCCTAAAGCTGCTAACCATAATAAAATTGTATTGCGTCTTTGAATATTAATTTCTTCCATAAAATCTGCTTCTGGAACTACTACTACAATAATCCAGTCAATACCTAAACCATATTTTACAGGTTTGATTTCTAGGAAGTGACGTTGATTATTAAACTTAAAACTTAGCTGTTGACTTTGATTGATTTTAGTCAGGCCAAAGAAGGTTTTCTGTAAGTATTGAGCTGAAGCTTGAATTACAGGTACATTGCTTTCTAAAGCTGGCAGTCGTTGTAAATTTTGTTCATTACCTGGAGTCATAAATAGCTCTTCTGAAATGGATGTAGCCACTATTAATCCAGAACGTTCGACAATAAATACTTTTCCGGATTTACCTATCTTTAGCTTAGTTAAAAATTGACTGATTTTATCAAGAGTTAAATCTACACTAAGTACACCTTTACGAATACCTTTTTCATCATAATAAGGTAATCCATTAGAAATGCCAAAATTATCTCCATCTATCCAAGGATAAATTTTAGTCCAGGTAGGATTTCCCGCTTCGATAACAGCTTGATACCAAGGTCTATTCCTCGGATCGTATGGAAAACTTTCAATTCGTGGTTGGATAATATTTCCCTGTCGATCAAGAGTATATTGTTCTAGATTTCCTGCTGTTAAATAATCGCTAATTCCTAATTGTAAACTTTGATCCTCTAATCTAATTAACCATACTACTTCTCCTTCGGTAGAGCCAAAACTAATACTACTAATATTTGGAAATAGTTGCATTTGTTTAAATAAATATTGTTGCCAATCCCAGAGTTTTTCTGCATCTAAATTATTGATACGAATAGCATCTCTATTAACTTGATTAATTAAAGGAGGAATTTTTAGATAGCTTTCTAAATGTTCATCAACACGGGTTGTCACTCCATTGAGTAACTGACTAGCAACATTATTGACCGCCTTTTGTCCATTGCGTAACGAGAGCCATCCGGTCAAACCTACAGCAAACATAATTTGCAGCACAATAGGTAATACAAAAACTTTACGTAGAGAAGCTTTTCGATATTTATTCTTATTTGAACTATCTAAATATTGAGTAGGCATAAGTAAATTAATTATGGTATTACTATGATTTTTAAATTGTCGAAAAAAAATTAAAATACTATACTTACCATAGCAAATTTTAAATTAATTTGATACATTTATGGATGATTTAATTGAATTGCCTTTAATCATTTTGAAGAAGGAAGAACCAAGAAGCAAGAAGCAAGAATAAAAAAGTAGATGGGGTGGGTTTGTAGACAGGAAGTGGCAGGTCGTTAACTATGCCCAACCAATTGTAGACACCGCAAGTGACGGTGGGGTATTAAACCCATAAAGAAAAAGATAAATATGAATTTATAACTCTAGTTATAGCTTCTTCCATTTTCCATCTTCCCTATTCCTTAAAGTTTAATATTTATCTTGAATTTCAGTATGATTCGCTTCCAGCAAGTAAGTACAGTGTTGAGAGATTTAATCAAGTTAAAAAATTAAATATCAAGGTTGTTTATGCCCCTAAAACTAATCATGGAATTTAATTTTTGACTTTTGGCTTGGTAAATGGGTATGATGAAATTATTAGTTGTTGGTAAAAAAGAGGAAAAATGCGAATACTGATTATGGGTGGGACTCGATTTATTGGAGTCTATTTAACTAAAATTCTAGTTGAACAAGGACATGAAGTGGTACTATTTAACCGTGGTAATAAACCAAGTCCAGTTCCAGAAGTTAAAGAAATTCATGGCGATCGCACGGATGCTACTCAACTCAAAGAAAAATTAGCGCCAGAAAAATTTGATGCTATTTTTGACAATAACGGACGAAAATTAACTGATACAAAACCTTTAGCTGAAATCTTCAAAGACCAGGTACAACATTTCATTTATATGAGTTCTGCGGGGGTTTATTTAAAGTCTGACCAAATGCCTCATATTGAGGGAGATGCTGTAGATCCAAAAAGCCGTCATTTAGGAAAATATGAAACAGAAACAGAATTAACAAATCAAGGTTTACCCTGGACTTCAATTCGTCCTACTTATATTTATGGACCACAAAACTATAACGATCTAGAAGCATGGTTTTTTGACAGAATTGTACGCGATCGCCCGATTCCTATTCCGGGAAATGGACTCCACATTACTCAATTAGGTCATGTCAAAGATTTGGCAATGGCAATGGCAAATGTATTAGGAAATAATCAAGCAATTGGTCAAATTTATAATGTTTCTGGAGAGCGTTATGTCACTTTTGATGGTTTAGCTCGCGCTTGTGCTGAAGCTGCTGGAAAATCTCCTGATTCTATTAAGTTAGTACATTACGACCCGAAGCAATTTGACTTTGGAAAAAAGAAAGCTTTTCCATTACGAGTTCAACATTTTTTTGCCAGTGTAAATAAGGTGATGCGGGAATTAAATTGGCAGCCAAAGTTTGATTTAGTTTCTGGGTTAAAAGATTCATTTGAAAATGATTTTATCGCCTCCGGTCGTGACAAAGTAGAGGTAGATTTTTCAGTTGATGATGAAATTTTGAAGGTGTAATATCATGTCCGGTTGAATAGTTATAAATAACAAGGTAGGAGTCAAGAGTCAGGAGAGAAGAGGGGAAAAAGAAAGTATAAAAAGGAAAAAGTTTTTTTATCACTAATTATCCGGACATAATATAATGTCAAATTTGGTAGTATCGGTATAAAAAAGTATAGAAACCGGGTTTATTAAATGCCCCACCATACTAACATCTACTTCCCATAAACCCGGTTTCTTATAATACTCTAAGCGCAAGTAGATTTTGATATAAGTTTGAGGTAGTCAGCAGTGGGAGATTTGTAGTAACAAAACAATTTTGTACGTTAAGACTAAAATTTTTACTCGGAAAGTATCTGAGAAATAAGATTTTGGATGTATAGTGCTACGTGCAAGTCAGAAATTAGAATTGAGAAGTTATCCATGACAACTGATAACTGAAATGACTGAGTTATATCATGTCCGGTAGCATCGGTCTTGTATAGCAAAGGTAAGGAAGAAGGAAGAAGGAAGAAGGAAGAAGAAAGAGGGAAGAGGAAAGAAGGCTACCCTCGCAAGAAAAAACCATCATTTCCTGTAGATATTCACCCTTGGGTTTACACAAACGATATAAACGGACATGATATTACGGAAAAATTAAGGTATAAAGCTTCTTCATTCATGGAGAAAAAGCGATCGTTAGCGTAGCTTCCCGTAGGGTGGGATGGCGAGGTTTCCCGCTCTTAGAGATCTGCTGCCTCTTGCAGAGGAGCTTTCCTATCGGAATGCTGCGCAAACGCTAGCGCTAACGCCATATCCAATCGACCAAGAGAAGAACAAAATCCTTTGAGTCAATCCTCTTCTTTCTAAGAAGAGGTAATTATTAATTATTAATTGTTGAAGGAGCAGCTAACATTTTAAGAAAAATAGTGACACAGCTAGGTCTGGACTTAGCCAAGGTGGATAGGAAAGTGTTGAAACTGCCACTCTTTAACTAAAAAATATTGGTGCGACTCGTTAGCTTAAAAGCTAGCTTTTTATAATCCAAGGTGTTTTAACCCCTGGAGAATTCAATTGCATAACCTTATCTCAGTCTAGAAGTATTTTTGTTAAGATAGCAAAACAAGATCTAAATTGATTTTGTCTATTGAATTATGTCCCAAGACTTTTCTTTTCAAAGTCTGTGCGGTTATTCCTTTAAAGGTCTTGACCTCGCAGGTGCAGACTTTTCACACTCAGATATTCAAGGAACGGATTTCAGCAACGCCCTTTTGTGTGATGCCAACTTTAGTCATGCTAACGCTGGAGTGCAACTTCATTATCGCCTAGGTTTAGTTATCATATCGCTACTTTTATCTGCAATTTCTGGATTGACTGCTGTACTAACGGCTGTCTTTACTGGTTATTTACTCTTTCCTTACTCTATTAGTTCAGACAATTTTTTAGCTTCTGTAATTGTCCTATTGATATTTGTCCTTTTTTTAATTATCGCTATCCGTAAAGGATTACAGGCAGCTTTTGGAACTGTATTGATAGCAGGATCTTTACTTGGGACAATAATGGGAACTATGACGGGGACTGTAGCAGGTGTGGCAGCAGGAGCAGTGACAGCGACTTTGACTGTCGCAATTGTAGCGGTAATGACTGCTGTTTTAACCACAGTTTTGGCTATGGCAGGAACTATAGCAGGTCTAGTAGCAGGAGTAGTGGCGATCGCTGTTAATCTAGCAGGGGCCAGAGTAGGGGCGACGATTGGTACCAATGCGGCTACCTTTGATGCGGATATCATCAGGCGCTAGGAAATTGAAATAGTCTTGGATTTGCATTATTGCTTATTAAAAAATTACGGCATAATCTCAAAAAATTGACAATGCTTAGGTCGAAATAGCTGAAAGTCTCTTTGAACCAAAGTCAAGACTTTCGTGATTTCCAAACATTCTGCTGCAAGGTACTGATAACTGATAACTGATAACTGAATAAAACCATCCTGATTTTTCCCTAATTTCTCCTTGTAAAATTTCCTCAGAATTAGTTGCTAAATCTGGGGAAGCAGCAAATAAACCAATTAAAGGTTCGGTTTCTAAGTTCTTATTTTGATTGCTAAATTCTAGATCGGGTTGGGATTGATAATTAGCAGATTTTGTTTGCTCTTTCATTTGAGCTATGATTTTTTCCATTAGCCATATTTTCTCATCTAAGGATAAGTTATTAATGGCATTTTCTAGCTGAAGCAATTTAGATGAAACCATTATGATTTTTGTGATTATAGAAAATAAATTACATCATACGGTTATAATTATAACACAATACGCTTTCCTTTCTCTGCAAAAGAATAGCGATCGCCTGAATATCTTCCGAACAAGCGATCGCTGATTCCTGATACTTTCGGGCAGGCAGAATACTCACCCTACTTAATTATTGGTGCATAAAAGGTTCATGGTTGTCATTGCGAGGCGATAATATTAGAGAGTTAACCTCAATCTGAAAGAGTCAAGCTAGCCGTAGGCGAAGCCTTCTCGCAGAGTAGCAATCTCGTAGATCCCTGAGATTGCTTCCTTCCACTCCGTTCCAGTCGCAATGACTTGGGTATAGTAATTATCGGGATTTGATATTAGAGCTAGAAAATCCAGAGGAGCTACCATTCTCGTAGTTATGCACAATTGACTGATGATGGTTTGACGGAATGGCATCCGGCTTTTCTAGAATTGGCCACAACGTTAGAGGAATGTGCCAAACGGTATCGGGACTTTTGTAAGCGGTACACTCCTAAAAAGAAAAAAACAACTCCCCGCCGTAATTGGGGGAATTGCTTTCTGGACAAAATGACTAAGGGTTTTCAGGCCAAACCAAAGGGTAGGGAAGGGGTTCCTGGACAACTGAAGTTAGACCTAGAGGGGTATCAGGAGGTGTACCAGGTAGACCCGTTGGGAAGTTGGTTTGGCTCAAAGGCTGCTCATACATTCATTACAGCAAATGGGGCTGCGATGATGGTTTAACGAGTTGGGTGATGCTAACATCAGCATGTGCTATCCTTTTAGATCAATCATTATTTATTTTTTTTATCTACCTCCAATTTCAATTTATCGTCTTTAATTTTCCACTTCCATTCATATTTACTAACATCATCCTCTATACTCTCCCAACATTGATCCACTATCCTCCCCAACCAATAAAGACCTTTTCGTTGATCTCCTTCTACCCAACCATCTGTCTCAATTTCGATTGTGTCCTTATCCTGGTCTATCTCTAATCTCTCATAACATGCAGTAAGTTGCGATTCAACTATACATTTTTCCCAATGGATAGCCACTTCTTCCCGATCAGCATAAGCTGGGAGAGCAGTAGTCAACAGTAACAAACAAGTAGCCAAAACAGTAACAACTAACTTTTTCATCTTCAATAAATCTTCTTTTACTAAACCGAAGCATAGCTTATTTTTTTTTTTTTTGTCAATGGCTTTACTGTACCAATGAGTAAGTCTCAATCTAAGTCCAAGTCCATCTAAAGTCTAAGTCCAAATCTCAGTACCGGGATCTAATGGATTTGGTAAAACCCATTGTTCAGCAGTATTCAGCTCCAGAATATAGTCCTGGGATTCTGGTTCATAAGGTTCTCCATTAATATAATAATTAATAAACCTCCTCCCGATGCTCTGGAAAAACTAACCTTTCGTGGTACATTCAAGGAACCTTCGCCAGAACTCTTAATCTCGCGATCGCTAATCTGTTGTTCGCTCAACAAATTGATAATGGATAATGATGAAAATTTTAAACTTTGAGTAACAAGCAAACTTTCTGAATCCAAAAAGCTTTGGTAGGGTGCGTTAATGAAATGTAACGCACCACCTATTATGTCTTTGGTGCGTTACGCTGACGCTAACACACCCTACTGGACTAGGGATTTATATTTTTTCACACCGTCTCCGCCGCCGTAGTCTGCACTGCAGGTTGCGGCTGGAACTGGAACATAGAATAAACCACATTCCGACGAATATCCGTCATCATATCCAAAAACAACTCATAACCCTCACTCTTATACTCAATCAACGGATCTTTCTGACCATAACCCCGCAAACCAACCGACTCCCGCAACGCATCCATCTGCTGCAAATGCTCCCGCCACAAAGTATCAATTTGCTGCAAAATAAAGAAACGTTCCGCATCCCGCATCAAACCACCACGAATCTGATTCACCTGCGCTTCCTTAATATCATAAGCATTCCTCACCTGCTCGTGCATAAAAGTCTTAATATCATCCATCGACAAATCAAATAACTGTTCCGGAGTTAAATCTGCCAACAGATACACAAACTCCTTCACCTTACTTACCAACTTATCTAACTCCCACTCTTCCGAAGGCAACTCAGGATTAATATACGCTTCCACAATATCATCCATAGTTTGCTCCGCATACTTAATCACCTGTTCCTTCAAATCCCTACCTTCCAATACCCGTCGGCGTTCCGCATAAATTGCCCGACGTTGATTATTCATCACCTCATCATACTCAAACACCTGCTTCCGCATATCATAATAATATGTTTCCACCTTCTTCTGGGCGCCTTCCAACGAACGAGTCAACAACCCAGATTCAATTGGCATATCTTCCTCAACCCCAAACGCTTGCATCATTCCAGCAACACGATCGCCACCAAAAATCCGTAATAAGTTATCGTCCAAACTCAAGAAAAATCTCGTCGAACCAGGGTCTCCTTGTCGTCCCGCTCTACCCCGCAACTGATTATCAATACGCCTTGACTCGTGACGCTCAGTACCAATAACGTGCAACCCACCCAGACTGATCACATTATCATGTTCCTTATCTGTATAGCCTTCATATTCTTTGCGAATCAAATTGTACACTTCCCGTAACTTTTGAATTACCGGGTCTTGAGTAGGAGCTTTTTCCGCAGCTACTGCCACTTTATCTTCCACCACCAACTCAGGTAGCGCTCTCTCTCCCCACTCTTGCACCGCAAAACTTACTGTCTCCTTCAACATCTTTTCAGTTTGTGGCGACAACTTAACTGGAAAAATTTCAGGCGATACTTTCCAGGTTTTCACCTTCTTCTGTTCGCCAAAACCTTTAGCTGAATTTTGCTTTTTAGCTCCTTGTACCCGCATCATACTCATACCATCGTCTTCTTCCGGTTTAACAACCCTCGGCATCAGATACTCCCGTAATTTCAACCTTGCCATATACTCAGCATTTCCGCCCAAAATAATATCAGTACCCCGGCCTGCCATATTAGTAGCAATAGTAACTGTACCCTTACCCCCTGCTTGCGCCACAATTTCTGACTCTCGCTCCACATTTTCTGGTTTAGCATTCAGCAGTTGGTGGGGAATTTTCAGTTGAGCAAGTAACCTAGAAAGTAACTCTGATTTTTCCACACTGGTTGTACCGACCAAAACTGGGCGACCTGCTGTGTGCATTTCCGCACATTCATTAGCGATCGCTTGCCATTTCCCTTTCTCTGTTTTATAAACCACATCTGATAAATCTGCTCTACCAGTTGGTCTATTAGTCGGAACAATAGTCACTTGTAGATTATAAATCTTCTCAAATTCCGTTTCCTCTGTTTTTGCCGTTCCCGTCATCCCCGATAATTTGGGATAAAGTAAGAAGAAATTTTGATAAGTAATAGTTGCCAATGTTTGAGTTTCTGGCTGAATATCCACCCTTTCTTTCGCCTCGATCGCCTGATGCAAACCATCACTCCAACGTCGTCCAGGCATTACCCTACCAGTAAATTCATCAACAATAACTACTTCTTCATCACGAACAATATAGTTAACATCTTTGATAAATAATTCTTTTGCCTTCAAAGCATTAAATATAAAATGTGCCCAAGGATCTTCCGGGTTATATAAATCTTGTACTCCCAATAACTCTTCTGCTTGAGCAAAACCCTCATCGCTCAATAACACATTACGAGCTTTTTCATCTACTTCATAATGTTCTTTTTCTTTATCCAAAGCTGCTGCAATTTCTGCTGCTTTAATATATTTTTCACTCGGTCTTTCTACCTGCCCAGAAATAATCAGAGGAGTCCGTGCTTCATCTACTAATACAGAGTCAACTTCGTCAATAGTGCAAAAATTAAATGGACGTTGTACTACCTCATCCATGCTAGTTGCCATATTATCGCGCAAGTAGTCAAATCCGACTTCACTGTTAGTAGCATAAGTAATATCGCAGGCATAATTTTTTTTCCGTTCTTCTGGATTCATTCCCTGTTGAATTAACCCTACGGTTAAACCCAGAAACCTATGCACTTGTCCCATCCATTCCGCATCCCGTCTAGCTAAGTAGTCGTTAACCGTAATTACATGGACACCTTTACCTGCGAGGCCATTTAAGTATGCTGGTAGGGTAGCTACAAGGGTTTTACCCTCTCCTGTTTTCATTTCTGCGATTTGGCCTTGATGTAAAATAATGCCCCCCAAAAGTTGGACATCAAAGTGTCGCATACCTAGCACTCGCTTTCCTGCTTCTCGGACTACAGCAAAAGCTTCCGGTAGAATTTCTTCTAATATTTCTTTTTCTTCGTCCTTAGACGTTGCTTTTTCTAGAGCTTGTCTAAATTCTCCTGTTTTTGCCCTTAGCTGTTCATCTGAAAGTTGTTGAATATCTTCTTCGAGAATATTAATCTCTGTCACCCAAGGTTGAAATTTCTTGAGTTTGCGTGCGTTGGGGTCTCCGAGAAGTTTTTTGAACATAGTTGTTATTTAAGTTAAATTCCATTGATTAATTGCCAAAATGGTTATTTAGATACCATTTTTTATGAATTTTGTCAATATACCTCTGATCTGAGTTTAGTCAGTTTAGAACTATTTGGTTGTTAAAAAATAGGTATCAATTATTTTATCAAAAATTCACTGGTCTAAAACCATGGCCAATTGGGGATAGGTGTTACAATCACAAAAACTAGGGGTGTCGGTAAGCTTTGTTCACCGACACCCCAACATTACTTAAGGCGATAATTAGCAGGAGTATGAGTATTGAGACTCAAAATATTCAGGTAATTTCCCCGCCACTTGTCTATTCTCAGTGTATTATATTTGAAGTACAGAATGTAGATTCTGAGTCAGAGTCATGGCACAAGACAATTCTACTCGAATCAAGTTTTGAGGAGTTTGGGAATACTGGAAAACTTAAAGGATCTGGTACACCCTCTTTAAGACAAACCGAACTAGCAGAGTGAATTTATTGTTTAGAGGAATCTTTTTTCATCTCAATTGCGAGACTTACTCTTATCTTGTATATGAGAATAATCGCTTAAATTTCTTCGCCTTTAGCTTTCTTTTTTTCTTTGAATTTTTCCATATTTCCGGTCCTGGTCCTAATACTTCTTTCTGTGGTGTATCTTCTAAGAAGCTCCTTTGACTTATTAATTCTAAAGCTAGACTAGCATAAGAAATGCCATTTAGTAACAACGGTTTATCAGTGTCTGGATAATATGAATAACGCATAAATGCACGAATCGCCTTATTTCTCAACTCTTCTTCTTCAATAAAGCAGATGATAGGAACAAGCTCAGAATATTTAATGACTGTCCATGTCTTGTAAGAGTTCAAAGACATCATCCATCCAATAGGATTTGTTATTGCCGATCCAAGACCACCGTAGTATTCCAACTCCATATCCATTTTACTAGACATATTTTGACTAGCCTTTATCTCTCCTTCTGATTTACCTTCCCCTTCACTTCCAGCACCGAAGAGATTTAGGCTAGATGCAAAGGAAGATTTAAAGGATGCAAATTGTTGGGAATTAGAATCAATCTTTGAATTTACCTCACTTTGCGCACATATCTTACCCCCGAGCGTAAATTTCAATGGCACAAAGTAACCATATTCGTTCAAAAGATAATTTAATTCTACAAAGCTATAGAACTCATCATCTCCTGTTAAAGCGTCCTTAACCTTCTTATAAAACTTAGAGTTAAATTTAATATTTTCCCAGTCTACAGATAGAATCACTTTTGGTATTGTATACTCTGCAAGAAGGTAGGTCTTACTTTTTGCACTTAGTTCGCTCTCTCCAGAAAATTCACCTTCTAAATCTGAATCTAAACCACCAAATAAACTGAGTTCTTGATTACTACTTCCCTCTGAAACAAATTTTCCTACTTGATGAGCTACAAATTTTGTTTTGGCATCTACTGTGAAGAATCCCTTTTTTCTGGGTACGATCCAATTAGGATGATAAGTTTTTTCAGGTTTAGGAAAAGGTTTAGTTTCAGGTTTAGGAGGAGGAGTACTTTCCTCATCAGGAATATCATGCTCCCAATAAATAGCTTCCTTGAATGCTTTTGATATAACCCAATCTTCATCCTGAGACTGAATTTTGCTAACAGTAAGAGCCTTTTTTAATTGCAATCTTCTGTATAAATCTACCTTCTGATCGTCAATTAAATCTTGGAAAAAATGTTTAATTACTCCAGGTGTAATTTGTTCAACTGATTGAGCTGCTGCCAATTGAAATTGAGTTGCTGTAGGTTGAATAACTTCTGCAAGTACTTGTTGAAGAAATTTAATAATTTCTCCTGGTAGTGCAGCTGTTGCAGGTTGGATAAGTTCAAGTAATTTTTGAAGGAATTGAATAATTTGCTCTGGTGTAATTGGTCCTGGATCTGGTGTTGTATCTTTGTCTTGGTCTGTATTTGTTGCTAGTGCTGCCATAGAGTCAGATGGAGGTGAATTTAATTTAGTCTGATCGTCTTGTGTCATTTTAGATTTTTCTCCTTAATAATTCTGTCGATACAAATATGATGAATTTAGTTCAATTAATACTAATCATCAAATGAATTACGTCTCAAAAGTCAAATTGGCGAGTTATTGTGCAGAACTTTGCAAATCACATATATCTGTGATATCTTCGCCTTCTTTGAGTACATAGAAAAACATATGGATAGAGCCATTGGTGATCAAATTTAATTTGTCCCTATCCTCTATTATGTTACTGATAATTGTAGATTGTTGCTGTGAATTAGAATTTCTGAGCCTGACCGGAGAAAGTCCTGGACGATATTTATAATTATCTTTTTCATAGCCATAAATAGGCCATGTGACAATATTAACCAAGTGGTTTCTTAGAACATTGCTATTTATCTGGTTATCCAAGTACTGAAAATCTCTAACTCTAATAGGATCTCCTTCATATTGGTATTTATCGACTGTGACTTCTAATTTTTCCTGGCTTTCCTCATCACCTTTATTAACAGCATAGAGTCTATTGACTATGCTGTTTTCTGTTGTAAATATTTTAAAACCATATCCACAAGGACCGTTCGATCTAATAGTAAATGAAATATACGAACCTTCGTATAAGAAGACCACGTAATCAAAGTACCATGTATTTTCTCCTTCCTGGTCAAGTTTAACTAGGATAGGCTGTTTGTCTGTACCACATTCATTGGCACTTAGCTCCTCATTCAAAGAAACCTTTACTTCTAAGTCGCGATCTTCAAAGAAATCGTATTTAGTGCCTTTTAGTAATTTTTCATCACTCATTGTACCTATTCTCCTTTTTTGAATTCCTTAAACGATAACTGATACCAATTACATAAATTGGGATCTCTTGTGCGACTAAGTATTACTTCAGCTTCACTAAAATTACCACCCATGCCTGTATGAATAATTACACAAGAGTGGTCAAAATTATAGGTAAAAGCTTGTCTTTATATATATCTCAAACAGATAATATTCTTTATTTTTATAGATGTCAATATCCTACATTCCTTACTGCAAAATGTAGTATCTAGGGACACTTCAATAATTTAATAATTAATAGATAACTCTTCTATAATAGGAGAATTGTCTGTTTTTTTTCTCCATGAACGTAGAGGCTTTATAACTTAAATATTTAGGTAAAACTTTTGAATATTTATATTTATTAATCTTATAACAAAAAAGATATATAATGTTAGATAGATTTGCCTTGAGGTAGTTTTTTTTATTGTTTTTAAACTTATCTTCCTACTACTTCCATTAGTTTTAAATTTTGACTTAAATGTTATCAAAATAACTGGGTCTAAAACCATACCTTGATTGGCGAAATGTTTTTGGAGGGTTGCTCAAAATTCCTCTTACAAAAACAATTTCTAACTTCTAACTTTTGACTTTTGACTTTATTCAGGCCATTCTGCATTTAGAGTCCGAAAGTCAAATTTTGCAGCGCTAGGATGACAAGAAACACAACCCTTGATATTCACATTTTGAGGAAATTCTACTCTGGGATGAAGCGCTTTGAAATAACGAGAACTAGAAATTCTGTAAGGTATTCTTTCCTCTTGCTGTGATTTGACACGAGAAGATACTTGTAGGTAATTCCAAATAAGTTGACGAGGTGGATCTATAAGAGTAGGGAGTTGTATACCGTAATGTTGATAATCCTCTAGAATTACTTTCCAACTTTCTGTGGGAAGGACTTGAGGTGGTACTGGAATATGACAAGTAGTACAATTGTCTAAATATAATGACAGTCCTAATTGGTGACGTTTGGGAACCACATCAACATTACTCATTAGTTGAGGCTCAATTTGTGAAATAGTTGTTGCAGTAGAAATTTTTGCCATAACCAAACCACAACTTGCACTCCATAAAAATATCAGTAGTAAAAGTAAAAAAAGAAATGGTCGTCGTCTACCTTTATTTCTGAGATTAGATATTGGCATTAATATAATTTCTGTGCTAGTATTTCATTATTTTTTGCTACTTTAACTAGCTATCAGCCATTAGGCTAAAAAGGTAGTACATAGATAATGTTATCTAAAAGCTTGGGTTGTTCATTCCCTGTCCATTCCGGAATGCTCCGCTTTCCGCGCAAAGCTGACCGCTGAACTGCTGAGGTGTTAAACGCTTTCTAAAGAATTGGAATTGTCATACCTTCTTTTGCTACCAACCCATTGGGAAATACTGACTGGAGAGCAACTTGAATTTCATCCAATAAATTATCATGATGAGAAGGGTCATGTTGAAACATAACTATTTGTTTGACTCCTGCTTTTTTTGCTATTTCCACACCTACTTCCCAAGTAGAATGTCCCCAACCAATTTTAGGAGATTCAGGATTATAGTATTCTTCGTTTGTGTAAGTAGCATCATAAATCAGCAAATCAGCTTTACGAGCTAGATGAAGTACATTTTCATCAAAACGATCTTCATAATGTTCTGTATCTGGACAATAAACTACACTTTTACCCTGCCAACAAACTCGATATCCAATAGCAAAATTTGGATGATTTAGAGGAGCTGTTTCAATCTCAATATCATCATCAATTTTAATTACATCTCCAGTGCTAAAGTCATAAAACTTCATCTCAGAACCCATAACCTGTAAAGGAATAGGAAAGTTAGGATTTACCATTTGATCGGATAAACATTCCTTAATTGTAGTCCCGTCAGGTGCGATTGCCCCATGTATGTGAAACTTATTGACAGGCATAAATGCAGGAACAAAAAATGGAAATCCTTGAATATGGTCCCAGTGAGTATGACTAAAGAACATATATGCTTCCACTGGCATTTGCTTCATTAGGTTTAAACCCAATACTCTTAAACCTGTGCCTCCATCAAAAATCAAACGTTTTTCCCCTAAGCGCATTTCTACACAGGAGGTATTACCACCATAGCGAACTGTACTACTACCAGGGGTAGGTATACTACCTCGTACACCCCAGAATTCAACTACAAACTTAGTTTGCAAGGAGGCTGACTGAGTATCTATCTCCTCAGATTGTGATATTGGGGCTGACGGCTCTGAAGACTGCATATTTCTGTGTTTCAGACTTGCGGTTAATACGAATCTGTTAAGAATTTCTTAACTGTCAATTGAGATTATTCTAGCAAAATCAGGTACTAATAATTGCTAGTATATCTTTAAAAAGATAATTTAGTTTAGTATAGAAAGCTATACTTTAAATCTAAAAATTTTTATTGTTTAGTTTGAAAGAGCTTATAGTTAAGTCTTGATATATCTTAGGCTTTAGTAAAACCTCTGTATAACTAAACTATTTTAAATAGCGAGTTAGTAAATAAATATTTATTCAAAAAATTATAACTTTTCAATTTGGAGAACTAGGGGTTTATAAGTCAGTTAATTTTGATAATTTAACCAAAAACAAATATAAGCATTCAGCGGTCAGCTATGAGCTATTGATTTTGAGTCCCCGTAAAAGCAACCTTTGAAATTGAGAAATAATAAAATTTACTGTCAAACTCTCCTGACTAAACCTTAGAACTAATTATTCATTACTAATTGCTGTTAACGTAGTCCTGACCCAGGGAATAACTGACTGCTAATAGCTGTTTACGCAGCATTCCGCAGGAAATGCTTACAAACAAATACTAAAAACCTGTCGAAACGTTATAATTGTTTTTCCCTGTTGTTGTCCCTTAGGTAAAAATCTGATAAATTTATACTTTAAGAAAATCACAAACTCTTATCAAAATCATCAGTGTGAAGTCAAAATAATTGTTATGAAATATGAGGAATTGTCAATTCCAAAATAGGAAAAATTAGATTTGGTTCAACTTAAAGACAAAGTATTAACATCAGGGTCATTTCATTCTAGATTTTGACAATGAATTTATTGATTTTCAGACAGCGAAGATACATTTCCTAAACCTGTAACGTGGTTTAGTCAATACATAAAATGGCACAGTGTTAGAATGAAACAGCGCTGGTATTAACATGGCTTTCCGTTCATGTTTCAGTCTCTAGGCTCAAACATATTCTTAGAGTATAAAAAATGGCACAGGATATAGCAAACTATTATACTATAAACTAGGAGAAAGATCAACTAGCAACATTGATGCACGATCTTGCTAAATATTTTTCTCCCCTATTATTACAAATTTCTAAGTCAGAGGGTTTAGAAATAGATTTAGTATCAGAAGTCTCTTCTCATTTGCTTCATGCTAATGTAAGTGAATTGTGGCAAAAAAAGAGTTTGGTATCAAGGATCAGGAGATTTTAGCATCATTGAAGAAGGAGACAGGAGACAGGAGACAGGAGACAGGAGGAAAATTACATGGGGATAGTCAACGAAGGGCCGCTCCGCGTCTACGCTCCCCCAAGTAATGCGTGAATACCCCCGTTGACGGTGGGGTATTAAAGCCACAAAGAAAATGATAACTAATTATACATGAGGAGAGCCAGCTATGAATCAGCTAAGTTGCATAATTTTCCTCGCAGATACTTTAGAACCAGGTAAAGGTGACAATGCAGAGTCACAGCATTTGAGACAACTTAGTAAGGAAAATCTCTTCCAAGCAGTTTGGTTAATCTGCGATTATACTATAAAGCACTTGCTAGGGACTAATTGTTTGATTCACCCAAAAATTATATTAACAAGAAATTGGTTCCTGAAAAAGGCCAAAAAACCCGAGGATGAACAAAAAATGAAGCAGCAATAAAATCAATCAGATTATGACTAATACAAAGGCTAAAAATTAGTCAACAGAAATATCCAATACAATAAATATATATAAGGAAAAGGAAACAGATAATTTAATGTCAAATTACCCCCATATTCAGTCCTTGTCAACCGAATTAAGTCAGACAAATTCAGAATCCGATGGAACCTTAGAATTGACATCGACAATAGTTAACGCAGCATTAGACCGTAAAGGAGATAACATTGTTGTGATTAAAGTATCAGAAGTATCTTATTTAGCAGACTACTTCGTAATTATCACAGGTTACTCTAATGTTCAAGTCAGAGCTATATCTCAGGCGATCGCCCAAAAGGTAGAACAAGATAGAGAACTTTATCCTCTAGGAGTAGAAGGCCAAAACGAAAGTTCTTGGATATTAATGGATTATGGTGATGTCATAGTCCACATATTGAAGCCCGAAGAACGAGAATTCTACAATTTAGAAGCATTTTGGAGTCATGCAGAAAAAGTAGATACTTTATCATTGCTCAATTAGGATCAGGCTGTCAATATGAACTACCTCTTTACTGGCATAAAATATAAGTGAGGAAAAATTGATTTATGACTAGACAGATAATATCTAGCTCTCCAGTTCCCCTAGAACAACAACCAGTCAACGAATATGAAGAACTCAAAAATTCCTGGTTGTTTTGTTGGGTAACATTAGAAAGACTTCAGTATATAAAGAAGTTAGTCTGGGTTTGGCTCTGGAGTTGGTTAGTATCAGGCCCAGTAGCAGCAGCAAGTTTTTTTCCAGAGAAATATCCGATCGAGTTTTTACTGAGTGGGTCAGCAGGTGCAAGCTTTATTCTAATTTTGGTATTATTGCGACTTTATTTAGGTTGGAATTATATACGATCACGTCTTGCTAGTACTACTGTTTTTTATGAAGAGTCTGGTTGGTATGATGGGCAAACATGGCTGAAAACACAAGAAGAAATTACAAAAGATAAGTTAATAGTTAACTATCAAGTTCAGCCACTTATCAAAAGATTACACAAAACTTTTTATAGTTTGCTATTAATAATTTGTCTCGGTGGAATAATCTGGGTTTCGATCTAAAATTAACCCAAAATAGTTACAAAAAATCATAGTAATTTTGATTTAGGTAGTCAAGTAATTACAGTTATTTTTACCTGACTCATTCTCAGATTATATGCTTAACTATTTTTCTAAAATATCTGCTACATTACACTATTCTATACAATAATCTCATACGGAATTGTACTTAAATAGTTTATATTTAGAAACTATTTGTAAACAAAAGATTAAGTAGGGTATGTGACGGCACGCTTACCACTGATGGAATAATGCTCGGTTTTACACCTCACGCACCGGGTGCTGTGGGATGGTGCGTTAGTTTCACGTAACGCACCCTACGTGATTTAATATTCATTTAACAAAGACTCTCTTCAGACGATTATCTTAGCTGACATGACTAAAAATACTCGTACTTTTAAGGAAGAAATATTGATGAGCATAACTTAGTTTAGTATAAGAGAATCAGTTGAGACTTATTAAGATTAAATTGATAGATAGTCTTCAAAAATACAGTTAAATTAATGTACTTGATGAATACTCAACTTGCCCAAAACAATAAATAAAAATGACAAGGGGAAAAAGAACACAAACTTCGCAACTAGAAGTCAGACTACTCCGAGAAGGTATCCTTGAATCAATTCACCAAGTTCAGGCCACTGTGTGCGACCATAGAGGTCGGGTTTTGTCCGTGGCCGGAGGTGCAGATACTGCCACATTTGTCCGTTCAGCTCTCAAACCATTTCAAGCTTTAGCAGTTACTACTACAGGCACCCTAGAACGTTATGACTTAACTGACTTAGACTTGGCCATTATCTGTAGTTCCCATCAAGGTACAATAGAGCAAGCAAGACAGGTATTTAACGTTTTATGGCGTTGTGATATTGACCCATCAAAACTCCAATGTCCAACTCCTGCCAATAAAAATAGTCCTTTGCAATATAACTGTTCTGGTAAGCATGCAGGTATGCTGGCTGTTTGTCAGCAAAGAAATTGGCCGATGGAGTCTTACCTGCAAATGAAGCATCCAGTTCAACAGTTGATTATTAGCAAAGTAGCTGAGTTACTGGCAATGCCCGCAGCAGAATTTATTGGCGCTCGTGATGACTGTGGTGCTCCAACTTATCTCCTGCAACTGAGTCAAATGGCAACTTTATACGCTAAACTGGCTTCAGGTGATAGTTTGGATCTAGAACGAATTGTCAGGGCGATGACCTATCATCCAGAAATGGTAGGGGGAGAAGGAAGTTTTGATACAGAGTTGATGCGCTTGACGGCAGGAGAAATTGTTAGTAAGTCTGGGGCCGAAGGAGTGCAATGTATTGGTCGGGTAGGTGAAGGGATGGGTTTGGCCATTAAAGTTAATGATGGTGCTAAACGAGCGAAATATGCAGTGGCTATTCATTTGTTAACTCAGATGGGTTGGATCAGTCCAACTATTGCTGAGACTCTAGGGGAAAACTATATGTCTCTCAGTAATGTCAAGCGTTTGGAAGTAATTGGAGAAATGTGTATGGTATAGTTCAACAATTAATAATTAATAATTAATAATTAATAATTAATTATTACCTCTCCTTGAAAACGGATTGGATTGACTAATAATGAAAATTTTTTCTTGTTTCTCCTTTATGAGGAGAGGCTTTAAACCTTAATTATTTGGTGATTGGACAGCCCTGAAAAAAATTTTGAAAATATTTTGAGTAAGGGGTTGCAATTTTGATGAGGTTATGGTTATATTAATAAAAGACGACGCGGGATAGAGCAGTCTGGTAGCTCGTCGGGCTCAAGTTATAAGGTAAGACAAACAAAACAAGCACATATAGACGCCGCTAGTCACTAAGCTTGAAGTTATACCTTGTAAGGGGCGGCATACGAAGAAATTTGTATGTGATTACTTGTCAAATTCGGGGAAACCGTTAGCGGGGTAATCCCGAGCCAAGCTCCGAATTAAAGGAGAAGGTGTAGAGACTGGTTGGCAAGTACCCTAGCAGTTCTAGTTTGATAGAAGCTGAGGGTAAAGGGACAGTCCAGACTACAAACTAATTCTGATAGTTTCAGAATTAAGGCAGTGAAAGCTGTGGTGGTAAGCATAACCCGAAGGTCGGTGGTTCAAATCCGCCTCCCGCCATAAAAATAAATAATCTAAAAGAAAGTCTGGTAAATCTTAAAATTTATCAGGCTTTTTTGATTTTCGGTCTCAATACTTTTCCTCAGGAGTCAGGAGTCAGGAGTCAGGAGTCAGGAGTCAGGAGTCAGGAGGGAAGAAAGAAGGAAAAGGAATAGGAAGAGGAGGAAAAGGAGAAAGTTTTTTGGTCGTGTCAGGGGAACGGAGTTCTATGGCGCTCTTATCCAGACATGATATAAAAGGCAAAAAGCAATATAAATGCAGTTTCAACCTACTAAAGAAGTTGGGTTTATGAAGAACAGACCATAGCGTTGCATATTTGAGGGATGAAAGGGTGTGGGGAGTGTGGAGGACGTTATATATTTGCCCATTGGAATTATAGTAGCTCGTCTAGACTAAGAATTATGGGTAAAAACTCAACCCTCGATCCTCCCTTACCAAGGAGGGGAATAACTCATAAGGGTAGGTTGTTTAACCCACATTTTCAAGCAAAACTTGCTAATAGTTTGAGAAAAAGAGGAAGTAAAAGATGGGTTACCTTTTTTTGCAAAGATTCATTCCTTAGTCCAGCAATGCTTATACCATACAGCAGTTTTCATTTCGGTAGACCACAGTAGGGGTGTTAACGTAGTTGTGCGCTAGCTAATGGCCATTAGCCCCTACAGGTTTTTGGTCCCTACAGGTTTTTGATTATGGCGATGTGGTTCATCAATCAATAACAGCGTTGTAAGTATAGCGATTTCCAAAAAGCGTGAGGTACAAAATTTTAGGTTTTACAACAGGGAAGAAAGATAAAAGTTTACCTAACTCAACCTAGCACCTACTCAAAAAGTTCAATATAGCAAAATTTTATGAATTTGGTAGAAAATGATAAATTGGAAATATTTTAGATTAATTATCGGTACTGTATTTTTCTTGATTTTGCCTCCATCTCTAGTAACAGAGAAAATAGAGAAAGTACAGATATATTCAAAAGCAGTTGCAGAAGAGACTAAAAAATATAGCGATCGCCTGACTCAAGAAAACCTACAAACTCAAGCACAGGAACTTGATAAGAAAGCTAAACAAAAACTTGAAAATGGGGAATTAAAAACGGCCTTAGAAACTTTGCAGCAACTCCTAGATATTCATACTCAACAGGGCGTTCGCGATAGCGGAACGGAGTTCTATCGCCTTAATATCAGCAGCACCCTCTACAGTATGGCCAGCATCGATCGACAACTGCAGCAGTATCAGAAAGCTTTAGAAAATTATCAGCAAGCTTTGGAAATTCGTCAACAGTTAGGCGATACAGAGCAAATTGCTGTCATCCTACATAATATTGGTACAGTTTATTCTCACCTAAGTCAATATCCCCAAGCATTAGCATCATTCAATAAAGCACTGAAAATGCGTAGGCAACTGCGCGATACTACTGCTATTAGTAGCACTTTAAATAAAATAGGTGTTATCTACGATCGCCAAGGTAAATATCCAAAAGCTATAGAGTTTTATGAAGAAGCTTTAGAAATGGCTAAAAAGGAAAAGGATAATGTCAATCTTACTGCAATTTTAAGTAATCTTGGCTTAGTTAATTCAAGGTTAGGTCGCTATAAACAAGCTATAGATTTTTATCAGAAAGTTTTACAGAATAATCCCCAAAACAAAGCTAAGGTTTTAACATATATTGGAGCAATTTATCGCCACTTAGAAGAGTTTTCTAAGGCTTTAAAGTTTTATCAACAAGCTTTAGAAGTTTATGAAGAAAATCAAGACCGTTTAAATATAGCAATAACTATAGATAATATAGGTGTAATTTATCGAGAACAGGAAAAATATTCCCAAGCATTAGAATCCCATCAACAAGCATTAGTTATTTGGGAAGAGTTAGGCGATCGGGAAGGTAAATCTGCCTCTGTTCATAATATTGGTATAGTGTATCGAGAGTCCGGTCAGTATTCTGAATCTCTAGAATTTTTGACTCATACTTTAATTCTCGATCGACAACTTGAAAACCAAAATAGAGAAAGAATTACCCTTGCTGATATAGGAAAATTATTAGCAAAAAATGATCGACCAGAATTAGCAATAATATTTTATAAACAATCAATTAATATTACAGAAAAAATCCGCAAAGATTTACAGGTTTTACCAGTAGAGGAACAAAAGGATTATTTAGACGGTACTGTTACTGACATTTATCGGGATTTAGCTGATTTATTGCTCGAGCAAAAAAGAGCCATAGAATCGCATCAAATTCTTGATTTGTTGAAAGTACAAGAAGTATTTGAGTATATGGGAGGTATCAAAGCTGATGATAAATCCAATGAAGTTATTATGCTTAAACTGGAAAATATTTTTATAGAAAAATATACTAATTTCTTAGATAACATAGGCACAACTGACGAGAAAAATCAGAATATTTCATTAGAAAAATTAGTTGCTATTCACGATTTCATTCGTAGTGATGAAATAACAGAGGTTAGCTCAGAAATAAAGAAGCAATCTAAGAGTCAAAAACTTACCCCTGAAATGTTAGTTTTGTTACAGTCTGAACTAAAAGAACATAACAAAGAAAATGCAGTAGTCTTATATCCCTTAATTTTAGAAGATCGCCTGGAATTAATTTTAGTTACTGCTAATTCTCCCCCAGTTCATCATACAGTGTTAGTTAATCAGGAAGAATTTGAACGAGTGCTTTTGACATTTAAAGTAGGATTAATTGATAGACGAAAAGTTAATAATATCTTTGATTCTAGAGTTGCTAAAGCTGGATTAAAACTTTATAATTGGTTAATTAAGCCAATAGAAAATGACCTAAAAATTAATAGAGTTAAAACTATTATTTATGCACCAGATGGGAAGCTCCGTTATATTCCTTTAGCAGCTTTATATGATGGAGAAAAATGGCTGACAGAGAGGTTTAAAATCAATCATATTACTGCTGCAAGTATTATGGATTTAACTCCAAGGAGAAATAGAAATATCCGAATTTTGGCAGGTGCTTTAACTGAAGGAAATTATAACTTTGCAATTGGCAAAAGACAGTTTGAGTTTGAAGGTTTGCCTTTTGCAAAAGTAGAGGTAGAAAAGCTAGCTAGTATATTTCCTCAAACCAAGAAATTATTAGGAGATGATTTTACTAAACAATTTATGGAATTAAGGATGGGTAGTCATAGCTTAATACATTTTGCTACTCATTCTGCTTTTGTTAATGGCAGTCCAGAAGATTCTTTTATATTATATGGAGATGGGGAACTAGCTAGTTTACGAGAAGTAGAAAAGTGGAATTTATATGGTGTAGAATTAGTGGTTTTGAGCGCTTGTGAAACTGGTAAAGGAAAACTACTAGGAGATGGTTCAGAAATTCTAGGTTTTGGTTATCAAATGCAAGTTGCGGGTGCGGCAGCAAGTTTAGCAACTTTATGGCAAGTAGATGATCGGGGTACTTCTGAATTTATGAATGATTTTTATACAGCTTTAAAGAGTGGTAAAAATCAGGCTGGGTCTATACAAAAAGCACAAATTGCGATGATTAAAAGTGAGTTTAATCATCCTTATTATTGGGCACCATTTATTTTAATTGGTAATGGTTTTTGAAGTAAGCATAAGGTTGAAGTATTATCAGTTATATCATGTCTGGATAATCAGTGATAAAAAAACTTTATTCCTTCTAACCTTTTGTTTCCTTCTGCCTTCTGACTTCTGCCTTTTTTATTATCGATAGGTTGGGTAGAACAATAGTTTTAGCGGAGCTTATCAGTTAGGATAAAACCAACATTGTTAATGTTAGCAACCTAAAGTGAATTATATCAAATTGGCTGTCATACAGGCAAGTTTCGTAGAGAAACCCGGTTTCTGGGTAAATTCTGGTTTATTTAATCAACTATATTTACGAACACTTCTTGCCTACTTTCTGCTTCAACGCCAGTCAGGAGGATAAAGACTATCAACATTAGGCATTTCATCAATCTTTTGTAGCAAATCTCCTAATTTTGGATATTTTTTCTCTATAGGTAAGATGTCTATGTTTAATTTACTTACATCTTCCTGAGCTGCTAATTTTTCGACAAATTTAAAAATAGGATAAATGGCAATATCCGCAGCAGATAATCGATTGCCTGCCAACCAATTTTTATCTGCTAAAACCTCATCATTGAGTATGGTAAATTCTGCTTTTAATTTCTGGAAATTTTCAACAACTTCCTTCTCTTTTTCTGCTAAACCTCCAAAGAAAATTGGAGGGATAAGCTGAAGTAAAGAAGGCACAATTACATTTTCAACTTCACATACCTGTTGCCAAATTATTGCTTTCTCTTGGCTAGTATTGCCAAAAAGTTGCCACTCAGGATAGAGAGAATCTAAATATACTAAAATTGCTATAGATTCACGCACAAATAATTCCCCATGTTTTAGTAATGGCACTTTACCACGAGGATTTAAAGCTAGATAATCGGGTTGTTTATGTTCTCCTGTTGATGGGTCTAAATAATGAGAGACATAATCAACATTATGAATTACTAAGGCCAGGTGTACTCGCCAAGCAAAAAGACTACCTTGAAAGCAAAAAAGTTCTATTGTTGGATTCATTTTCTTGAATATTATTCCTCATTTTAACGAAGTCAGAAGTTGTTTTTGTAACGGAGATTTGAGCAAGTCTCCAAAAACATTTTGCCAATCAAGGCGGGGTTTTTAGACCCAATTATTTTGATAAAGAATAAATTATGGCAAAAATTTAGCCTAGTATAACCAAATTAACTCGAACATATCCTTTAATTGAGATAATGTCAAGAGCCAGTATTTATAAATTAGCGATATTCCGCAGAAAAGAGGGAGTAGGTAGTAGGCAGTAGGGGAAATAATTGATAATTTCTGTGTGAATGATGACGAGCGCGTTCAAGGGAAAACTAAAAGTAATATCATGTCCGGTTGAACAGTTATAAATAACGACGGAGGAGTCAGAACTCAGGAGTCAGTAGAAAAAACGAATTTTGTACCTTACCAGTATAGGAATTGCTATATCAAATTAAACTTTAACCCAAATCTTTTCCTACGATTTAAGTATTTAATACCAAATTCAAAAAAGGTAGTTACATCTTAGTTTGTGATTTATTCCTACAATAAAAAAATATGGCGTTGCTGAATAGCGTGTATGATATTAACCTTAATTACTTAGGAGTCAGGAGTCAGGAGTCAGGAGTCAGGAGGGAAGAAAGAAGAAGAAAGAGGAATAGAAGGAGAGGCGTTGCATATTTGTAGGATGAATTGTATGCTTGGACAAAAAAGAAGTATTAAGGATGAAATTTACCTGTTTAAAAAATATTCATCCCTTGATTCAGCAACGCCAAAAATATAAATCCCATAAATTCTAACAATTCAACCTTTTTTCCTCTTTAATATTTCTGTTTTTCTTTCCCTCCATACCTATTCCCTATTCCCTGTTCCCTGTGCCGTGACTGTAGCAATATTTTATGAAATTGGTGTCAGGAGTTAGAGCAAAACTACAGACAAGTATTTTATTATAATTAATTGAATCACCACAATCAAAAATACAGTCAACTATCTAGATTGAAAATTTTTTACACTATACCAATAAACAACACTTAACCTAAACATAAACAAAACTTAAATTAGAACCTATAAAATCCCATTACGGTTATGAGTCTAATTAATTTCAAGGGTTTCTAGTTTATGCCAAATCCAATCCGCTTTGCCACCTTCAACGCATCTCTAAACCGCAACGAAGAAGGTCAATTAATCACAGATATTTCTACAGAACAAAACGAACAAGGAAAGACAGTAGCAAAAATTATTCAAAGAGTCAATCCTGATGTTTTATTAGTTAATGAATTTGACTTTGACTCAGAAGGAACTGCTGCCCAATTATTCCGAGATAACTATTTAGAAGTAAGTCAAAATGGAGTAAATCCTGTAGAATATCCTTTCGTATATTTTGATCCTTCTAATACAGGTATTTCTTCTGGTTTTGACCTAGATAATAATGAGGAAATAGTCACAACACCGGGTGAATTTGGTTATGGGAATGATGCTTTTGGTTTTGGCAATTTTCCCGGTCAATTCGGAATGGTTTTATATTCAAAATATCCTATTGTTGAAGAGGAAGTAAGAACTTTTCAAAACTTTCTCTGGAAAGATATGCCAGGTGCATTATTACCGGATAATCTGGATACACCGGAACCTAATGATTGGTATTCGGAGGAAGAATTAGAGGTATTTCGTCTTTCTTCTAAGAGTCATTGGGATGTGCCGATAAATGTGAATGGGGAAATAATTCATGTTTTAGTTAGTCATCCTACTCCACCAGTTTTTGATGGGGAGGAAGATAGAAATGGCAGAAGAAATCACGATGAAATTCGGTTTTGGGCAGATTATGTTACTCCTGGAGAAGGAGATTATATTTATGATGATGCCGGAAATTTTGGTGGTTTAGCAGCTGGTAATTCTTTTGTTATTATGGGAGACCAAAATGCTGACCCAGTTGATGGAGATAGTTTCAATAATGCTATTAATCAATTATTAGAAAATCCTCTGGTGAATACTTCAGTAACTCCTGGTAGTAATGGGGGAATTGATGCTACAAACCGTCAAGGGGAAGAAAGTGCAAATCATGGAGGCAACCCTGCTTTTGATACGGCAGATTTTAATGATGCGCCTGGTACTTCTGGAAATTTACGAGTTGATTATGTTTTGCCTTCAATAGACCAAGAAATAGTTGATGCTGCTGTTTTTTGGCCGGAGGAAAATGACTCTTTATTTGACTTAGTGGGAGACTTTCCTTTTCCTAGTTCAGACCATCGTTTGGTTTGGGCAGATGTGACTAATGAAAATCGTAAAACTGTCACAAATATTGAGTTTATTGGGGGGGTAGAATTTGAGACTGGGTTGGATTTTCAAGGTACAGAAGTAGGTGGTATTTCTGGTATTAGTTATGATAAAGGTTCGGGAATTTATTATGCTATTTCTGATGACCGGAGTCAGAATAATGATGCCCGTTTTTATACTGTTGATATTGATTGGAGTGATGGGAGTCTTGATGATGGAGATGTTGAATTTATAGATTTTACTACTCTATTAAATAATAATGGAGTACCATTTCCTGAAAATGGTGTTGACCCGGAAGGAATTGCTTTTAATGGTGAGAATTTATTCATATCTTCGGAAGGAAATGTTAATGAGGGTATCGACCCATTTGTTAATCAATTTTCTTTAGGAGGAGAACAATTAAATGAGTTGACAATTCCAGATAAATTTTTACCTAATAATGATGGTACTCAAGGCATCAGAAATAATCAGGCATTTGAGAGTTTAACAATTACTCCTGACAAACGTTTTCTCTACACAGCAACAGAAAGTGCTTTAGTACAAGATGGCGAACGTCCTACTCTGGAAAATGACAGTGCTTCTCGGATTATTAAATATGATTTAGAAACCGGGGAAGCTATTAAAGAATTTCTCTATTTTGTTGACCCTATTCCTGTTGCTCCAGACCCAGAAGATGGTTTTGCTGATAATGGCTTAGTTGAATTACTTGCCCTTGATAATAGCGATACTTTATTAGCTTTGGAAAGGTCTTTTGCTGTTGGAGTTGGTAATAATATCCGTCTCTACGAAGTTCAGTTACAAAATACAACTAATATCCAAGATTTTGACGGTTTAATTAATCCAGATGACCCCGATGGAGCGTTATTTGATGTTGATGCTGTAGCAGAAAAACGACTATTACTAGATTTTGCAGATTTAGGCATTACTTTAGATAATGATGAGGGGATGACATTCGGACCTGTTTTGCCAGATGGGTCTCAATCTTTAGTGGTAGTTAGTGATAATAATTTTAATGATGTAACTCCTCAAGTTACTCAATTTTTAGGTTTCTCCCTAGATATTGATAGTATTCCTGCTGTTTCTCCTACTGTTGAAACTCCAGACACGAACAGAATTGAAACAGGTATTGATTCAGATGATCCAGCAATTTATGTTCATCCTAATAACCCCAACCAAAGTTTAGTTATTAGTACATTAAAAGATGCTGGTTTAGAAGTTTACGATTTAAACGGTGAAGTTTTACAAGAAATTTCTCCTGATACTCCTGGGGATATTCGTTATAACAATGTCGATATTGTTTATAACTTCCAAATAGGAGATAAAACGGTTGACTTGGCAGTAGCAACTGACCGAGAAAATGATACTTTAGCAATTTGGAGTATTGACCCTCAAACTCGTCAACTTACTAATATTACTGCTGCTAATCTTAGCGACCCCGCAGCTTCAATTTTTGGCATAGATGATGGGGAACAAACAGCTTATGGTTTAGCAACTTATACTAATCCTAATACTGGGGAAACTTACGCTTATGTTAGTCAGCGAGATGGCGACCAAATTGCTCAATTAGAGTTAACAAGTAACGAAGATGGAACGGTAAGTGCCACAGAAGTTCGTCGTCTAGATGTACCTATTCCAGAAGGTGGAGAACTGGATGATGCTCAAGTTGAAGGAATGGTAGTAGACCAAGAATTAGGATTCCTTTATGCTGGTCAAGAAAACTTCGGAATTTGGAAATTTGATGCAGAAGTTGATGGTAGTAATGAAAGAACTTTAGTTGATGAAGTTGGTGAAAATATTGAAGCGGATGTAGAAGGTTTAACTATTTATTATGCTGAGAATGGTAATGGTTATTTACTAGCTTCTAGTCAGGGAGATAATACTTTTGCTGTTTATGAACGGGAAGGAGATAATGAATATATTGGTAACTTCTTTGTAGGAGATTTTGCCAATATTGATGGAGCGGAAGAATCTGATGGTGCAGATGTAATTAACGTACCTTTAGGTAACAATTTCCCCAACGGTTTATTAGTAATTCAAGACGGAGCAAATGAACCAGAAGCAGTTCTACAAGATCCAGAAGATGGAGAAATTCAAAACTTCAATACCAACTTTAAATTTATCCCCTGGGAAAATGTTGCTAATGCTTTTGAAGAACCTCTGGAAATTGACAGTTTCAGTTATAACCCTCGGCAAATAAATGTCAATATCCCGACAGTAAGTATTAACGTTGAACCGGAAACTGTTAGTGAAAACGCAGGTCAATATACCCTAACTTTCAATTTAAGTGAAGCTGCTCCAGCAGGAGGTTTACAGGTAATTTGGTCAGAAACAGATGCTGATGATGCTTTTGGCGATATTGAATTTCCTCCTGAGTTAACCAATGCTTCTAACCTAGAACAACTCCAAGCAGCAGGGGATGAACTCTCACGTTCCGCTATTACTGTTGACGAAGGGGCAACTACGGCAACAGTTACCTGGACAACTATTCCGGATGAGGAGTCGGAAGGAGAAGAAACTACAACTATTGAGTTGATAGAAACAGAAGACTATGTAGTTGATGCAGAAAACCAAGTTGCTCAAGTCACTATTGTTGATGCAGTTGCTCAAGAAATTTTTGGTACTCCAGAAGATGAACCTCTCAACGGCAACTTTGGAGATGATACCATCACAGGTCTAGCAGGAGATGACACTCTTGTTGGTGGTGGTGGTGACGACTCAATTATTGGCAGTCGTGGTAATGATTCCCTCTATGGTCAGGATGGCGATGATGTTTTAGAAGGTCGTCTTGGTTTTGACCATCTCTTTGGAGGGGATGGGGACGATGAGATGAATGGTGGTCAAGGACGCGATCGCCTCAATGGTGGAAGTGGAAACGACACTCTATCTGGTGGTGCTAGTATTGACCGTTTTATCTTTGCCACAAATCAGGAATTTGATGCTGATGATATTGGTGTGGATGAAATTACTGATTTTGTTGTCGGTCAAGATAAAATTCTGTTGGATCGAACTACATTTACTGCCATTAACAGTATCGCAACAGAATTTACCACTGTTACCAGTAATAATGCTGCTGCAACTTCTGAAGCAGTTATTGTTTACAACAGTAATAATGGTGCTTTATTCTACAACCCTAATGGTAATGCTGGTGGTTTTGGTGATGGCGCTCAGTTCGCCACTTTGAGTAATGGAGCATTGCTTGAAGTTGAAGACTTTATTATTAGAGGGTAATATACCCCCCTGCTGCCTTTGAAAGGGGGGAGAAGTAGGGTATCTTAGCGGAGTGTAACGCACCGAAATATTAAGGATAGGCAGTGCATTACATTTCATTAATACGCCCTACTGGAGTTATGTTATAGTATTTGCTTGTAGGAGTTTGGTTTTCAAATCTCATTTGGGTTTGGGGACTGAATGCCTACAATTTTTTTTTCACGAATTATTTCTGATATAGAATCTGGTGTGCGATTCGTCATTGCGACGATAGGAAAAAATCTCAAGGTTTTAGGAGATTGCTTCCTTCCACGGAGTGACCGTCGCAATGACTTGGATATACTAATTATCTGAATTTTATATGATGACTATATGAAAACTTCTATTTTATAACTGATGAAAATTAAACGTTTAGAAATTAATTGTTTTAGAGGAATAAAGAATTTAACTATTGATTTTGTTACTACAGAACCTACTGTATTTATTGGAATTAATGGAGTAGGGAAATCTAGTATTTTAGATTGTATAGCAATTCTCTTTTCTTGGCTTTTATCTAGAATTCAGTATGAACCAAAAAGGACAATACAGGATTTAGCTTTAGATGATTTTATAGATAAATCAAAAGGAAGACGTTTTAGCGAAGAGGATATTAAAAATGGATATGAAACAACTGACTGTGAAATTATCTTTTCAATTGATGGTTTAGAAAATCAAATAGGTTTAGCTCAAAACAACGGTGGAGGTTGGGGAATATCTATAAAATCACCATCAATAGTAGATGATATTCGTACTAAATTGAAAAATAATTCTCAACTTGATATTCCTCTAATTGTTTACTATCCTGTTAATCGTTCTGTACTTAGTGTACCTTTAGAAATTGAAGTTGAAGACTACTCTTTCAAACAAGTTGATGGTTATGAACAAGCACTTGATGGAATACAAATTAATTTTGATAGCTTTTTCAAATGGTTTAGAGTAATAGAAGAAACCGAAAATGAAGAACTTCGAGATGATATAAAATATCGCGATCGCCAACTTGAAGCAGTCAGAAAATCTATCTATTCTATATTAGGAAAAAATGACTTTTCTGATATTAGAGTCCGTCGCAAACCTTACCCAAGAATGACAATAAAAAAACAAGACCAAGAACTTGATATTCAACAACTATCTGATGGAGAAAAAAGCTTATTAACATTAGTAGGTGACTTAGCCAGACGTTTAGCAATAGCTAATCCAAGTTTAGGCGATCCCTTAAAAGCAAATAGTGTGGTATTAATAGATGAAATTGAACAACATTTACATCCTGCTTGGCAGCGTGAAGTAATTCCTAAACTAACAGAAACATTTCCTAACTGTCAATTTATTATTACTACTCATTCCCCACAAGTTATCAGTCAAATCAAACCGAATAGCGTTTATATTTTAGAAAAAATAGATGATAATATTGTTGTCAAACATCCTTCTAGTTCGTTCGGTAGAGATAGTAATCGTATTTTAGAAGACTTGATGAAAGTTTCCGAACGTCCACAACAAATCAAGGAAAAATTGATGGAATTATTTCGATTAATAGATAGTGGAAATCTTGAGTCAGCTAGACAACTACGGCTAGAAATTGAGAAAGAAATAGGTACTGATGAACCAGAATTTGTCAGAGCAGATATATTGATGCGTCGGCGGGAGATTTTGAATAAGTGAAGTATATAAAAAAGGGTGATGAACCTGAAGATTTAGCAAAATTTAAAGCGTCTGCCAATGAAGATTGGCAACCTACTTATAATGATTTAAGGAGCAAAGAAAAAACTAATATTCATCAAAAATTACTTGAGGAACAGGGTTATATTTGTTGTTACTGTGGCATGGAAATTGATAAGGAAAATAGTCATATAGAACACCTCAAACCCCGTAGCATTTTTTCAGAAGAGCAGCTAAATTATAATAATTTATTAGCATCGTGCCAACGTGAAAGAGAAAAAAAAGAACCTCCCCATTGTGGTGTCAAAAAAGCAGATTGGTATGAAGAAAAGTTGATGGTTTCCCCTTTAGAACCTAACTGTGGTGATTTTTTTCGCTATACTGGTTCTGGAGAAATTTTACCCACTAATGTTTTAGATAAAAAAGAAAAAGAAATTGCTCTGAAAACAATTGATAAATTAGGATTAGATATTGATAAGTTGAATGCAATGCGTAAAGCAGCAATTGATGGTATATTAGAAGTTGTAGAAAATCTTGAAAAATCAGAATTCAAGGAATTACTAGATAGTTTTGATAAATTGGATAATCAAGGTAAGTACATCCCTTTTTGTCCAGTAATTACTTACATTATTCAAGAATATTTTCTTGGAGAAAAATGAACTGAAATTTTAAGAATTTAGGGCATCTTGAAAGAAGTGATCGCTCCAGTTTTACAAGACTTTTCAGATTGATAAACCATTATACCTCCAATATGATTTGGGAGTTGTTTGATATAGCGCTGTGCGCAGGCAACAGGAGGAATAAATTGCTGATAATATAAGACTTTTAGCTATTGGACAGTTCCTGTCATTTGTAAATATTGTATCGCAGGAAAGCGGGGAGTAGGGGAGATGGGGAGTGCCAAGTATTCCTCTTTGCTGTAAACATTACGGGAGTAGCAGTTATTCCTCTTCTCTCTTTCTTCTTCCTTCTCGGCCATGTTTGTTACGAGAACAGTGGGAGCATCTTGCTCCCGTGCCAGATATTCCTCTTTGCTGTAAACATTACGGGAGCAGCAGTTATTACTTCTTCCTTTTTCCTTCTTCCTTCTTCCTTCTTACTTCTTCCCTCTTCCTTCTTCCTTCTGCTATATAATCTAAACAATTCCCACTATTTAACTTGCAAAAATGACAACTGAATCTCAACAACTTAATTCTAATTCTTTTCTAATTTCTCCAGCTATTCCTGAGAATTTTTCGGCAAAAAATTCTCCTTTGAAATTAGGAATTCTCGCCTCTGGGAATGGTAGTAATTTTGAGGCTATTATGGAGGCAATAAATAATCAAAAATTAAATGCTCAAGTTCAGGTAATGATTTATAATAATCCTGGAGCAAAGGTTAAAACAAGAGCAGAAAAATGGGGCGTGCCGACAATATTATTAAATCATCGAGAATACAAAAATAGAGAAAAATTTGACGGCAAAATTGTTGAAACTCTACAAGAATATGATGTAGAGTGGGTAATTATGGCGGGTTGGATGCGAATTGTTACTAAGGTTTTAATAGATGCTTTTCCTAATCAAGTTATCAATATTCATCCCAGTTTATTACCTAGTTTTCGAGGTATTAAAGCTATCGAACAAGCATTAGAAGCTGGAGTAAAAATAACTGGTTGTACGGTACATTTAGTAGATGTAGAAGTAGATAATGGTCCAATTTTAATGCAGGCGGCTGTACCAATTTTGCCTGACGATACACCAGAAACTTTGCACGAAAGAGTTCAAATACAAGAACATCAAATTATTGTGGGAGCTATTACTCTTGCTGCATCAACTTAGAAGGCAGAGGGCAGGAGGCAGAGGGCAGGAGGCAGGAGGGAAATAAAGCTTCAAAAGGAAGGCAGAGGGCAGAAGGCAGAACAATGTTTTTCCCACTATTCCCTGACAGGAGTGCGGTACCAAATGCGTCTGTCGCACCTCGCGGGGTCGCGCCGCTATTCCCTGTTCCCTGTTCCCTGTTCCCTATTCCCTGGTTAAAAATTCTGCATCTAGTTCTGGAAGGGAGGGATTAATTCTAATACCAGAAGCAATTTCAAAACCTGCCGGTGTGGTAAGTCGAGGTTCAATTAAACAATACCAATGTACTTGTGGTTCTTCTGCTTTATAACGAGCAGCAGTGTTAATTACATAATTATAATCTGGGTCGTTTAATTTTTCTGATAATTTGGTGAGAATATTTTTGAGAATTAATGCAAAATCTGATTTTTCTTGGTCTGAAATACTACCAAAATCACCTTGATGTTCTTTTGGCATAATCCAGATTTCAAAAGGTGCTTTAGCAGCAAAGGGAATAAAAGCTAAAAAAGATGAATTTTCCTCAATTACTCGCGTTTTATTTTGTTTTTCAAATGCTAATATATCACAGTATAAACAGCTCCCAAATTCATCATAATATCTTTGAGCTTCCTCTTCTTGCCAACGTCGATGTTGGGGAACAATGCTAGTAGCAATAATTTGAGAATGGGGATGACGTAAAGAAGCTCCTGCTCTTTTACCATGATTTCTAAATATAATGACCATCATACTTTCATCTATTTCCATAAGTTCGATGTAACGTTGATGGTAAGTATCAATTATAATCTCTACTTCTTGGATAGACATTGTAGGAATATCTTTGCTATGGTCGGCATTTTCAATAATTACTTCATGTCTACCATAACCAGGCATGGTCAGATAAATTCCTTCTAATTTTCGATCGGTATTTCCTTCAGGAGTTAAAGCGGGAAATTTATTAGGAATAACGCGCACTTGCCAGTTAGTATTTTCTGGGTTTTGTTTCTCTAATAAAATACCTCCTAGACGCTCTTCATTACCAGTACAAAAAGGGCAGTCTGGAGAGTGACTTTCTACTTTTTCCTGTACTATATTTTCTTGTTGAAAATCCTGGGGACGTTTGCCTCGGTTTGGCGCATAAATAACCCATTCTCTTGTGGTTTTGTTGAGCCGAATATGACTTTTGTTCATATTATTTAGCAATCTTATTTGAGTTATGAGATATTATAGATTTTAGGGAACAGGGAACAGGGAACAGGGAACAGGGAATAACGAATACCAAAGCAATAAAATTATCACAAATGATTTAGGACTGCTATTTTTATAGACGGAGTGGTCGGTCGTTGACTATTCATAAGCAATTTTCCCTTCTTCCTCCCCCCTTTCAAAGGGGGGCAAGGGGGGATGCCTTCTGCCTTCTGCCTTCATTTTTCTGGTAAATTTAGCTGAGAGTAAAATTCTCTAGAATATTTAGCTTGTTGCCAGTTATTAGCAGATTTAATCTGTAATGGATTCAACCCTTTTACTTTTTGTAGGTTGGTATCTTGTAGATTAGCATCGTGAAAGTTTGCTCCTTGTAAATTTGCTTCTTGTAAGTTTGCTCCTTTCAAATTTGCACTTTGAAAGTTAGCGTTTTTCAGATAACAACCTTGCAGATTTGCTCCTTTTAAATTTGCTTCTTGTAAGTCAACACCTTGAAGATTTCCTAGTATATAAGCTCCCTCCAAATTCGCTTTTTGTAAATTTGCTTCTAAGAGATTAACTCCCTCCATATCGGCATTTTTTAGATTTGCTGAACTAAAATTTGCTTTTTGAAGTTGAGTTAAAAGAAAGAAAGTATCTTGAAGATTTGCTCCCCAGAGAAAAGCTCCTTGTAATTGAGTTAATTCAAATTTACCTCCTCGAAGGTTGGCTTCTAAAAGTTTTGCTCCTTGAAGATTTGCTTCTTTAAAATCTACATCTACTAAATTAACTTGGTCTAAATTGGTTTTAGGTAAAGATAAACCTTTTAAACAAACACCTCCTTTTACAAGTTCTTCTAGCGCTTTGATTCTAGCATAGCTAATTTGTAATCCTTGGGCAGAGTCAATTACCTGCCAAGCTTGATAATGGGATTTCTTTTTTCCCCACCTAATGTAAATAACTAATGCTGTGACAATGCTAATATTTTCAATAGTTCCTAGAATTTGCGAGTCTTCAAGGGATTCTAGAAAAACTTTACCCCACTGTGTTTTTTGTTCTATGGTGTTTTCAATATAAATAATTCCTAAAATTAAGAAAATAACAGTGAGTAAAATAGTAGCAATTTCTAATAAACTATAGATAAATCTCAGCGTACTTCTGAGTAATCTTGCGAATTTCCGCTGATTGCTTAGTGAGGATAAATATTTTTTGATCGAAAGCATATTTGCAGGACTATAACTAGGGTTTTATTAGGATCAAATAAATACATTTGAGGCACTTATAATCATGGTATTTTCGTTATATAAACAATAATATCTTATTCAGACAGTACATTGTCAAGAGCTGAGTTGAAGAAGGAAGAAGCCAGAAGGAAGAAGTAGATTGGGACTCAAACTCCAACCAATTGTAGACGGTGTATTAAACCCATAAAGAAAAAGATAATGATTTATCAAAATTGTCTTATACCAATTGGATTGAGAAAATTTACAAAAAAGTAGGTATGGGGAATAGGTGAGAGAGAAAAAAGGTCTGAAAAAAATGGAATAAAAAAGATTTAATTTTGACAATTGCTGCCTGGTTTAATTTAGTAAATATAGCAGTCGAAGGAAAGGGCGCAGGTATATCAAAAGCTTAAAACTCAGACAACGCAAGATTGTTCCTTCTCTCCTAGATAACTAATCGCCTAGATAACTAAACCTTTCTTTTTTCTGCTATACATTATTTATAGACTAACTACAGGATAAAATGGTGAAAATCTAGTATTTTTCAACAAATTCATAGATTTAATATCATGTCCGGTTGAATACTTATAAATAAATTAGTAGGGAGTAGGTAGTAGGGAGAAAAAAGAGATTTGCTCTGCAAGTGAAAGGATAGTTTTTTTCATAACTAATTATCAGGACATGATATAAATTTGGGATTTTATAGTTTGGCTTCACAGTCGATAGCTAAAATATTTCCGATACAATTCACATAGAGGCATGACTAAATTACCTTGAAACTTTACTAATCCCATACTGCGTAATTTGAATCCTTCTTTTGTGCCTATAGGTATAGGGTAATTTATCGTAATAATTTGTTTAATTACTGTTAATAATTCTGGATTTTCTTCAAGATTATTTAAGTGGCGGCGTAGGTGGTCACAATAGGGACTTTCTTCTGTCGGAGCGACCTGTAATAGCTTTTCTAAAGTCATTCTTCCCCGGGCAATTTGATAGAGAGCTTGACGTACTAAATAAGGATGTCCTCCTACCATTGCCATTAATTCTTTTATCTGTTCTGAAGACCATTCTAGATGATGTAATTTGACTAAATTTTCTACTTCTTCCCAGTTGAGTTCTCGTAACTCTATGGGCAAACCTACATTAAAAGGTGACTGATTAATATTTAGAGGAATATATACTTCTTTTGAATGTACAATTACTAACCTTAGTTTTTGCCAAACTGCTTCATTTTTACCACGTTCATGCCAAGTCCTGAGCAAAGCAAAAAAGGAAGTAGCAATTTCTGGATGTTGAAAAACTTGGTCTACTTCATCTAACCCTAAAACTAAAGGAGTTGAAATTTCTGATAGTAGATATCTTTGAAAATAATTTGTACATTTATTTTTACTTCCTAATACTCCTTGCCAATATTCAGACAGTTTTTCTTCTAGATTCAATTCATCAGTAATACTGGCACAAAACCATTTTAAAAATAAATCAAGATTAGTCAAAAATTCCTCATCTGCTGACTGAAAATTTAAACAAGCTTTGCAATATCCTTGCTGTTCAGCATAATTCAAAATTCTACTCATTAAAGAAGTTTTTCCCATCTGTCTAGGTGCTTTAACTCGAATCAAAGCTCCCGGATTCATAATAGTTTCATAACACTCTGACTCTATGGGCGATCGCTCTACATAAAAGGGAGAATTAAGTGCTACTTGACCAGAAGGAGTATCCAATAATAACTCTTTTTCCTTCGTCTTTTTTTGTTGTTCAGAAGTCAAGTGATTAGATTTTTCTTTCTCCCTTCTTCCTTCTTCCTTCTTCCTTCTTCCTTCTTCCTCCTTCCTTCTTTCTTCTTCAACTTGTGAATTACCTGGTAGTGTCACACCAAAATTAATAGGTGGCGAGATAATCATTGTTTTTGCTTTTTCCTGCTGAATCCTTAATTCAGTTAATTCTAATCTAACTTTCTGGAGAGACTTCTCTAAATCTTCTAGAGTCAATTTATCTCCTGATAATTGTTGATTAATTATTCCTAAAAAATCGCATTCAAAAATTTCTTTCACTATTTGATTATCGCGCATTTCTTGCATGAAATTAACAGCTACTAAGTTTAATAAACCTCCCACATCTCTTTGCAGCTTTTCTAAGTATCCATCTGGTTCATCTCCCTGGAGTAAAACCAGAATAAAACTTTGGCATAAATTCTTAATTTCATCTACAGGAGGTAAAGGAATTAACAAACAACTAATATCTTCAGGAAAATTTGTAACATATTTTGTTTGATTGATTTTTTTAAATTCACTTCTCAACTTAGATATTTTACGATTCACCCAACCCAAATTTTTTCGTTTTTGCTCAGAATGAAATGGTGAATATTGAAGTATTGTCGGAAAAGAACCTCCAATCTGATTTCTATATTCAATAGCAATTTTTTCTTGTGCCTTTAATAGCGACATACTAACAGTTTTGTAAAGCTCACAATTCACAGAAGTGCTATTTTGCTGAAGGCGGTCTACAAAAAAATCTAGACAACTTTGAAAAATACTAAAATCGCAATTTTTATGCTGACAAATCAAACCAATAGTTATCTTTAATAAAATCCAATTTAATATTCCAGAAATCGGTTCAATATTACCCTGTAATGCTCGTAAAGCTACAGCAGCATCCGAGTAACGCTGTTTCCAATTAACCCTAACCATTTTTGTTAGAAAATTAGCTAACTTTTCACTGATATTAGGAACTAATTTTTGCAAGTCTATCTCACCTAGTTCATCTTGGATAAAATTCCTGGGTGTAACTCCTGTCAAAGCTTGAATTGCAGTAATACCCACAGCATAAATATCACTAGCAAATTGTGGTCTTCCTTGTGCTTGTTCCACAGGCATATAACCAGGAGTACCTACTGCAATTGTACTACTAGATTTTCCCTGAGAATTAACTACAATATTACTTACTTCTTTAACTGCACCAAAGTCAATTAACATTAATTTTTGGTCGCGGTCTCGCCGCATAATATTCCCTGGTTTAATATCTCGATGAATTACCTCATCTTGATGTACAAAAGCTAAAACTTCTAAAATTTCTGACAAAAAATTTAGCACTTTAGCTTCATTCCAAGGCTGACTCATTTCTGTGCTTAAATCGTGACCTATTATCAGTTCTTGAACTAGATAAAAATCTTGATTATGCTCAAAATAAGCATACAAAGTAGGAATTTTATCGTATCTACTAAGTCGGTTAAGAATTTGACCTTCTTGCTCGAATAATCTTTGGACTTGTTGATGTTTAATTGTTGGTTTTAGCCGTTTAACAACACGCTGAGGTTTGGGATTTGCTGGTATATCTATATCTTCAGCAATATAAGTTTCTCCAAACCCACCCCCACAACCTAATTGTTCTACAATTTTGTAATGTTGCCTGAGAGTTTGACCAATTAAAGAATTATTTTCAGACATTTTTAGTTCACAATCTTGAAGGAAATTACTTCATCATTTACTATCTTATCATTAGCTCAAAGAGAGAAAATATATTCTGTAATATCATTTTTAAATTTAATGCTATTCATCAATTTAGAGACTGTTTGTTAAAGGAATATTAAATCCAGACGTAGTGCAGCGACACAGCTAAAAATTTAGGCCTTTATAGAACGAAGTGTTAGTGTAGTTCATCCGCAGGATAAACTCAACAAAGCTTTATAACATTACTTTTGAGAAATGGCATTATATCAAATCCGGTTAAACAGCCATAGAATGGTTAAGTTAGGAGTCCTCAGGAGTCAGGAGACAGGAGTCAGGAGGAGAAAGAATTACAAAGATGAGGGTAGTTATGACGATTGAAGATTTTTTTTATGTCCAATTAAACGGATTTGATATTAGTTATAATATAGCAGTTCCCAAGAAACGTGAGGTACAATTAAGTACGGGATCGCTAATCATAAAATCAACCCCATTACTGATGAAAGCTTGTTCTATCAACTGCGTACAAAATCAGTATAAAATCTTATGATTGTCCGGGCGTTTATATACTAAATCTAAATCTATTTTATGATTACCAATATTTTCAGATAAAATGGATAAAAAAGAAAACGAGTTACCAATAATTAAGCCAACAATTAAGGTGAGAAAGGAATTTCAAGAAAAACAAAAGAATTTGATCAGTAAAAACGCTATATAATCAATGTTTTCCCAGAAAAAGAATCAAAAAGAAAATGATTTACCAACAATTAACAATTAAGGTAAAAAAAGAAGCTCAAAAAAAACGGATGAATATGAAGAATTTTCTGGAAATTATCGGTAAAATTGCTATATTTGTGGTGATTTTACCAATTTTATTGCCTATATATGTATTCTACACTATATTAATTGTATTCTTTTTAATTCCATTTTTGATTTTTTATAGTATAATGCTGATTAAATCATATCATAAAAGATAGCATCTTTGAAAAAAGAATCTTACGAATAATAAGGGCAATTAAAATACTAGGACTTACAAATGAACGCTATTGGTAGGGTATGCTAGCGGTAGCCTAACTGAGCAACACCCTACATCTATTGTCAGTGCCTAAGTCCTGATACTTTATCATTTTCTTTGTGGGTTTAATACCCCACCGTCTACACGGTGTTCAAAATTACTTGGGGGAGCGAATCCCCATGTAATTTTTCTCCTGTCTCCTGTCTCCTGTCTCCTGTCTCCTTCTTCAAAGGAGATGTCTCTTGGACTAAAAAGATAAATTCAGACCTCAAAACTGCTATTAAAGCCATTCATTTGACTTCAGCGATAAAACACGCCCTAACTTCTGATCGAGAAATTTTCTGTTTCTAACAATGGAGTATTTATCAAAGTTGCAAATTGACCGCCACTGCCAAAACCAGGTGTGTCACCATCAGGGTTATAGAACAAATTACCATTATTCTCATTGTAAACAATAACAGCATCAGCAGTTACCGCATCCCCATCGCTAGCAACGGTAACAAATTCACTGTCAATGCTAAAACCTTCTCCCGGTTCACTGTTGATAGCAGTGAAAGTTCCAAGGTCTAACAGAATAATATCTCCCTGGGTAGTGGAGAAGTCGGTAATTGTGTCTACACCCATATCGTTAGAATCAAATGGTTGATTTGTGTTAAAGATAAAGCGGTCGATACCACCGCCTCCTGTGAGTACATCGTTTCCTGCTCCACCATTGAGGCGATCGCGACCAATACCTCCTTCTAAAGTATCTTCCCCTGGGCCACCCAACAAAATATCGTTACCGGGGCGACCTATTAACAGGTCATTGCCAGACTTACCAAATACTTTATCATTACCACGACCAGCATTGAGATTATCGTTACCACCACGACCATCAATCACATCATCCCCACCAGAACTAGCAATATTATCACTTTCTTCAGTACCCACTAACCTGTCATCGCTTCTGGTTGGAGATAAACCTAAGTCAAGAGCAAAAGCAAAGAATTGAGTTTCTTGAGCAGGGTCGAAATCGTTATCGCTAACTACAATTAAAGATTGACGACCATCGGGTAAAACGGGACCTAGAGCTAAACCTTCAAAATCATCCAGACCATCAAAATTAGTATCAATGTCGTTAAAATCTACCAGCAGTTCTTTCTCTGCAACGACAATATCTTGACCGACCAAACTATCGAAGTCACTGACATCGGTAGCATTTTGAGCTGATGCTAGATAAAGTTTGTTTTGGTTTAAACCATTGTCATCAAAATATCTTTCTAAAGCTAAGAAAGTTCCTGAATTATCTAATGCTACTAACTCTGCAAGACTGTTAGTACGGTCTACGCTATCAGGAGTGCCAGCAGGAGCATTAGCATTATCAGTTTCGTAAACAAATTCAGCGGTTGGTTCCCCTGTAGCTAGATCGTATTGAATAATTCTTGCTAAACTGGTTTGGTCGATACCAGCAGCAGGTCCGTCTTGGAAGAGAGCATTTTCTATTCCGGTATAGAGGAAGCGCTCTTGAGGATCGATAGTTAAACTTTCAAAAGCTAAATTATTCCGAATACCACTGCTGTTATCGGCGGTAGGCAGGAATTTTTGAGGTATTTCTAGTTCGTTTAATTGTTCTCCTGTTAAAGCAAATTCATTAACAAAAGGATTGACTAATTCTTCTGTATTGCCTTCCGAAGAAATGAATACAGTTCCTTCACTGGTTAAAACAATACCTTCGGGGTCTAGACTTTCTTCCTCAAAAACATCTTCGTTTTCATCCAACAGAGTAGTTACTTCTGCAACGCTAACATCTAGACCATTACCACCATTGAGATTAATGTCTAAGGTGTAGTAACGACCAGGGTTAACATTGCTGCGGTCATCAGAAATAGCGTAATAAACTCCGTTGTCAGCGTCATAAGTTAAACCAGAAAACCCACCTACTTCCGTGCTTTCAAAATCGAAGGCAGCAGGAATACTACTTTCACCAATAAATTCAATACTTCTGACTTCTGCACGTTCTGCTTCTGGGTTGAAAATTGGTTCTGGATCTGGTAACCCATTTATTCCTAGTCGTGGATCTAGGTCAAGAGGTTCGTCTAGTTGAACTAAGATAATTTCATTATTATCTAATTCTGGGGGTCGTCCTGTAGCAAAATCGCCGAAAGGATAGTTATTGTCTACAGAAACTAGAATTGTTTCCTCGTCAAATACTAATACATCCTCAATACTGGTAATAGGAAGAGTAAAGTTATTGCTGCCATTGCCATCAAGGTCATTAGGATCGTCAATATCTAACAAGTCAACTAATTCAGTTTTGGAGACGAAACCATTCTCATCTACTTGGGAAATATCAATGAGAAAGAGTTTCTTGAAGAAAGCTTCATCCGCTTGAAAATCGTCCCTTTCAATGGCAATAAACTGAGTATCATTGACAGGAGTTAAATCTCCAAGTTGGAAAGTTGGAGTATCGCCAGGATCATCTAGAGGATATAATCCTACTATTTCGTCGCCGTAAGTTCCAGTCTCAATATCGTATTCATAAATTCGTAGAGAATTTTCTGGGTCGCCATCTACTGGCGCTTCTAAAATTGGATAAAGTGTAGTTCCGTCTGGACTGTAACCAATACCCTCAAAACCGCGAGAACCTCGTAAATTTGCTAGAGCATCCCCTGCTTCTACATCAGGATTTTGAGGTGCTCTTACTTCATCAGCGAAAAAGCGATCTAACACTTCCTCAATAGTTTCTGGGAAGTCACCAATTAAACCATCTACACCTAAATTGATTAAGTCCTCTACTTCTTGTGTCGGAGTTTGTACAGTACCATCTGGGTTTAAAGTAAGATAGCGTTCCTCATCCCGTAGAGTATATACATTAACTAGCAATTCTGCATCATGTGCAAAATCAATTAGAGGAAAAACTTCCCCTGTTAACTGGGTCCTAATTTCAGCGTTACCATCTTCGTCACCATCGACAGGTTCATCCAAACCTTCCGGCAGTAAAATGGTATTTTTCCAAGGGTTAACAGCTTCAGCGTAGGTTGCCATGAACTCATAAAATTCAGGCAATTTTAACAGATCGCCGTATCCTGTTTCTTCATTCAGCTCGATAATATCAACCAAGTCGCCGTAAACTTCACGAGCATCATCCTCAGTAAAATCAGGATCGCTAAAGTTGTTAATTAGATCGTAAGGGAAGGAAAATCCTGGATTAAAGTTTTCTGTCGCTGCTCCAGTAAGTTGATGCAGAGGAACGTCAATTCCTGCATCTGGCATTATTTCCTGATCTAAACTAATTAGAGGTGCAATTTCAAAAGTTTGAATAATGTTTTGTTCTGGATCTGTAAAATCTTCTGCCACCAAAACATCTACTGTAGCTTCTTCTATATTCAAACCAATGCTATCGAAGTAGCTATTATGTTTGAGTTCGTGAACAATACCAACTTGCTCACCTGTTTCTGCTGTAAAATCCTCAACTAACTGAATTACTTCAGCCATCGTGGGAATTTCAAACAAGTCATCAAACTCATCGCTACGTTCCTCCCGAGGTTGTCGAGCGCGTAGGGTTTTGATTTCTTCTAGGGTAAAGTCTTCTGCAAATAAACCTTCATATTCAACTCCGTCAATAGTTTTAGTCGTTTCGCGAGCTGCAAAATCAGGGTTCTCATCAAGAATATCCAGAATATTTGTAGTGTTATTGAGCAATGGTTCGTGACGAACGATGGGTACTCCATCTGAGGTCATCACATAGTCCGTTTCAATAAAATCTGCACCCTGTTCTAAAGCTAAACGGAAACCTTCTAAAGTATGTTCTGGTCGAGGACCGCTAGCGCCACGATGACCGATATTAATAGGGATTTGCCCGTTAAGAGTATTTAGTCGAGGAATATTAGGAGTGGCAATAGGAGCTTCTAATAAAACTCCATTACTATCAAAGTGTAATAGATAGGGACCGTATTCGTCTCCTACCCACAAATCGCCGTTTTCATCAATAACTAATGCTTCGGTATCAAAATCTGTACCTGTTAAAGGTCTTTCAGGATCGTTTTCGTTAAGAATTTCAAAAGGTACTAGATTGTTAGGATCGCGAAGGGTGATAAAATCTTCTAGCTCAACACTACCGTCACCCCCTTCAATACCAGTAAAATTGGGATTAACTTTGTAGATTCTAGCTAGAGTATCAGAATTGCCACCAAAAAGACTATCTACTATGAACCAGTAGCTATTAGTGTCAGCAAACTGTACCCCACTCCATCCACCTACAGGTTGACCAGGAAAAGGCCCAGTACGAGTGGTGTCTACATCTGCGCCTGATTCTGGTCCATCAGCAAATGTATCAGCGGGTAAAGATGCAAATCCTATGAGAGTTTGTACCATCTAGACTAACTATCTCCAGATAAAAATAATTGGTTGTTTATTATGGAAAAAGCAGTTAGCTTTCACTCCTTCTTACATAAGTTCTTACCTGGAGATGGTTAAGTCAAAGTAAATAAAGATTTAAGTTTAAATTAAATTTGAATAATTGCTAAGTTAAGAAAGATACTCAAATTTGAAGAAGTAGTCAGTAGGAGCAAGAATGTGGTTAATGAGTATTCTCATCCTATAAACCCCATTAGCACCGAGAGTGACAGTGGGGTATTATATCAAATCCGGTAGCATCGGTATAATTAGATAGTTAATCTAGGAGTCAGGAGTCAGGAGGGAAGAGAATGCGCGAAACATTTGCTCTTGGATGAAGATGAAAATTTTTTTTATACCGAACCCGAGCGGATTTGATATTAAACCCATAAGGGAAAATATAAAAAAGTAATTTTCTGAGGTACTAAAATTGCTGGATAAAATGAGCTATAACAGGGTTTTTAGTAATAAAAAATAGGGCGTTGCACAATCAGGAATGATGAAATCCAAAAGTAGATATTTTTGGATAATTCTTTCCTCAATATATGTACAGTTTCAAATCTATTATCATTCTTTAATGTGCAACCCCAAAAATAGAATGGATTCGTGAGGGTTATGATGATGCTATGGATTTATATCATAGACTTGTCGCTTTATCACTTAAAAAAATCCCAAAAACTTTGTTCTGTAAGGATTGTAGCTATTGGCAACCAAAAAGTATGGGAATTATTGCTCTGCCTAGGTTGGAACGATTTTTTCCCTCTATTTAGCGACAACTCTAATAAATAGCATTTGAAGGTTTGATTAAGACATTTTCAAATTCTCATACCTTTGTCAAACTATGAATTTTCCTTTTTACTATAAAATATCATCAAGAAAATTATGTTTTTTATTCCTGCTGCAATATTTATGAACGATCGCCGTTACTTTTTAAAATTTCTAGGTCTGGGTTTATTGACAACTCAACTCGCTGCGATAAATAAGCGATCGCTCCGGGTTGCCTCACCAATATCCCCCCAACCTATCCTCAAACCACCCCGCCTTCAAATTGGTGACACTGTAGCAGTAGTTAGTCCTGCCACCATGATTGATAAACATCAACTCAAATACGTCAATTTGGTTTTAGGGCAACAAAAATTAAAAGTAAAAGTTGCCACCCACGTTCTCGATAGATATGGATATTTAGCAGGTAAAGATATAGACCGCGCTGCGGATATTAATGCTATGTTTGCGGATGACGAGGTCAAAGCATTGGTAACAACCACAGGTGGTTGGGGTAGTAGTCGCATTTTGCCATTATTAGACTATAACTTAATTCGGAAAAATCCTAAAATTATCATTGGTTACAGTGATATTACTGCTCTGTTATTGGCGATATATGCTCGCAGTGGTCTGGTGACATTTCACGGTCCCTTTGGTACATCTCCCTGGAATAAATTTTCTGTTGGTTATCTCAAAGGCATCCTGTTTGAAGGAAAAGCGATGACCTTGCAACCTCCCACGAATATTGTGGAAACTATTACAGGTGGAAAAGCACGGGGGCAACTGGTGGGGGGGAACTTGTCTGTGTTAACAGCGATGGTGGGGTCTAATTTTTTGCCAGACTGGCGAGGGAAAATTTTGTTTGTGGAGGAGATAAGAGAGGATGTTTATCGGGTAGACCGGATGTTGACTCATTTAAGTTTAGCTGGCATTTTGCAGCAGTTGGAGGGTTTTGTTTTTGCGCAATGTACTAGATGTCTGGATGAGGAAGATGATTTTCCCACGTTAACTTTATGGCAGGTTTTGTTAGATCATATTCGACCTTTGGAAATTCCTGCTTGGTATGGCACAATGATCGGTCATATTCGGGATAAATTTACAGTTCCATTAGGAGTAGAGGTGGAGATAGATAGCGATCGAGGTACAATTAAAATGTTAGAAACTGCTGTGGTTTAGGGTAAATAAATGCTTGAAAACTTTTATAGGAGTCAGGAGGGAAGAGAATTTCTTGGGACTTAGGCAGAAACAGAGTTTATCGAAAAAATTTAGTGATTGAAAACAATTAGGGCAATAAACCCGGTTTCTTGTTTTCGTGCATCAGTCCTATTTATAACGGAAAAAGACGATCGCTCATAGTAGATTTGCTTTTATTAGCGATCGCCTTCTGCATTTGAAAATTATACATTTCCATTGGCTTTGTTGCACAAAAGATGATGTTTAGGGTAAAAATAAAGAAGTCAAGATGGTACACGAAACTACACTCAGCAGATATGAGTAAGAGTAAGTCTAAATCCAACTCCAAGTCCTTGTATCGACTCANACAATCACAAAAAAGGTGAGATGAAATAGGCATATCTTTACCTGAAAATAATTTTGCTGGAAGGATCGATCACAACAAGATATACCCAAAACAGTTTGGGTAGCTACCATAGAAGTAGAAACCAAAGGTTTAACTGGTCCTAGAACTATTGCGATCGTCATCAATCATAGTTATATATCTCAAGGGACTGAAATTGATGATTTAATCACACATAAACAATATAAAAGTGTGACCGGAGAATGGATGGATACTTACAACCTTTTGTGAGAGAAACTATATTGAAAAGTTTGATCGGGAAGCTCAGGGATGGTTGGGTTGAAAAGAAGATCAACTCACAGCTCAAACCAGTATGATGCGTCATTTGATCTGAGTGTTTGTTGCCTATACTTTCATTGTTTACCAACAATTAATGGCAGGCTTGAGAAAGGGTGATTCTCGCCAAGCTGTGACAAATTTTACAGAGACATTAGAAGTATTTGTGAGTGGTGTTTCCTACAAATTTTTTTGCTGGTGACAACAGAATCAAGAAATATTTTGCTCAACATCAAGCTGACTTGGGGGTAATCTGGGGGTAGACTCAGGTATAACTCGCTCTAATTATAGAATAGAGCTAAATCTATTTTACTTTTTTACAAAAGTCCAGGTAACGCTGCGCGACATGTTTGCGGAGCATGACAAACGGAAAAAGCGGAGCTTCCCGAAGGGTGGGATGGCGATCTTCGGAGCGGGTCTGTAAGAACGGGTCTCCTCGCCATATCCAATCGACCAAGAGAAAAGAAAAAATTTTCCTTTTAGTCAATCCTCTTCTTTTCAAAGAGAGGTAATTGTTAATTATTAATTATTAATTATTAATTATTAATTGTTGAAGACCTAATAAATGATATTGAAACTATTCATTCTGTACGTTGCTAATCCGACAGCTTCCCTACCTGACTCCTAAGAAATAAACTAGCTATTTGTAGCTAAGATTTATAAAATTCGTATTATTATCTAAAAGTCTAGGATATTTCAAAATTCAAATAAAATTGTTATAGTGGTTGCAAATTTCATCTGATTTATGAACTAATTCAAGAAAGAATAAGGTTTTAGTTATCTAGAAAAATCTGCCAATAGCACAGTCAAGACATCCGGAGCTTCAATATTGTAGAAAATAAGAAGCGACTAGTGCAGGATGGCGGAAATAACTGACCAGTTAAAAAATCCTAAAAGCCTTACCAATCAATACTTTTGACTTTTGACTTTTGACTTTTGACTTCCGCGTAGCGGCACTAGAATAGTCAACCCATCTTTAATTCAAGCATTTAAAGCATTTTAACTGTATTCTTGTAAGTATCTTTTGCTAGCATTATTCAATCAATAAAACATTATGCTTAAAGATTTATTATAACTGAATATCCACAGTAAATTCAAGAAGTCAGGAACCAGAAGTGTGTTTGCGCAGCATTCAGACCGAAAGTCAGAAGTTAAAATTAGTGGGAGATTGTTACTTACCACTAATTTTCAACCGCTAAAATAAAATTTATAGCGGGGGTTGCGTTACCCTATTTATCCGTCTAGAAATAGAGATATTATTACCGAAATTATCACGGGGAAAAACTTCTGACTTGGTGACTTCCTATTTCTGACTTTCCGTTTGTCATGCTGCACAAACGAGGGCAGGGATAATGTTAGTATTTTAATAAACTATTAACTGGTGATATAATCATACTGAATTAACAAAAATTAGAGATTTAATCAGAAATAAATTATGAGCAAAACTCCCCGAATAAACATTCCTTTAGCAGTCAGAAAATATGTATTCGAGCGCGACCGCTACCATTGTAAAAGTTGTGGTAAAACTACTAGAGAAACACAACTTACTATAGACCATATTATCCCCCTAGCTAGTGGTGGTAGTAATGATATTAGTAACCTACAAACCCTCTGTAGTAAATGTAATCAAAAAAAGAAACATAACTTTGACCCACGATTCCAACGGAACTTCAGTAACTAAAGCCAAAAAAAATTATTCCATCCCCGAAAAATCTCAATTTTTGAGTAAAATTGAACCGGATTAAATCAGGATAAATATATGGTAAATTCAAAAAGAATTAACTTTCTTAAAAGTAAGTTGTACTCTCTAATAAGTAGAATGTCTGATATAGACCTAGAAAGAGGTTGGGAATATTTACAAACACTTTATTATGATAGCTTCATGCTACAAGCTATTCAACAATCTAAAACAACTCATAAACCAGGAGATATATTAACCAAAGAAGAAGCCATACAAATATTGTATTTTGACCGAGAAGATAGTCAAACTAAAAATAACCAATAATAATAAATTAAGATATAGAAAAAACCATATTATTGTGAACCTAGAAGTGCGTTATGCTCGGTCTTTTGTCCAAGACCTAAAAACTTTAGAAACTGCTGCCTACAAAAAAATATATGATTTTGTTTTTCTCAAATTCAGTCAAATAAATTACTTACAAGAACTACCAGAATTAAGACAACTTGGAACCAGTGCTATTTTCTACAGATTTACTGTGGACAAATACCTGATTGGTATAGAAGTAACAGGTCAAATTCTTAAATTTATCCGTATTTTACCAAAGCCACAAATTTAATATTCTAAACTATAGATACCAGACTAAAAAAAACAAAAAATACAGTAATTTTTATGGACTCAAAAGCACTCTGGCAACGCTATATTAACTGGCTTTATTACCATGAAGGATTAAAATTTTATGTTGATATAAGTCGCATTAAATTTGACGATTCTTTTCTAGAAACAATCAAGCCAAAATTTGAAAAAGCTTTCCAAGATATAGAGCAATTAGAAAAAGGTGCGATCGCCAACCCAGACGAAAACCGGATGGTTGGCCACTACTGGCTGAGATCCCCAGAACTTGCGCCCACCCCCGAAATCAAACAAGAAATTGTCCAAACTATCGAACAGATAGAGACTTTTGCCAAGAAAGTCCATAGTGGAGAAATCAAACCTCCCAATGCCCCCAAATTTACAGATATTCTGTCCATTGGTATCGGTGGTTCAGCTCTCGGTCCTCAATTTGTGGCCGAAGCCCTTAGTCCAAATGACCCACCAATGCAAATACATTTCATCGACAATACCGATCCTGCAGGTATCGACCGCGTACTCTACAAACTCAAAGACCGCCTCAAAAGTACCCTAGTCATAGTCATCTCCAAGTCAGGGGGTACGCCAGAACCTCGCAACGGTATGATGGAAGTCAAAGCAGCTTATGATGCTCAAAATCTAGACTTTGCTCCCCACGCCGTCGCAACTACCACCCCCGATAGTAAACTAGGTAAAATTGCCAAATCTGAAGGATGGCTAAATATTACCCCCATGGCAGACTGGGTAGGGGGACGTACTTCTGAATTATCCTCCGTTGGTTTACTACCAGCAGCATTGCAAGGAATTGATATCCAGGCCATGCTAGACGGGGCAAAAGAAATGGACATAGCCACTCGCAAACATGATATTAAAGGCAACCCCTCCGCTTTATTAGCTTTGAGTTGGTATGCCGTAGGTAACGGACGAGGGGAAAAAGATATGGTAGTTCTCCCCTACAAAGACAGTCTGCTAATGTTCAGCCGTTATTTACAGCAGTTGGTCATGGAATCTTTAGGCAAAGAAAAAGACCTAGATGGTAATATAGTCAACCAAGGTATTGCAGTTTATGGTAATAAAGGTTCCACAGACCAACACGCTTATGTACAACAGTTGCGTGATGGTGTACCTAATTTCTTTCTTACCTTTATCGAAGTTCTAGAAGACCGTCAAGGTATTTCTCCCGAAGTAGAACCTGGAGTAACTTCTGGTGACTACTTATCTGGTTTTCTACAAGGTACTAGACAAGCACTTTATGAAAATCAGCGAGATTCTATTACAGTTACAATACCCAAAGTTAATCCTAAAAATGTAGGGGCCTTAATTGCTCTTTATGAGAGAGCTGTTAGTTTTTATGGCTCTCTAGTTAATATTAATGCCTATCACCAACCAGGAGTAGAAGCAGGTAAAAAAGCTGCGGCCACAGTGCTAGAGTTACAACAACAGGTAGTAAATGTCCTCAAGCAAGAGGTTTCTCCCCTATCTTTAGAAGAAATTGCCCAAAAAGTAGGTGCTGATGACAAAATAGAAATCATCTATAAGATTTTGCGCCATTTGGCAGCTAACCAACAGAATATTGTTTTTCATGGAAATCTTGGGCAACCAGTTAATTTAGCTGTAAGCTATCAGTAGTATTAAGTATTATAGGTATTAATTTGGCCTAGAGCATTCGGGTTGGTTATTGGACTCATCCAGATTGTGCAGCAACAGATATAGTTTTTACTCATGGACCAGAGAATATAGTAACTCAAGGACTATGGGGCCCGGAAATAGCCTGTAAAGTAAGTTTGTGGGTGCTTTCTGACCTAAGATAATAAGTTGCGTTGGACAGCAACCCACATAATTATAATCTTGGGAAGTCTACGCGTACATCCAGGTTCAGCACCATGAGAATGTCACTAGGAGATAACTTCACAAGCATAAAAATTTAGTTACTAATAGTCTAGGTATTTCCCTACTCCCAATGTTAATTTACTTCCCTATTCCCATTAAACAATGCCCTTAACAATTCTCGTAGTTGATGATGATTTGGGAACTCGTTTATGTGTTGGTGATTACATAGAGATTTCTGGTTACTCGGTAGTCAAAGCTGAAAATGGTCAACAAGCTTTGGATTTATTAGAGAAATCTCGGCCACACCTGATGATTACTGATATTGCTATGCCAGAAATAAATGGTTATGACCTGGTACGACAAGTTCGATCGCGTCCCATTTTTCGTTTATTGCCTGTGATTTTTTTAACTGCCCATACAAGTACAGAAGAACGAGTAAAAGGCTATAATTTGGGGTGTGATATTTACTTACCAAAACCTTTTGAATTACCAGAGTTAGGAGCAATAGTTCGGTCTTTGTTGGAGCGGTCTGCTCTTATTGCCCAAATTTCACCCATATTTAACCAATATTCTCAGACAGAAAAGCTATCTAAATCACATTATTCAGAAGCAGTATCTCAGTCAGTTATTGCCAATTCTAAGATTAGTTTGACTGAGCGAGAACAACAAGTTTTGAGTCTTTTAGTTAATGGTCTTTCTAATGTTCAGATTGGCGACCGCCTACATTTAAGCCATAGAACTATTGAAAAATATGTCAGCAGTTTATTTAGAAAAACCAATACTAATAATCGAGCTGAATTAGTTCGTTTTACTATGGAAAATTACTTGACTAATTAGGGTTTGCTGAAAAAGTATTTCAGTAGAAGTAGGAGACAGGAGACAGGAAAAATGGTAATTAAGAGGAGGTAGAAGTAAGAATTGTAAGAATGATTTTTATGCCCAACTATGCGCCTAAAATACCCTCCATGCATGAGTATGAAGAGCTGATTTCCAGGCATTTTTTTCAACCTAAAACAGCTAAAACCTTTATATATAAATGCTTTTAGATTTAATCAGCAGATCAATAATTAATTTTAAATTTAGTTAGTTTGAGTTGATTTTTTGCCAAAAATTTAGACTAATTCAGCATTCATAGACCGCTATTTTTTTTGATTAATAATATACTCTAAAAGTCCCTCACAAGCATCTAAAAGTATTTCAATCACATGGTCAAATCCATCCTGACCACCATAATAGGGATCGGGAACTTCCTGCACATCAAAATACCTACAAAAGCCACACATTAATTTGACTTTATCCTGATACTTACCAGCAGTATCTAAGCGCAGTACATCCCGATAATTATCCTTATCCATTGTTAAGATTAAGTCAAAATTATCAAAATCTTCTACTTGAAATTTACGAGCTGCACCTTTAAGGGTAATTCCTCGCATCTTAGCTGCATAAGTCATCCTAGAATCAGGTGGACTACCTATATGATAGCCTCCTGTACCAGCAGAATCACAAACTATACGACCGCTCAAATTAGCTTTTTCTATCAGATGATTCATAATATTTTCTGCTGATGGAGAACGGCAGATATTACCAAGACAAACAAATAATAATTTATATTCCATAAATTAATCAAAAATAGGTAATCTTGAAGAAGGAAAAAGGAAAAAGCAAGAAGGAAGAAGGAAGAGGATAAGAAAGTTTTTTATCGCTAATATCAAGCCTCATTAATTAATCATAAAAATTCATCTAAATGATTGAAATAATTACTTTAGCAGTAGTCTTCTGAAAGAAAAAATTTTGTTTCAAGCCTCCCTTTTTAAGAGTATAAAAAGCGGTCGTTAGCGCAGCTTCCCGAAGGGTGGCATGGGGAGGAGACCCGCTCTTGCAGAGCCGCTCCGCTAACGCCATATCCAATCGACCAAGAGAAAGAGAATATTCCTTATGTTTTAAATAAGGTTTTCCTACGGAATGCTGCGCAAACAGCTAGAGATACTGAAGTCCGAAGTTCCTCCGGAGGAGACTAACTGAAATGACAATTTTATAAATATGATTAAGACTAGGATACAGGTTAGTTATTAGTCTACGATACATTGGTTCTTAACTTAAACCTGCCCTAGCTATTAAGACTTAAATTATCAAAATAATTGGGTCGCGTAACCCCGCCTTTTAAGGCAAAATGTTTTTGTAGGCTTGCTCAAATACCCGTTACAAAAACAACTTCTGATTTCTGACTTCTGACTTCTGACTTCTGACTTTATGAAAGTCCAGGTATATTTAAACCACCTGTCAAATCTTCCATGCGCTCGCGCATAGTAGCAGTAGACTTACTATAAGCGTCTTGCATTGCTACTGTCACCAATTCAGAAATTACTTCTGCCCCTTCTCCTAGTGCATCAGGTGAAATTTCTACTCGCCGTGGTTCTTGGTTTCCACTCAAAAAAACCTTGACTAAACCACCACCTGCTACCCCTTCAACCTCTAATTTATCGAGATCTTCTTGAAGTTGTTTAGCTCCTTCTTGAACCTGTTGAGCTTTTTTAAAAGCCTCTGTTAGTTCTTTCATTTTACCTAACCCGAAGTTAAAGCCTTTTCCTGATTGTGACATAATTATTACTCTTCTATGGTAAGTCTTATTTGTTATTTGTTTGTTGCCATTAAATTATTAGGTCTCTAATAATTTATGCAGCACATATTTTAATTCTTCTAGATTCTCAATATATTTATACAGAATCTAGTTAGATTTTGTGCTTTAGTAGGAGCGGATAAAAATGCGCACCTACCTTAATATATAATATCATGGCATCTTTACATAAAAATCATAACACTGCAATATATTTTTAGTACCTAATTAAATTAATAATTTGACGAACCTGCTATTTCCAGACCTAATTTATTCAAGATTTCCCAATACCATAAATTGGCAATAATATTAGTTAAAAGCTGTTTGTAGACCATAGAATGCCTAAAATATAGTAATTAATTCAGAAGGTGGGGAATCTGAAAACTATGCCAATTTTAGTGACTATTACTAATAGAAACCTGATAGTAATTTACTTGTAGTTATAAATCTGAATAATTAACAGAAAAACTCTGTATCTAAAGTTGATTTATCCATTTTATGTACCTAATTTGTACTTAACTAGACTGTTTAACTAGCAAGAAGCACAAGTTTAGTATACTGGTATTAGAAAGTTGCTGCCCCTAGTTACTTTATCCATTTTGTGTACCTAATTTGTACTTGACTAGATTGTTTAACTAGCAAGAAGCACCCGTTTAGTATACTGACATTAGAAAGTTAGTGCTCCTGAAAAATCTCCGATCATTTTTACCTCTGGTTTTAATAAAAAAGACCATTGCTTTTCCACCTGTTCTTGAACATGATATATCAATTGGAAAATATCGTTAGCTGTAGCTCCCCCACAATTAAGAATAAAGTTTGCATGACGGTGAGCTACCTGGGCCATACCTATTTGATAACCCTTAAGACCAGTTTGTTCAATTAACCAACCAGCAGCTTGTGGCCCAGGATTGCGAAAAACACTACCACAACTAGGTAAATGATAAGGTTGGCTAGTCTTACGCTTGTTAAAATTTTCAGAAGTGATAGCTGTCACTAAAGCAGGATTTTCCCCTGGTTGTAACTGAAAAGTAGCTTTAGCCACCAAAATAGACTTACCTTGTAGCCTAGAATGGCGATAGCTGTATTCCAAATCTTGAGGAGACAGAATTTCTATCCGACCATCAGGCAACATAACATGGGCATTAACTAATATATCAGCTATACATTTTCCTTGTGCCCCAGCATTCATTACCACAGCACCACCAACAGTACCAGGGATACCGACAACCCACTCCAAACCTTGCCAACCCATTCTAGCTGCCTTCCAAGCAATGCGTGGTAATGATTCACCAGCACCTACAGTGAGAAGACCTGTTTCCTGTTCAAAGTTAATGTAACGGAGGTTACGACTACTAATAACTAATCCTGGTAAACCACTATCACTCACTAACATATTGGAACCTCCTCCTAGCAAAGTAATTGGTAGTCCTTCAGAGTGAGCAAACTGAAAACTTGCTTGTAATTGATCTAATTTTTTTGGTGTGACATACCATTCAGCAGGTCCTCCAACTCGGAAAGAAGTCAGAGGAGCTAAAGGAACATTAGACCTAATTACACAATCTGTTCCCAGTAGTGGAATAGGTTTATATTGTGGCTTTTGAGCTGAACTAGCTATGTTATAAGGGAGAGTCATTGTCATAACTAATACTTGAATTATCGTAATTTTAAAGATATTGTTTAAGAGTTAGCTAACTCAACTGAATGTTCCTCTATATAAGCTGTTTCAATAGATACAACCTGATAGTGAGGTTTTTGATAATATGCCATAACCTCTGGAATAATTTTATTGAGGTTGCCAGCACCGAGAAATATTGCCAAATCTCCTGGTCTTAAGACTTCATTTAAAAATTTACTTACTGATTCTAAAGATGGTTGATAATAAACCTGTTGATGATAACCAGAAATTGCTTCCGCTACTTGTTGGCCAGTAATTTTACCCAATGGCGATTCTCCTGCACTGTAGATATCAGTAACAATTACCATATCAGCATCATTAAATGATTTAGCAAACTCTGAAACAAAAGCTTGAGTACGACTATGACGATGAGGTTGGAATATAGCAACAACTCTTTGGATCGGCGATGAGTTATTTTGTTTTGTCAAAGATAAACTTGTTGTAGATATGTGAGATTTTGTAGTCACTTTTTGACTGTTTTTTCGTAAGCGAGCTGCAGCTAAAGTTGCGCTAACTTCACTAGGATGATGAGCATAGTCATCAATAAATACAATACCATTGCACTCTCCGCGATTTTCAAATCGACGATGAGCGCCTTCAAATTTAGCGATCGCCATAGCAATAGCAGGAAATTCTAAACCTAGTAACCTGCCTACTGCTACAGCAGCTAAAGCATTACTTAAGTTATGTTTACCCAATAACCCCAACTGTAACTCTCCCAGAATTTGGCCCCGCTCCCAAACACGAGCTAAGGTAACATGAGATTGATAATCTACACAATCGACTGTATAATCTGCATTACTATCTGAGTCAAGGCTATAGCTAATAGTTGGCTGGAGGAAGTTTTTCACTGTAGAACAGTCTATACAACCTACCAAAGTTTGACAATTTTCTTTAAATACTTTAAAAGTCTCAACCACCTGATCTAAACTTTCATAATGATCTGGATGGTCTAATTCGATATTTGTTACTACACCAATGTGTGCAGATAATTTAATCAGAGAGCCATCTGATTCATCTGCTTCTGCGACTAGATAAGGACTGTTACCTAAACGAGCATTACCTTCCCAAGCATCTACTTCTCCACCAATAACAATAGTGGGGTCTAAACCAGTTTCTAGAAGCATAAATCCGATGAGACTGCTAGTTGTAGTTTTGCCATGAGTTCCTGCTACAGCGATGCTTTGATATTCTTGAATTAGAGCTGCTAATAGATCCGAGCGATGTAAAATGGGACATCCTAGTGAAATTGCAGCTTTATACTCAGAGTTAGTTTGATTAATTGCTGTTGAACAAATTACTTGTGGCAGCTCCGAAATTTCTTGGTTATCCTCCATTCTACCATTGCGCTTTTCCCTCTTTAATGCTTCTGCATTTAGACGGAGATCGATGGGAGGTAAATTTAAGTTTAAGTCGTTTGACGGAGATAAATTTTTCTCTTGAGAAATTTGTTGAAATAGTTCTAAATTTTTAGCATCTTGATCCCAAAATATATGGGTTCCTATTGCTTGCAAACGCTTTGTTATATGGCTTGATTTTAGATCCGATCCATAAGTTGGTAAATTGCGTTTGGCTAAAATGTAAGCCAAAGCTGACATTCCGATGCCTCCAATACCAATAAAATGAAACGGCCTACCACTGAAATCTACATATATAGACATTAATTACTCCTTATACACCACACTGTGCCCATAACACGCGATATCATACCAGGATTTTTTTTTTTTAGATAGAGTCTAGCAGTAATTTACCAAAAATACTGGTTAGTTTAGTTAATCAGCTCTATTACTTGCAATGAGTTTGTTTTCTATCAAATCTTTACCCACTGGCCAGTCTTTTTCCGGATATACCTCGAAAAATTAATCAAGGATAAATTATCAGGATTTTTTACAAAAGAATAAGTATTTATAGAACCTAACTAGACAAAATCAATTATGAATTATCATTCACAGTTTAGATTGCTATTCAAGCATTAGTTGTTAGTCAGTAACTTGTTGTCCAATAACTAATGGGTTGCTAATTCTGACTTACTTAAATTGAGCAAACAAAATTTGTTATGAATAACTTACTATAAAACTATTTAACAAAAGTTTTTTATTCGCTTCTATATCTTCTTACTACTTAAACTGTCCCAGGATTGATTAGTGGAGCAGAAAAATTTTTCTACTTCAATGTAGACTTTTGACTTTTATAATTTTGACTTTTGACAAAAAATCCTCACAAGTTCTATACCCCATCCACATAGGTTCCTTTATACAACAAGCTGTGAACAAAAACTTAAATTTAATGCCATAGCTAACTCGATTAATGGCAGGGATCGTAATTAACCTACAAAAAAATTACCAAATTACCATTTTGCTGTATGATAATGGTCAAGATTAATTTTCTTTTAAGCTCTCCTTATCTAAAATTCATATCACTTCTGAAAAAGTTAGGGATCTGAGATGAAGGTAAGGTAGAGTTTAAGCCTGAAATCAATATCTGGAACTACCAAAAAGCACCCAGTGGGGCAGCACGGGGCTTGGCTCAATTAAATAGCAGTCAGCAGTCAGCAGTCAGCAGTCAGCAGTCAGCATTAGGAGTTTTTTTTATGCCCTAGTCGAGGATTTCAACCCCGACTCAACCATCCGGCGCATTATTTGCCGGAGTATAAACCCAAGGTCAAAAAGCTGATAGCTGTTTGCGGAGCATTCCGGTACGGAAAATGCTGAAGCGCTGATAGCTAGTTAACACTGAAACTGGATTAATTCAGTATTTAAAACTGTCAAAAACTTTAATTATACATGATTATTGCTGTTGTTAGGAGGTAAAAAGTGATTAGAGTTGCTATAAATGGTTTTGGACGGATTGGACGAAATTTTTTACGTTGCTGGCTCACTCGTACAGATAGCCAACTTGATGTTATTGCTATCAATGATACTTCCGACCCCAAAACCAATGCTCATCTACTAAAGTACGATTCAATGTTGGGCACATTAAAGGGTGTGGATATTAGTACGGATGAAAATTCCATCACAGTTAATGGTAAAACAATTAAGTGTGTATCTGACCGTAATCCTTTAAATTTACCATGGGCAGACTGGAATATCGATCTAATTATAGAGGCTACAGGTGTATTTGTGACTGAGGAAGGAGCCTCAAAGCATTTACAAGCTGGAGCAAAAAAGGTTTTAATTACTGCTCCTGGTAAGGGTGGAAAAGTTGGTACTTTCGTGGTAGGTGTTAACCATCAAGATTATGAGCATGATGATTATGATATTGTCAGCAATGCTAGTTGTACAACCAACTGTCTAGCTCCAGTGGTCAAAGTGATAAATGACAATTTTGGCATTATTAAAGGTACAATGACCACAACTCATAGTTACACTGGCGACCAACGTATTTTGGATGCTAGTCACAGAGATGTACGGCGGGCTAGAGCAGCGGCTGTAAATATTGTGCCAACTTCTACAGGTGCAGCTAAAGCAGTGGCTCTGGTAATTCCAGAAATGAAAGGTAAGTTAAATGGTATTGCTATGCGGGTACCTACTCCTAACGTTTCTGTAGTAGACCTTGTAGCTCAAGTTGAGAAAAATACTTTTACTGAACAAGTTAACGAAGTTATACAAGAAGCTGCTAATGGACCAATGAAGGGTATCATTGAATACTGCGATTTGCCTTTGGTTTCTTGTGATTTTCGTGGTCATGATTCATCTTCTATTGTAGATGCTAGTCTGACAATGGTTATGGATGGCGATATGGTGAAAGTTATTGCTTGGTATGATAATGAATGGGGTTATAGTCAGCGTGTTGTAGACTTGGCTGAAGTTGTCGCACAGAAGTGGCCTGCTTAGTGTGTCTGAGTTTTCACTCTCTGGCAATTGAATTAAAAACCCAAGATAAATAATTTTTTCAAAAATGTTGAAATGCTTGGCTAAGTGTAAGTTGCTCGTTTGGGTAAATTCCTTGGCTATCTATTAATAAGATGTCGGTGTCGTCTGTGGTTGTACCTACTATGGCTGCACCGACTCCAATTTTTTTGACTAATTCTTGGCCACAAATTGGAGGTAAGCATAATACTAGCTCGAAATCTTCTCCTCCATAGAGTGCCCACTTTAATGCTTGTTCGGGTGAGACAAGTTTAGTTAAAGAAGAAGGAATGGGAATTTGATTGCGATCGATCTTAGCTCCGACCTGAGATGCTTGACACATCTGAACGATCGCATCTGCTAGCCCATCACTACTGTCCATTCCTCCTACTAAGACCGAGTTTTGGTTCTTCTCTACACTATTAGAACTATTTAAAGATAAGCAATTCCATAAATTTGTTAAAAGATCGAGCCTTGGTCGAGGACGTTGATGATCTAAAATTAGGGAAGAACGTTCTGCTTCTGTGAGAAATTCACCTAGTTCTGGATGCAGTAATAATTCTAACCCTGCTTTTGATGCTCCATGTACTCCAGTAACAACGATCGCATTTTGGGGTTGGCAATTTGAACGAAGAATAGTCTGTGAAGGTTCAATTTGTCCGAAAGCAGTAATTGAGATAGTACGGATAGGCGATCGCACAATATCTCCACCGACTATAGGAGTATTATATGGTTGTAGACATTCAGAAATTCCTTGGTAAAGTTTTTCAACCCAAGTAACGGGAGTATCGCCAGTGAGACCGAGTGCGATCGTAATACCAATAGGGAATGCACCCATTGCTGCGAGGTCGGATAAGTTGGCAGCAGCGCTACGCCAACCGACATCTTCAGGGGAAGTGGTGCGATCGCTAAAATGTACTCCATCAACGAGTGTATCTGTTGTAACTACTAATGATTTGTGGGGTTGAATTGGCACAATAGCAGCATCATCCCCAACAACTTCTGTGGGGCAAAAACGGTGTAATACCTTTAAAAGTCCTTGTTCACTAATATCTTTAACTGTGGTCATGACAATCTATACTATACTGCAGTTATATTTAGAATTCAAACCTACATATCTAATTACTTTTGAAAGTCTAAAATTTCTCAATTATTTGTTTTTATATCATGCTTGGATAATTACTGATCGAAAAATACTTTGTTTTTAGCTATAGGAGAATATGTATTCAGTAATTATCTGCAAACTTACTCTTTAAATCATCAGTATCATCAGTATCTGTAGTTAATTTACAAGTTTTACCTAAATCAAGGTTGTCAAGAATAAAGAGAGGATCTAAGTCTATTTCTCCAGAATTGAGAAATAGTAAAATAAAGTGTATTAAATCTATAGTTATTTATCTAAATTTCTAGAAACTAAAAGTTAGATTAAACAATAAGTTTTGCTCCCTCTATCTGAAAATAGATTTCAGATAGCAATTTTGAATTATTAGCTTCTATTGCCTTTTCCCAGAATATTTTGTAAGTAACATAAAAAGGCTTTATATCAGCTACTTATATACTTTCAATCATGTGCATAATTTTGATAGTAATTATACACTATATTCTTCAAAAAATATAATCATTCAAAAGTTTTTTTTCTCGATGAAAAATCAATATTACTTTGATATATTTGTGCTTTTTTTGTTAGAATATGAATTATTAAGGAGATTGATTAGTTTGAAAAATAGCTGAATTTAAACTGATTTTTGTAACTCACTAAAAAGAATGATTGATAAAAATTAAAAAACAACATTAATTTTTGTGTCAAAAAATCAAGATAAATCAATAAAAAGAATGACTATTGACAAAAAACAAAGATAAATATTAGCAAAAAAACAGTGTTGTAAGTTACATTTTTTTTAGTATAAATAATAAATGATAGTTTATAGTACAAACTAAAAGATGACTTCTTAATATTACTTTAATAAGTTTCCCGATCTAATGAAACCTAGAATAATAGTCTGTGGCTTGGGTCGTACCGGCTACAAAGTATTCCGTTTATTAAGACAGCAGGGTGCAACAGTTGTAGGTATAAGCGATCGCCCACTCCGTGGAGAGGGTACAGAGATTATTGTCGGCAACTTTCGTTCAGCATCTACCTTATTAGCAGCAGGCATTCAAAGCGCTCATACTCTGGTTTTAGCAGGGAAAGATGAGTCTGTTAATTTGGCCGTCTTAATGTTAGCAAGAATTCTCAATCCGAAAATTCGGATTATCAATCGCCTATTTAATACAAGTTTGGGCGATCGCTTAGACCACACTCTAACCGATCATACAACAATGAGTGTGTCAGCTTTAGCAGCTCCAGTGTTTGCTTTTGCAGCTTTAGGAAATCATGCTATTGGCCAGTTACACATATACAATCAGACCTGGCCAATGCGAGAAGAATTAATCGGCCATAATCATCCTTGGAAAGGTCGTAAACTGAGTTCTTTGTGGGACGACCGCTCTCTAATGTTGATCTACTATATACCAGTGGCAGATCCAATAGATTTAGTCTCTGCTGTAGTAGAAGAGCGGGAGTTACAGGTAGGAGATCGTCTGATTCTTTCTAGCAAACCAAAGCTGCGAACTCGCAGACAAAATTTAGTTTATTACTTATTCAAAATATTTGGCAGACTCAGGCAATTTCAGCGACACAGTAAATCAGCAGTAATTCTCAACTTGGCTCTTTTAGTAACTGTGTTATTCTGCACTATTACTTATATTAGTATAAATCTGAATAACAGCTTTGTTGATTCTCTCTATTTTACAGTTGGGATGATTACGGGAGCAGGGGGAAATGAAAAAATAGCCGAACAAGCACCAGGCAGTATCAAAATATTTACTTCGATAATGATGCTTGTGGGAACGGCGATCGTTGGTATTTGTTATGCGCTCCTGAATGATTTTGTATTAGGTACTCGCTTCCAAGAGTATTGGGATGCTGCCCGCATACCACTAAAACAACATTACATTATTTGTGGGTTTGGTGGCATTGGTTTACATATTGCCGAGCAACTGATTGGTAGTGGGTATGAAGTAGTAGTGGTAGAGCGTAACCCTAGCTGTAGATTTCTCAGTACTGCCAGGTCTATGAAAATTCCTGTAATTGAGGGAGATGCAAGTTTATCTACGACTCTAGAAGTTGCCAATATTGAAAAAGCTGAAGCACTTTTAGCTGTAACTGGTAATGATATTGTTAATTTAGAAATTGCTCTGAGTGCCAAGGGACTTGTTCCTAAAATCACAGTTGTGGTGAGAAGTCAAGACCCGCACTTAGCTCTAATGGTGCAACAGGTTTTTGAGTTTGAGTCTGTACTTAGTCCCACAGAATTAGCTTCCCCTGCTTTTGCAGCAGCAGCTATCGGCGGTAGAATTCTTGGTAATGGGATTACAACAGATAGTTTGTGGGTAGCGTTAGCCACTTTAATTACACCGGGACATCCTTTTTGTGGAAAAATTGTTCAACAAGCAGCTAGCAGTGCTGATTTTGTACCTTTGTATATAGAAAGCAACGGTAAAGAAATTCATGGTTGGGAATTGCTAAATGCGACTCTGAATTCTGGTGATGTTTTGTACTTAACGATGCCAGCTAATAGATTAGACCAACTCTGGAGAGATGCACCTATACAACTAATAAGTAATGCTGTTAAATAGTTTAATTCTCCACCGAATAGATTGGGAGGTTTGCAAATATGTCATTTTTATTCTCCTGGGTTTTAACTCAGGAGTTTTCAACTTTTCGTAATTAATTAAGTGGGTAGGAAAAATTATAGCGCTGTGCGCAGGCAACAGCTCCGGAAAGCAACAGCTCCGGAGCCGTACTGGGTTAGTCGTTCTCCAAAAGAATTCTACGATCTGTTAGTCCAACATCAGGTGACTGTCCTGAATCAAACTCCATCTGCATTCACTCAACTAATTGAAGTCGATCAAGACTATAGTGTTGATGCTCTCAAACTACGATATGTCATCTTCGGGGGGGAAGTTCTACAGATAAAAACTCTTGTCCCCTGGTTTGAGCGGCATGGCGATCGATTCCCTCAGTTAATCAATATGTATGGTATCACGGAGACAACAGTCCATGTAACATACAAAATCTTAAGCACAGACAACATAGAACAGGTCAGTAGTCCAATTGGAAAAGCTTTAGGCGATCTGAAAATTTATATCCTTGATCGTGATTTACAACCAGTACCCATAGGAGTAACAGGAGAACTACATATTGGTGGTGCAGGTTTAGCACGAGGATATCTAAACAGACCAGAATTAACAGCAGAAAGATTCATACCTAACCCTTTCGATCTTCACAACTCTAAACTATATAAGACAGGAGACTTAGGTAGATATTTACCCGATGGCAATATAGAATTTATCGGTCGCATCGACAACCAGGTAAAAGTGCGAGGATACCGTATTGAAACAGGAGAAATAGAATCGACTCTCACTCAACATCCCAGTGTTAAACAAGCAGTAGTATTAGCAACAGAAGATAACTCTGGTAATAAAAGTCTAGTCGCTTATCTAGTGCTAGAAAGTGAAACTCCAGAAGGATCGCAGACAGAAGCAATAGGAAAATTGAAACAGTATCTGAAACAGCGGTTGCCGCAGTATATGATACCAAGCGGGTTTGTAGTGTTGCCGCAACTGCCACTGACTCCTAACGGTAAGGTAGATCGTAAGGCATTACCTATACCGGATAATATCAGTAGTGTATCAACGGAGTATGTTGCTCCTGAAACAGAGACACAGAAAGCATTAGCAGAGATTTGGCAAGAAGTGTTGGGAATAGAACAGGTGGGAATGCATGATAACTTCTTTGACCTCGGTGGTCATTCTCTGTTAGCAGTGCGTCTCATGGCTGAGATTGAGAAAGAATTTGGCCAAAATATATCTTTAGCAGCCCTTTTCCAAGGTCCTACCCTAGAAAAATTAGCCATTCTACTGCGCCAAAGCGGGGACGCGGGGACGCCTATAAGAGAAATTCAACCCAAAATTTCGCTCACTCAAAAAACTGATACTCACTCTTGGTCTCCCTTAGTTGCTATTCAACCCCAAGGAAACCACCCACCGTTCTTCTGTATGCCTGGTTCCGGTGGCAATGTGGTCTACTTCCACCAACTTGCCCGTCATCTGGGAAACGAGCAACCCTTTTACGCTTTGCAACCTCCATCCTTAGATGGGGTATCAGAACCCTTTAGTAGTCTTGAAGAGGTAGCTGCCTACTACCTCCAAGCCATCCAAACCCTTCAACCCTCTAGTCCGTACTTCCTCGGCGGTCATTCCTTTGGGGGTCTAGTTACTTTTGAAATGGCACAACAGCTACAACAGAAGGGAGAAACAGTCGCCCTACTCGCCCTATTTGACTTTCCCGCCCCACTTCAAGGTACCACCCCAAAACAGCTAGATTGGGATGATACCCGATGGTTGTCCAATATTGCCCATATGCTAGAAATTTTATCTGGGAAAAATTTCGACATTTCTTATGAAACCCTCAAACCTTTAACTCCTGAAGCACAATTAAACTATCTCAAACGGCAGATGGAAATCGTCAGTTTATTGCCACCTAACTCAGGAATTGAACGAGTGCGTGGGATTGTCCAAACTATTAAAGCTGAGGAATTGGCTTTTATGAGTTATCTCCCACAAAGAAGCTATCAAGGTGCGATTACCCTGTTCCGTACAAGTAAAGTTGATCGGGATGAATTGGGAATGCTTGGTGACATTCCCACAGATACAACTTGGGGATGGAACCAGTTTTCTAGTCAACCTGTAGAGGTTCATGTGGTTCCTGGAAATCATATTACCATGTTGAGTGAACCTCACGTAATGGTATTAGCTGAAAAACTTAAATTTTGTCTAGCTAAAGCATGGAAAACTGAATTATAAGGGATTTATCAAAGCAAGATTTATTGATTACCGTTGCTGATTATGGGTATGATTATGCCGTTCTGAGAAACCTATGATTATCTATAGATAGCCATTTGGTATCTTTGCAAAGTGGCAACAGTTGTCATTGCGACCGAAGGGAAGCAATCTCATGGTCAAACGAGATTGTTTCCTTCCACTCCGTTCCAGTCGCAATGACGAATGCAGTGACTAATTACCCGGATTTTATATAGCGCTGTGCGCAGGCAACAGGCAACAGGAGGAATAAAAGACCGATAGTATAATATCATGTCCGGTAGCATCGGTCTTGTATAGCAAAGGTAAGGAAGAAGGAAGAAGGAAGAAGAAAGAGGGAAGAGGGAAGAAGGCTACCCTCGCAAGAAAAAACCATCATTTCCTGTAGATATTCACCCTTGGGTTTACACAAACGATATAAACGGACATGATATAAGACTTTTAGCTATTGGACAGTTCTTGTAATTTGTAAATATGCCAGCGCACATTGCTATAATAATGCAATTAAGGGGATTTGATATAAACAGGACTTACGCAAACAGGGAAATTATACACCATTTGTAGGGATTAACGGCCGTTAATCCCTACAAATTTAGTTAATCTGGTAAGAAGACAAATTGATATTATTAGGACTTATATCATGTCCGGATAATCAGTTATAAAAAAAACTTTCTCCCTTCTAACCTTTTCTTTCCCTCTGCCTTCTGCCTTCTGCCTCCTGCCTCTTCAATCACATATTTGCTTCAGTAAATCATAAAATGGCTGCCAATTATCCTCTACTGTAATGGATTCCCATACTGATTCAATTATAGGTCGAATTAAACTTTGTTGAGGATTATATTGCTTCAACCTTTCTGCCATTGCTTTTAATTCATCATTAGAATAAGTCTGTAATAAATGATAATAATATTGTCGCCACGACTCCATTAATTCTGATTGTTCAAAATCAGCAAAAATTTGATTAACATCATCACGCCAATCTGGAGAAAATTCTTTTCTCAATCCTAAAAAGAAATCGTGATAGCCAACCTGAGAACTTTCCAGCAGTTTAATAGTTAGCTGAAGTAACTTTTCTGCATCTGTTTCTGGCAAATGTTCAAACCCTAACCTATTAATCATTAATCGCCTATATTCAAGCAGATAAACATCATCAAACTCATCTAAACTCGCCCTCATATTTTCTCGGTCAATAACTGCAGCTAATGCGTCTTGAAGTAAGTGTAAATTTGACTTACAAACTAACGGTTGATGACTGTAACGATAAAGACCAGAATAATCAAAATAAGCTGCTGTAAATTTGGGGTCATAAGTGGGAATAAAAGCATAAGGACCATAATCAAAACTTTCCCCAGTAATTGACATATTATCAGTATTTAATACACCATGACAAAATCCCGCAGCCATCCATTGAGCCACTAATTTCGCAACTCTTTTTACTAATTCTGAGTAGAATAAAGAATAGTGATCGCTCTGTTCTTTTAATTCAGAATAATAATAATCAATTACATGATCTAATAGCTTTTTAGTTAAGTCGGGACGTTTGAAATAATACAACCTTTCAAAGGTACCAAACCGGACATGAGAACTACTAAAACGTACCATCACCGATGAACGAGTAGGAGAAGGTTCATCTCCACGCCATAACCCCTCCCCAGTTTCAATCAAACTCAAACATCGAGAAGTACGAACCCCATGACGATGTAACATTTCGGCGGCTAATACCTCTCTGACCCCACCTTTTAGAGTCAGTCTGCCATCCGCACTGCGAGAATAAGGTGTTCTACCGGAACCCTTTGTGCCAAAATCATATAATTCACCATTTACCCCACGCACTTGACCATAAAGAAAACCCCTACCATCTCCTAAATAAGGATTATATTCACCAAATTGATAACCGTGATAACGTAGAGCTAAAAAAGGTCCGACACAATGAAATTTACCAAAAGCTTCAATAAAATGCTCATCCTTAACATCTTCAGGAGTTAGTCCTATTTTAGGGAGCAATTTATCATTACGAAACCGCAAAATATGTTGGGGAAATTCAGCAGCAAGTACTTCATCATAATAGTCACCACCTAAAGCTTGGATGGCAGGTTCATAGTTGAGCGAAAGGAGAGGATTAGACATTGTTTTCTAAGTCAAAAGTAATATCATAAGTTAAATCCAGGAGATTATGAGTTAAACATTTTTTTATTATTTTTCAATACATTCACTTCTGCTCAAATCTATTCTGTAATTAAAATTGTACAAACATGATTATATTATATGAAGGAAATGACAAGATGGAAGAAGGCTATCTTCTCAGAGGCTGTTTGTAAAGAATTATGAAGTGTTTTTGGCCTTTGTTAATCTTTTAACTATTGTGCTATTGTGGGGGTTCGAGGGAGCTATAAGTCCCGCGTTATGGCTTCCCAGTTCTAAGCTCTGTATCAAAAAGACAAAACTTGAGAACTTATGCAAATAAGCGATGTGTATTAAACTGATGCCTACAAGAGCAGTTTGTTAAACGTCACCGTACGAAAAAAACTGTAGAAAATTGCAGTTGTTAAATTCTTGATATTGGATTAACCAATATAGGCTGTACGGCACAGCTCACTATTCCCTCGGCAGTAAAGCACTCTGGGAATTTCTTTCTGATAATTTGAAGACTACCATTGATATCCGCATTAATCACTTTACCAGTTCCACTTCTAAACAAACCACGTTTGACTCGTTTTCCCACATAATTTTCCTGCTGACATGGCAATTCTAGGTCAAGTGCAGAAGTAATACTAGTGTAACTTTCTTCTGTATCCATAACTTTGATACCAGCTAGTTGACATTTATAAGTTATCTGTTGAATTAGCTTTGAGTGGGGTATTTGGGTAAAGTTTTGATTGTTTTTTTTACCGATGTTTGCACCCTGTTTCCAGTTATCATTTTGGCCGATGACTACAATACCAATTCTGTTAGTGACTAAATAATTCACCACTAATTTACTGGTGTTATGCAGATAATTCTCGACAAAACGATTTCGGCGGTAGGTTAACGCTTCAATCTTACGGCTAGTTTTTCTGTTGCCTTTGAGATGACTTTGGTACTTAGCTTTACGCTTATTATATAGTTGATTGACGCTTTTTAGTGGCTTCCCGTTAATCAGCATAGGTTTAACACCGGGCTTGTTTGTAGATAGAGCTACTAATCTGTCAATCCCTAAGTCTATTCCGGCTACATATGTTGAGTGTATTTGTGGCTGAAGAGTTTTTTCATACAGTACTTCAATTATATAGCAGCTCGTAGCAGGTACTATCCTGACTTCGATTACAGTTTCCACAACTACAGGTATTTTGATTTCACTCATGGATAAGTGACAAATACCATCTTTTAGAGGGGCTTTATAGACTGATTCCTTTGAATATATAACTACATTTCTACCTTGAGTTTTATTCTTATACTTTGGTATTTTGGGTTTACCTAAAAACTTCCCTGGATGTTTTGACCATTCTTTGATTGCCTGAAAATAACCACGCCAAGTGGCAACCAAGCATTTGATTATTTGTTTTGATACTTTAGTTGGTAATGATCTATAGGCATCACTCTCTTTGGTTGCATGGTATAGTTTGGTTAAATCCAGACTATGACCAGTAGAGAAAAAATGCTGACGACAGTAATAATTAGCCAAATTATACAAGTTTTTTGACTTAAAGGCTAACTCATCACACACTCGCCAAAAGTTATGTGTTCGGTTAATAATATGTCTGTCAACAAGTCGCATTCATGCAGAATTATTTCATTTTTTTAGTTACCTGTTTAATATTAACACACATTTGTTACAAATACCAACTATTTTATACAATTTTCATTCAACAGTTAATCACCCCGATCCTAATTCCCCCAGTTTTCAATATTCAGTTATATCAAATCCGTTTAATTCGGTATAAAAAAATGTTCCATCTTCAACCATTACCAAATATTTCTCGATAATTCCCCTCCACCGGAGGGGTTAGGGGTGGGTCCCCACACTCCCCACCATAATAATCTAATTACACCGATGCTACCGGATTTGATATTATATCATGCCCGAAGGCAATCGTTTGTGTAAACCCAAGGGTGAGTATATACAGGAAATTTAAGTTTTTTTTTCTTGCTATTAAACCTTCCTGTCTGTTTCCCGTTCCTTACCTTTGCTATACAATACCGATGCTACCGGACATGATATTACTTGTTTGTTGTCTGATAAAAATGTTTATGGCTTCTTTACCACCAGTTCTAGAGCGATTAAATAACTCTCCAACCTCGGAATTAATTCTTGGGTTGCAATATAAAGCTAAAATTGATTCTGTACATCCTCTCTGTGCCAGGACTAATTTTGAACAACTTGATTCCTGTTTTTTAGGAGTGAGTCTTGAGAATAGTAATTTTCAACCAGCAAAGGTTAAGGCCATGGTTGAATGGATTTCCCGGAGGTTTTCCCATTGTCTAGTCTTGGTGGGAGACAGCATTCACCGTATCAATATAGAACTGAAGCGATCGCTAGACCAAGAAACTGCACTGGTTGAAGCTTTAGAAATTGGTCGTGCTTTCGTTCGGGAACAGGAACATATTTTTAAGGCATTTGGAGAGCAGACTAAATTTACCTTCGAGACTTGCAGTCAAATTCAGACCTGGGATGATTATGCACACTTTCACCAATATCTCCAGATATATTTTAAAAGCAATGCTAAATTCCGCTCGTCAGTTGAAGCATTTAGTCGCAACTATCAGATTAGGCGATATTCAAACCAGAGCGATACCTTGCTCGAGCAGCGCATTCGCCGATCCTGTGACTACTTCTTAGAGGAATTTGCTATTTTCGCCTGTCTTCAAAAGCGTGGGTTTTCGGTCATGGTATACCCAGGAACATTCAGCACCCTAACTGAGATTGTCAACGGAGATTATCCAGATATTTTGGAAGAGATTAAGCAATTAATAATAGTATCTCTCCATTTTAAGAAGCGCTAACTATGCATAAGTAGGGTTTGCTGAAAAAGTCTTATGGGTAAGGCAAGGAGACAGGAGACAGGAGTCAACCCACCCCTAACCCCTCCCCTCCTGGGAGGGGAAGTCAGGATAAATGGGAATTAATAGAGGAGGTTGGAGGAGGAATTGTCCCTTGATTTTTCCGCCTTTGTCTGCTCAAAATGCTAACTTTTTGAGCTTGAGCAACCGACAAGCTTGCACTTTTTTCGCTCCAAAAAGTCTAAATCCTTTATCTGTAAATACTTTGAGGGTTAATCAGCAAGCCCTAAGTAGCCACTTAACTTTGATATAATCCTGAAAATCTATCTTGTAGTCTAGCGAGGAACCAGTACTATGACCAATTCAGAACGACCAGAAAATGCTCTCACAAGGACGCCAATGCCACTCTGGCTGCATCTCTGGGGGCGAGTAAACAGATGGGGGGAACGCCTGCTTGGCACTTTTTGGCTATTTCGATATTTTAGCTCTCCTTTCCCCGGCGTACTTGCCCATCATTTTGGCCCAAATCTTTTCCAAGACCACGGAAATGCCTTTCGCCAAGCAACTGTCGATAGAGGAGAATCAGCATCAAACTATTTTCGCACTTCAGGTATTAGTGCTTGTGCTGAGGCAAACGGGGGCATTTGCTCTTTCCGATTTAATGGACAGATTGCCATTTACCAAAACACGAATGTTCCCCTCACGAGAGACCAGGTTCTAGCACCATCTACAGACCCGGTCAGTGGGCTATTCGGTGATTTTGTCGGCACTCTGCCAAACGACCATCCCCTTCGCCCAGGGAAGCGAGCTGCAGTGGAGAGATCCCTTGGCAATCTAAATTTCATCGCCAAGCTTGAGCCAACTGTGAGAAAACACGCTGTGGACTACCTCAAAAGTGTGGCGAGTCAAGAAATGCCTCTCGACGACTTTGCACTTTTCCTTGTCGCCCATGTAGACAGCTTCGTTCCCGGAATACTTGACCTGACTCAAACGCCCCTGACAACTTATTTGGCATCAACAGAGTATGGTCGAGTGACGCGGGACTTCATAGATATTGCCTCGGAGGCGATCGGTAAGGTCAACCCTGCGGCTATGAGCGACTTTGAAACCATTATTCCGTTTGTTCGCCAGCTTCTGACAGACAACTTTGAAGCCTTGGAAGCAGCTCCTGACTCGAACCTGATCCGGCGGCACTTTGCTCTCTGGGAGCGATCGCTAACAATCCCAGAAATTGAGAATCTCGACCCCGCCAAGTTGAAGGAACTCGGTGCTATCATCGTGGCAACTTACGAAACTACTGCCTTGAGTATGTTGTGGCTCCTTGCTTTTTTGGAAACCTCGCCCGATATTAAAGCAAGCGTTGTTACCGAGGCTCGTTCTGGTGGTAATGAGGAAAAACTATCCTTCATCAATAAAGTTGTACTAGAGGCATTACGCTTAGGTGGTAGCAACCCCACAGCATTATGGCGTCGCACGACTACCCCTTTTGTTCTTCAGCATCAGGGGCGTTCGGTCACAGTTCCGCAGGGCACTATGATGTGGCTCGATCGTCAGCAGGCGAACTCCGATCCGTCGATATTCCCTAATCCGAACCTATTCGACCCAACAAATATAGATGCCATCTTAAAATCTAATCGCGAAAACCTCAATTCGGTACTTGCACGCGATCGCTATGAGATCAATTCCTTCAGCATGACCAACTCTCAGGGAAACCCTCGCAAGTGCCCTGGAAGAATCTTCTCGGTACAGATGCAGTCTATTCTGTTATCGGAGCTTTACAGTCGCTACGAAGTTTCAGCTCAAGGCATTGACCTACAGTTAAAGCACTATAAGACTATGCCCCGACCTGCACAACCAGGAACAATTGTCATCGAACCTCTAGCTGAATAAAGTTTGATATAAAATCAGGTTGAACACTTATTAGACTTGTCGCTTTATAACTATAAAAAACTGCTAAACCCTTATCATGTAAGGATTTTAGCAATTTCCAGTGCAAAACGTATGGAATTACTACTGTGTCTTAATTTGAGCGATTTTTTCTATCTATTTAGCGACAACTCTATTATATAAGCGGATTTGATCTCATCCAAAAATTTCAATAACTATAACGTTACAGTTTAGGATATGATCCCTCATTAGTGAAAAAATCAGAAAACATTACCGCGATTAACCCGGTTTCTGCTTATATAACTGGATTCTATATCATATCAAATCCGGTAGCATTAGTATAATTCAGTAGTGAGGAATAATAAGTCGAAATTCTAGGAATGAGCAACATTTTTTCCCTACTGACGATAGGAATTATATTACTCCGAAGCCAACGGATTTGATCTCATCCAAAAATTTCAATAACTATAACGTTACAGTTTAGGGTATGATCCCTCATTAGTGAAAAAATCAGAAAACATTACCGTGGTAAACCAGGTTTCTGCCTAATATAAAATCAGGTTGAACACTTATTATATAACCGGATTCTATATGAGAGGATTTGGATTTACTTGTTGGACAAGTAGCTTCAAGTCCTCTCTCGCTATTACAGATATGCAATCGCTATAGATATAAGGCAGAATTAAGCTTTTGTTTCAAATAAAGCAATGCGCAGTCGATCTGCTGTATCTTCCATTTCGGCAACCGACTCTAGACTAACAACCACCTTGCTGTCAACGCCTAAAATTTCTGCCGCTTTAGCCACCGCCGCTTTTTCTTTTTCATGGTAGAACCCATCAGCTCGACTCATTTTGATCGCTTGGTACAATAGGGAGTGGCGAAAATTAAGTGGAAAATTAAATTTTATTTGACTCAATAGCTCTTCAAGGTTAGCATTTTTCCAATCGAATTTGCGGAGGATTTCAATATACTCTTGAAATGCTTCCGAGTCTACTGCCACCATTTCCTGTTCGTCAATATACCACTGAAATTCTGCTTCTGCCAGTTGTCCATCCGCTCCAGCGATCGCCAATAACGCGCAACCACAATTGACTCCTACCTCAAAATCAATTAAAGATTGAGCGGCGATGCCATATTTATGTTGAGCATATTTGCTCAGTGCGACAGTTTTTCCACTGCTCATATTTTCCTCCTTTTATTCTTGGTTTTGAGCAGTTCTAATTTTATATCATTACGTCTTGTTTAGGACAATAAATTTGGGTTGTCATGGAACAGGGAATAGGGAACAGAAAAATGTCCGCCGTTGGTGAAGCGCGTGTATGATATTAATCTTAATTATTTAGGAGTCAGGAGTCAGGAGGAGAGAGAATTACAAAGATGAGCGTAGTTATGACGATTGAAGAATTTTTTTATGTCCAATAAAACGGATTTGATATGATGCACAACCAGATTAACAAAGGCAAAAAAACTTCATAATTCTTTACCGAATAATTAAGGTTTAAAGCCTCTCCTTTAAAGGAGAAAAAAGCGGTCGTTAGCGGAGCTTCCCGAAGGGTGAGATGGCGATCTTCGGAGCGGGTCTGTAAGAACGGGTTTCCTCGCCATATCCAATCGACCAAGAGAAGACAAATTTTTCCTTTGAGTCAATCCTCTTCTTTTTAAGGAGAGGTAATTATTAATTATTAATTATTAATTATTAATTGTTGAAAAACAGCCTCTCAGGAATTTTCATCTCTATATTATTAGACATCTCCAGAAATTAACGAAGTCAGAAGTCAGAAGTCAGAAGTTATTTTTGTAACGAGGATTTGAGCTCCGCTCCAAAAATATTTCGCCTTAAAAGGCGGGGTGGCGCGACCCAATTATTTTGATAAATAAACCTTTTAATTAGAGCAGGCTAAGGATACGAAAAATTCACCCTAAAAAATCCTTTTTCGTGCCTTTTTCGTAAAAATATCTTACCTGTTGCCTGTTGCCTGTTGCCTGTTGCCTACTCCTACAAAAAATCTATATATTTTTCGCAGAGGTCTATTATTGAAGATACTGTAATAGTTGATGATTTGCTCGAAATTATTGCCAATATATTTTCCTTCTTCCTAATTCCTTATTCAGAATTTCTTAGCTGTTTGTGCAACTGGATCAAATTCAAACCTTTCAGAAGATTTTGTTTCACCATAAATATTAAAAGTAAATGTAGGTTCATCTCCGATTACTTCTATATTATGAATAGCATTAGAAGTGAAACTAATTAAGTCTCCTGGTTGTAATATTTTTTCTCCAACTCTTTCAATTTTATATTTATTTTCTGGGTCAGGATTACGTTTCCAAAAAGTATTTTTTTCCTGGCCTTTTAATACTGCTACTATTCCCCAGGTACCATGATTATGAATTGTTGAAATTGTACCTGGCATGAACTTTACTGTTTGTACTGTTAAGGGAAATCCTAACTCATCGTATAATAAAATAACCGAAGTTCCTGTTTTTTCGCAAGGTTCTGGTTCTTGACTTTGCAGCCAGTATGAATTAGTAATAAATTGTCTAACTAAAAGTCGAATTTTCTGTAGAGAACTCGCTTCATCTGTGGCATCTTTTAGAGTATCTTCTAGTTCTGTTAAGAATCTATACAATCGATAATTTTCTCTTAATAATTTCCATTCATTCACAGTTTCACAAGGTTGACATTGACCGTCTTCAGTCAAAAACCAATCTCGGTTTTTCATCTTGTTTCTCCTCTGGTATTGCTGATACTTTAGTTAACTATAAGTTGTGAGAATTTACTAAAAATACTTATATATTATATAGCTACAGTTAATACTAGAATTGTAAGAAAATATGAAATTTTCTCTAGTAAGTTGAATTTTACGTTCGTAGAAGAAAAATTGAGATTTTACTGTGATAGATTTTACAAATTTTCTAAATAAATTGTTTAAATTTATAACTGGCGATCGCGAAGTATTATGTAGATGCACCAGCATATTTCATATCAGTGAGGTACTTCTGTTGCGGGCAAGATGCCCGCACTACAAAGACTTTATCATTAATATTTGTACCTCATATACTTACAATCTGCTGTAAGTAAATAAAATTTCAACCCTTGCTAGAAACTTTTGAGTGAGGATAATTTTAATACAGTTCTAATTTACCTATTTCTTGCACTTCTCCAGAAAGAGATTGGCGTACTGATACTGTTAAATTAGCTTTACAATGAGGACAATTTAGTGTTTGACTACTTTCTACCCACTCATAATCATTATCAGTGGGTGGAAGTATAAAAGAAAAAGATAGGGATGGCAGTTTAAATTTCTTCTTGCAGTTTGGGCGTTTTCTAGCAGTATTTTTATTTTTTTGTCGCCATTTTATTTTTTTTTAGTGAGGGAACAAGGAATAGGAAATAAAATAGACTTTTGTGTTTGAGTAGTTAATCTAAAAATAATTTTTTCTGCCTATTTAAGCTGACAATCAAATATATAATTAATTTGGCTTGAATACTTAGAAAATTTTGTTTGAGTAGTTCAATCTAAGCTATTAATTCTATACGTTGTCCTACCGACAGCTTTCCTACCTGACTCCTAATTAACTATCTAATTATACCAATGCTACCAGATTTGATCTTATAGCAGTCGAAGGAAAGGAAGCGGACAGATCGACAACTTAAAACTTAGACAACGTCATTTCAGTTATCAGTTATCAGTTATCAGTACCTCTCGCTGTTTGCGCAGCATGACCTAGGAAAGCAAGAGGCTTGAAATACAGAATTATCTTTTTTTTTATCACCTTAAAAGGGGAGGCTTTAGACCACAATTTTTCGGTAAGATTTTTCTTTCTTCCTTCTTCCTTCTTCCTTCTGCTATGTTGCAGAAAATTTTGACAAAAAATAGTAGGGATATTGTATGCAACATCCCTACTGTAAACTAACTAAAAGTAATAGTTTGAAACCAAGCTAAAAGCTAAAAGCTAATTGCTGATAGCTATATTATTTGAAGATACCGGAAACTGATAATACTTCAGACTCAGGCATCTTGGGGAATAATGGTCCTTTTGCAAAGAGTTGAGGATTAGCTTTAGCAAAAGTGTATGATTGACGAACCTGACTATTTACTGCCACTGTCTTCGCATCGTACATCCGAGTTGCCATTTTAGGATATAAACCAATACCAATAATCAAAACCAAGAAACAAGCAGCGATCGCTACTTCTCGTGGTCTGGCATCAGTATAGATGGCATTGGCAGGTAACACACAGTTAGTACCGTAACAAACTGCTTCATCTAAAACTTCATTTTCATAAGGAGTATCTTTGAGGATACAAGCAGGTGCTTTACCAGTGCTGTAGAACATTTGACGCAACATGGAAAGCAGATAAATAGGTGTCAAAATCAAACCAACTGCTGCGAGAAAAACTGTTACAGTGCGGAAAGTCGAACTATAAACGTCGCTGCTAGTCACTCCGACGAATACCATCAGTTCGCTAGCAAACCCACTCATTCCAGGAAGTGCTAAGGATGCCATGGCACTAACTGTAAATAGAGCAAATACTTTTGGCATCACTTGACCTAGACCACCCATTTCTTCCAACTTCAGAGTGTGGAGGCGATCGTAAGTTATACCCGCGAGGAAGAATAACACCGCAGCAATTAAACCGTGGGAAATCATCTGTAGTAAAGCACCACTCACACCCAAGTCAGTGAAGGAAGCAATACCTAACAAAACAAACCCCATGTGAGCTACAGATGAATAAGCCAAACGGCGCTTCATATTAGACTGTCCGAAAGAATTCAACCCGCCGTAAACAATATTAACAACACCCAAAATTGCCAGAATAGGAGCAAAGTAAACATGAGCATCAGAGAGCATTTCTAAGTTGAGGCGAATTAATCCATATCCACCCATTTTGAGCAATACACCTGCCAGAACCATTGATACAGGTGAAGAAGCTTCGCCGTGAGCATCAGGTAGCCATGTATGTAGAGGGAAAATGGCCAATTTGACTCCAAAAGCGATTAATAATCCTGCGTAAAGTAGAAGCTCTAAGGTCAGTGGATAATCTTTCAGACCTAGTTCCACCATGTCGAAGGTAATATTGCCGCCACCGTATAGGGCCATTCCTAAGGCTGCCACTAGAATAAATATGGAAGCTGCTGCTGTGTAGAGCAAGAATTTTGTTGCAGCGTAGCGACGCTTTTGGCCACCCCAGATGGAAATGAGCAGGTAGACAGGAACTAGCTCTAGTTCCCACATAATAAACAGTAACATCATGTCTTGGGCTACGAATACTCCTATCTGGGCGGAGTATAGCAGCAGCATTAGAAAGTAAAAAAGACGTGGTTTGTAGTCTACTTGCCACGCCGAGAATATTGAGAGTGTTGTTACCAGGCCAGCTAAAAGTACCAGTGGCATAGATAAACCGTCTACTGATACTGCCCAACTTAGACCTATCTGAGGGAGCCAGGCATATTTTTCTACGAGTTGAAAAGCTGAGTCGCTGGCATTGTAGCTATTCCAGAAGGCGTAGCACATCAGTGCAAAATCTATAATTCCTACACCAAGGGCGTACCATCTCATGGTTTTTCCGTTTTTATCGGGGATGACGGGAATGAGTAGGGCGGCCAGAAGTGGCAGTAGGACGATTGTGGTCAGCCAGGGAAATTGAGTTGCCATAACAGTGAGAACAAATACTTACCTTTGGTCAATTCTATATTACTAAACTTTGTAAACCTTTGTAAATAAATATTGAAAAAAATATTAATATTTATATCTAATCACAACATAAGTTTAACTTATGATTGAAGCAGGAGTCAGGAGTCAGGAGTCAGGAGTCAGGATTTTAGGAGTAGTTAGGAGTCAGGATTTTAGGAGTAGTTAGGAGCAGAAATAAATTAAGGTATAAGAAGGGAAAAAAAAGAAAGTTTTTTGTTTGCGTCAGCACGCGCGGAGTTTGCTCGTGTTATTGAGCGGATATAATATAAAGTTTTGATAGTGATATAGAACACTTATTCAGGTAATACAATCTGAATAATAGACATCTCCAAAAATACAAAATAAAATCAATTACCGTACATAAATTATCAGTTCTTTCCCCCTATCCCCTGTTCCCTGTTCCCTGTTCCCTGTTCCCTGTTCCCTCCTATTAATAATTTTGATGTCAGGATTTTCTACTAAAAAACTACTATCAACCGCATTACTTGTGGATTTTGTGGCGATCGCTGCTGTTATCTTCCGGGCAATACTACTGGATAAAGGACCATATCGATATTTTGATGAGGGGTCTTTGATTAATTGGTTATCGGGTATTCAGTTATTAATTATTGCTGGAATTAACTGGAAAATTTATCGTTTAAGAATTGGCAGAAAAGAGGTATCTCAGTCTGGAAAGAATTATCAAATACTTTGGCAGTTTTTGACTTTTGGTTTTGTGTTTTGCGCTGTGGATGAACTAATTCAAATCCATGAAAGGTTAGATAAATTTATTCATTGGATCTTTCAAATTCAGGAAACTGCTTTGACTGATAGTATTGACGATTTAATTATTGTGATTTACGGGATTATTGGGTTGTTGGTAATTTACTATTTTCGTCAGGAGTTTTATCAATATCGAGAGGCTTTTAGTTATTTTAAGATTGCTTTGATTTTAGCTTGTTGTTCCATTGCACTTGATTTTTTGACTCAAGGTCAAGAAACATCAAATTTGTTGAATGAAACTCAAGAAATGCAAAGGGAATGGCTCAGGAGTATAGAGGAAATATTTAAAGTTTTTGCTGAAGTATTTTTGATTGCTACTTTTTATAAATGTTTGAGAATTGCTAAAAGATTGAAGAAGGTGGTAGGTGTTAAATCTTAGGTCTGAAGTTAAATATTGCTTGCTGGTGATTTAACAAAGGTATTCTCAAATTAATTGGTTGGATGAACAACCTAACATAGTTCAATAACTAACAATTACTTGTCCTTAACACTATAGGTTTTAGGTTGTAGATGTTATACCAAATATCAAAAGTATTGCTACATATCCTTGAGACTAGGGAGTAGGGAGTAGGGTTCAAAAACATAAGATATTTTGGCTTAATGCCAATAATCATTACAAAAATTATTGAACCACTATTATTACTTAATAACTGAAGTCCCATCGGGAGTATAGCATTATTTTTGGGAATTGGTGTTAGGTTTTAGGTGTTAGGTTTTAGGTCTGAAGTTAAATCTTGCTTGCTGGGGATACAACAAAGGTATTCTCAAATTAATTTGTTGTATGAACAGCCTCAAATAGTTCAATAATTAACAATTACCTCTTCTTAAAACTATAGGATTAACTAAAAGATTTTTTTTCTTTTTTATGCTTGCTACAATAAAGTTTTATATACAGCACATTCCACTTTGGTGAGGTACACCTATCACGGGCAAGATGTCCGCACTTGAATTCATTCAATTGTTAATCTCTGTACTTCATATACTTGGAATCTGCTGTAAAATCTATATAGTTATCGCACTCTCTACTTCCATTCAATGCAGAGATAAAATGCCGGAATTTCCCCAGATAATTCCCACTCTAATCCTTCCTTTTTCATTTATTCCTCTTTTCTTATGACTCCTGACTTATACGATAACTAATATGTACTCAAAAAAATAGATATTTCAAGAGTGTCATTTCAGTTATCAGTTATCAGTTATACCAAATCTCACGCATTATTGCTACATATCCTTGAGAGTAGGGAGTAGGGAGTAGGGTTAAAAGAGATAAGATATCTTGGTTTAATGCCGATAATCTTTATAAACATTACTAAACGATTATTATTACTTAATAACTGAAGTTCATCGGAAGTATAGCATTAATGCATGGAAATTGGTATTATCAGTTATCAGTTAGCCTCCTATGGTCGAAACTTAGTTAACAGTACCTCTGCAATAAGGAGGCTTGAAATATGGAATATTCTCTTTTTTTTATCCCCTTAAAAGGGGAGACTTTAGACCACAATTTTTCGGTAAAAACTATCCGCATTTAGTTAACTAGCTATCAGCTATTAGCTATTAGCCTAAAATTTGTTAATGGTATCTGTTTGCGGAGCATTCCGGACCGAAACGCTTTTTAAGGAGTTAATAATAAACTTCCATCCGCCGGAAAATTTTCTGGATTTTTTTGATTAAAGCGCCAATATTGCTGATAATTGTTCAAAAAATTTTGCCCTAAAATTCCATCAACTTCTAATAATTTCAATACAGGGGAAGATAAAATCACTGTTTCTAAATTTGTGAGTTGATAATTTCCCATTTTCACTTTAGCTAAAGAGGCATATTCTGCCATTTCTATTCCACAAAAACCTTGCACTCGAATTTCCTGTCTCTCAGCAGCAGAAATATTTAACTGATTAGCTAATTTTTGAGAAATAAAAATACTTTCTGCCCCCGTATCTAACATAAAAATAAACGGACCTTTGCCATTAATTTCTACCTCAGCTAACACCACACCTAACTTCGCTTTAAGTGGAATAGCATCATCAATATTTGTAGTAGGTATTGGAGTAGGAGGCAATAATTTTAATTCTTGAGTTTGAGGATGAATTTCTACATCAAAATTACTCAAAATATCCATTCCTAAAACTCCTGATAATCCATCTGGCATGATAGTAGTAGTAAATTCTAAAACTGTTAACCCTTCTACTTTGACATTATCAATTTTTAACACGGGTAAACGATGCAAATTAGCTTTCATCTCTGGGCATTCATCTCCCGCTACTGCATAGGTTAAAAGTTCTTGCGGTACTGGTTTTCCCGTTAAACCTAATTCTTTTACAGTTTCTGTGGCAATAATGGAAGTAGAAGCACCAGTATCTAATAAGAAATTACCCGATCTTTTTCCCAGAGTTGCTGTTAAAGTAAAAGCTTTTCCTCCTGTTAAAAATTGAAAAGGGATAGTTGCTTTACCTGTGACTTTTGGGCGGGGTAAATTTAAACCTTCTAATTCTACAATAGCTCCAATTTTTCTGTATTTATAAATAGTATTTTCGACAATTTCAGGACTTACACAAAGTTCTCTATTGTCTCCTATATTTTGTTTAGGTATGTTGCCATATACCCTATTGTATTTCTGATTGGCTATAGCTAAATTTTGCGAAAAAATAATAGGTTTTGATATAACTAAATGGTGGATAAAAATTGGGCAACTAATAGAGCTGAAAATAATAGCTATAATACTCCAAAATTTGTTCATAATTGTTAATTAGGGCTTGCTGATTAAATCTAAAAGCATTGATATATAAAGACAAGTACCTTTTTGGGGTCGAATTGCAGTGCCCCTGTTTCAGTCTAAAACGCTCAAAAAGCTAGTATTTTGGACGATTATGGCAGAACAATCTTGGGACAATTCTTACCGAAGAATTAATAATTAAATAATTAAATAATTCAGGTTTAAAACCTCCCCTTTCAAGGGGAAAAAAATCAATTTTTTCCTTTTATTCAATCCTCTTCCTTTTAGGGAGAGGTAATTATCAATTATCCATTATCCATTATCAATTATTGAACCCCTACCTCCTCGCTCATTCCCCGTTCTTCCTGTCTCCTGTCTCCTGTCTCCTGTCTCCTGTCTCCTACCCCTACCCCTACCCCTACTCAAAGACTAGTGAAGCGCAAACCCTAATTAATCTGGCGATCGCTTTCTAAAGTATCTAACAAGGTCTTGAGTATGAGATAAGTTGAAGTTGCTCCTGGGTCTTGATGACCGATGCTGCGATCGCCCAAATAACTTGCTCTTCCTTTCTTGGCTAACATCGGAATCGTATTTTTCATTCCCTGTTCAGCAGCATCTACAGCTTGTTTCAAGCTCTCCACTAAACTACAACCATTTTCCGCTGCTTCTGTAAAAGTATCTGCTGCAGGTGACAAAGCATCTAACATGGTTTTGTCTCCCAAGTTAGCTTTACCTCGCTGCACTACTCCCTCAACTGCTGCTACCAATATTTTAGCCATATCTTCTGTTGTTATTTCCGACTTCCCCGCTACTACAGCACTTATTCGCAAAAATAAAGTGCCATATAGAGGTCCGCTAGCACCACCTATAGAAGAGATTAAAGTCATACTCACAGTTTTCAAAATACTGCCGATATCTTTATTAGCAACAGTGGGTAGTTGAGTTACGACTTTCTGAAAGCCACGATTCATATTAATGCCATGGTCAGCGTCACCAATAATGGCATCTAATTCTGTGAGATAATTTTTATTTTCTTGTAATACTGTTGCTACTGCTTGTAGCCATTGGATAATTTGCTCTTTGTTTACCATAGTTAAGAAAAAGTTTTGACAAGGTATAAGTTTATCTTAAATCTATGAGTCCAGACATATCAAGAAAACTCTCAACAATTAATAATTAGGGTTTGCGCTTCACTAGTCTTTTAGTAGGGGTAGGAGACAGCTATACTGGAGACAGGAGAAACGGGGAATGATATAGAATTCGGTTATATAGTATATGTTGATCAGGACTTACGCAAAGACACTATATATAGCGTATAGCAAGTAGAGTGATCGCTATTTAAATTTTAATGCGATCCCCCTAAATTTTCTAACCAAAACTCAACTTTTAACAAGTTAAATAAGTGTGATTTTGATTGAAGGATATTTCAGTTCAGAGAATAGATACTTAGATAATAATTGATGCTTAAGCTTATAAATAGTTCGACCAATAATAGTTGCCAATTTCTTCAAATAATTCCAAGCTAACATAGCACAAGCAATATGATTTCTTTGGATTTGATTCAAAGGACATTGACAACGCTCCAGTCCTGTTAATTGTTTAATTCTGGAGTGAAATTCTTCTATTTTCCATCGAGTTTGGATTTCAAACTCTACGTCATCATTACAGGATTGATTCAGGTCGTTAGTAGCAATATATTCTGTTCTATTTGTGGAAACAGTAACCCAGAATAATTTGACTTTTTTATCTCTAGGGAAACCTTTAACTTTAATAATTTTTCCTGATACTAATTCCCACTCATTCCATGTTAAATATTCCAGGTTTTGATATTTTTTTATACCTCCGGTATCGTCTACTAAACGATTCCTTTTTAACGGACAATAGTAAATTTTACCTAAATTATCTACTAAGGCCATAAGTCTTTGGGTTGCATACCAGCTATCCATTAATACTGTTTTTACTGGTATTTTCTTCTTTTTTACTACATCAACCATCATTTATTCTACATGATCTATTTTACTCTTTTCATCACTCTCTGGAGCATATATACGATAATCTATAATCCAGAATCGAACTAGATTGAGGATTAAAATATAGGCAGTTAACTATTCCTATTCCACGTTGGCGTAGCCTTGCGGAGCGCAAACTACCCTATGTTCATTACCGCTATACTGACGTCGAACAAGTTCAATACGCACGGGAATATTTTTTATTGATAACTGTATCATCAAAAATTAAATAACCATCTTCAGTAGTTATAATTTTCTCCTGCACATTTTGCCACAAAATTTCTGCTCCTAAATCAAGATTTTTTTTCAGGACGGTTAATTTGATCATGGCTAACTTCTTCGAGATGGTCAGCAAGATTTGTCAGAGTATAATTTTTCTGGCTACTTATTAAATACTGACAATATTTTAAATAATTAAAATTCATCTTAAATATATTGATAAATAATTATTGGGCACACTAAATTAGTATACCCAATAATATCAAGTTACTTGAGTTAAGCTTTTTAAATTTTTAGATTTTTTTCAAGCGATCGCTAAATAGATCAACCTTTAGTGATAACGCTATATGCAGTTTATTTGCATAATTACTGACTATATATAGTGTCTTTGTGTAAGTCCTGATTATGATACTTGTTTTGAGGCGATCGCTTAACCTATTATAGCGTTAGCGGAGCTTTGCGTCAGCAATCGCTCTACTTACTATACGCTATATATAGTGTCTTTGCGTAAGTCCTGTTGATAATTTCTTAAATTACTTCAAGCCTTTAATCTCCCCCACTCCCCTACTCCCCCACTCCCTCACTTCCCCACTCCCCCACTCCCTCACTTCCCCACTCCCAACTATAAAATAACTAGCCCTAGTTGACCAACAATATACTCTTTCACCGACTTCGCTCCATCTAATTGCAACACATCACGAGCGATCGCTTCTACCTGAGACCCATTTAACTGAGAAATCACTTTCTTGACCGTAGATATTGCTGGTGGAGCTACACTCAACTCATCCACTCCCAACCCTAACAAAATCGGTACTGCTAATGGACTCGATGCCAACTGACCACAAACACTCACCGAAATGCTAGCCTGATGGGCAGCAATGACAGTTTGCTGAATCATCCGCAATACCGCAGGTTCAAAACCATCGGCAAGATGAGCAACTTTTGAGTTAGTGCGGTCAGCCGCCATTACATATTGACTTAAATCATTTGTACCAATACTGAAAAAATCTACTTCCTGCGCCAACTGGTCAGCCATCATCGCTGCTGCTGGTACTTCTATCATAATTCCCACTTTTATATTCCCCACACCAGGAAAAGAGGGAAGTTCTAGAAGTGAGTGCTCAACTTCTGTCAAAATCTCCCTAGCCGCGCGTACTTCTTGCACAGATGTCACCATTGGGAACATCACCTTAATATTATGTCCGTGACTTACCCGCAAAATTGCCCGTAACTGACTCCTCAAAATTTCTGGATTATCTAAACTTTCTCGAATACCACGGCATCCCAAAACAGGATTTGCTTCTGACTCCTGCTTAATATAGGGAAGTACTTTGTCGCCACCAATATCTAGGGTGCGGATAGTGAGAGGGCGAGTTCCCAGAATTTCAGCGATCGCCCGATAAGTTTCATATTCTTCTGCTTCTGTTGGCGCTGTGTTGCGTTCGAGATAAAGAAATTCAGTCCGCAATAAACCCACTCCTTCGGCACCTCGCTCCAGAGCCAATTTTGTATCTGCTACCCCCAGAATATTTGCCATCAAGGGAATTTTTTTGCCATCTTGAGTAATTGCCTCTTGGGGCTGTTGAAATGTACTGGAAGTGTGCGCTTGTTTTGCTTGTAACTCCTGCAACTGTGCCTGATTCGGTTCGAGCCAAATTTCACCTGTTTCCCCATCTAAGGCAATTTGAGACCCTGGGGTTAATGACAATAACTGACTGCCTACTCCCACCACCATCGGAATACCCAACATATTTGCAATCAGCGTACTATGGGCGGTAACACTGCCAGCGCTAGTACAGATACCCAAGACTAAATTTGGTTGCAGTTGGGTTGCTTGGGAGGGGGTTAAGTCTGGAGCTACCAAAATACCAGGTTTTGACAAATTTAGAGTTCTTCTACTCCTACCTGTCAGTAGTTGTAGCACTCGTCCTCCCACATCCTTGATATCTATGGCACGCGCTTGCAAGTAGGGGTCTTCTAATTTTTGGTAAGTGGCTATCATTTCCTCAATAGCTGTTTTCCATGCTACTGCTGCACAGCGATTTTGTGCAAAAATGAGCTGATGTACTTGCTCTAACAGGGTGGGGTCTTCTATATATAATTGGTGTGCTTGAAAAATATCGGTTTGATTATTATCACTTTTATTTTGGTCAGATAGACTGTCAATTATTCTCTGAATTTCCTGTTTAGCAGTTTGCAACATTAACTGTAGGTATTGCCACTCTGCCTCGGAATTTTCTACAGGATAGTCTTCAACTTCTTCTAGAATTTCTGCTCGATCATGCACTACATTTCCAATGGCAATTCCTGGAGATGCTGGAGTTCCTACTAATTTATTATTTGCATCTGCTTTGGTTAATATTCTTGGTGTTTTCTTGACTATTACTTCGGCTTCATCGAAATTGTTTGTTATTAATTCTTGTATTTCTTTTAAAGCATCAACAGCTTTATTGCCCGTGGCTTCTATTTCTATTTCATCCCCTTTTTTTACTGCTAATTTCATAACTTGATTAATGCTTTTAGCATTGACTATATGACTATTTTTAGTCAAATTTTGCAGAGTAATTTTAGCAGAAAAATTATTAGCTATGACTACTAACTTAGCAGCAGGTCGAGCATGAATCCCCTGGGAATTTTTGACCGTAATTTTGATTTTTTCTGACGGTGTTTCGTCATCTTTATTTTGAGTATTTTCAATATTTATTGGGATAGCTTCATCAACATTAAGCTGAGAACTTTTAGTCATTAAAGCTCCATTTGCTTCAGCTATTACCTGTTGAATATTGGCTCCCAAAGAAGCTTGAATTATTGCAGCGATCGCTCCCTCTATCAAAGGTGCAGGACAGATTTTAATATGATTTTTTTGGGCTGGGGGGAGTAATTCTATGGCCATTTCAGCACTCATTATGGCACTGCCTAAGTCCATGAATATTACAACTCCTGCATCAGTATAAACAGATTCTATAGCCTCTTGTACTTTCAGAACATCAGTGCCAAAAGGATTTTCTGGGTCATCTATTCCGGCAGCGATCGCTATTGGTACTCGTTCTTGGGTCATTTGTTTTGCTAGTTCTGCCACAGCTTCGGCTAATTTTGCACTGTGGGATACAAGTACAATTCCTACCTTACTTTCTGAAGAAACTGTCATTTTGTTTCAATTTCTGATATTACTACTTGAGATACTAATATTACCAATTGATAGTTGACAATTGACAATGGCTTTGTTGCATGAAAGTAGCGTTCTTAACATCCATTCCGCAGCTATATCGCTGTGTTTGGCGATTATTGATGTTCTATTTATCAAAATAACATGGGTCGCGCAACCCCGCCTTGACTGGCGCAATATTTTTGGAGAGTTGCTCAAATTCCCTTTACAAAAATAACTTCTGACTTCTGACTTCTGACTTCTGACTTCGTTAACTATTGTCCAATAGTTATGACTCTACAGAGAAAGCGATCGCTGTGTTTCGGGATGATTGATGTTCTATTCATCTATTGTCCAATAGTTATGACTCTACAGAGAAAGCGATCGCTGTGTTTCGGGATGATTGATGTTCTATTCATCTATTGTCCAATAGTTATGACTCTACAGAGAAAGCGATCGCTGTATTTGGGGATGATTGATGTTCTATTTATCTATTGTCCAATAGTTATGACTCTACAGAGAAAGCGATCGCTGTATTTGGGGATGATTGATGTTCTATTTATCTATTGTCCAATAGTTATGACTCTGCTGATTAAACCTCAAAGCTTTTACAGGTAAAAGTTTCAGCCTTTTTATGTCAAACATTGATGTTCTATTTATCTATTGTCCAATAGTTACAGCAGTTTCCGCACTAATTATCCGGACATGATATAAGGGCGCCATTCGGAGCTTTGCGTTAGCAAATGCCATTCGCCCCTACTGTGGTCTACTCAAATGAAAACCGCTGTAAATATTTGGGCAGAACAATCTTGGGACAATTCTTACTCCTACCTCTTCGCTTATTCCCACTTCTCCTGACTCGGTCCTTCCCCTCCTGGGAGGGGGAGGGGCGAGGGGTGGGTTGTCTCCTACCCCAGCAAAAAGATTTTCCATACGCAAACCCTAAATACCCCATCGTAATGCCGGAGTTTTCACAGGCGCATCCCAGAATTTAATAAACTCATCATCCAATTTCAACAAAGTAATAGAACAACCTTGCATTTCTAGGGAAGTAATATAAGGTCCGATAAAATTACGGACAATGTGTAGTCCTTTTTGTTCGCAAATTTCTACTAATTTACGATAAATAATATATAACTCAGAAATAGGAGTACCACCCATACTATTAACAAAAGCCAGGATGCGATCGCCAGACTCAAATGGTTGGTCCCTCGACTCCACTTCCTGCCATTCTCCTTTATCCTCATCCCACTCCCGTAGTATCCGACTATAACCTACATCTTCAATAATAGATACAGCCAACATTTCCGCAATTTCATCGGCAGATTTCATAGACATTCGTTCTCGCCCTGGCTCCCCATGAATGCCAATACCAAATTCAATTTCGTTATTACCTAACTCAAAAGTGGGGCTACCTTTACCAGGTGTTGTACATGATGTCAATGCCATTCCCATACTGCGTCCGTTAAGATTGATTTTCCGGCAAAGGTTTGCTATTTGCTTCAAGTCATAACCAGCTTCAGCAGCAGCACCACATATTTTTTCTGCTAACACTGTGGTCCCGACACCTCGCCGCCCTTGAGTAAAGAGACTATCTTTAACGGCGACATCATCATCTATTAATATATTCAAGACTCGGATATTTTCTGAGAAAGCAAGTTCAGCTGCCATCTCGAAATTCATCACATCGCCACTATAATTTTTGACAATATTGAGAACACCTGCACCTGAGTTGACGACTTTAGCAGCTTCTAACATTTGGTCGGGAGTGGGAGAGGTAAAAATTTCACCAGGACAAGCAGCGTCTAACATTCCCATCCCCACAAAACCTCCGTGCATTGGTTCGTGACCGCTCCCACCACCGGAGATGATGGCAACTTTATTTTTTATCAGTGCATCAGCGCGGTAGATAAAGTGGGGATCGAAGTTGACTTTAATTAGATCGGGGTGGGCGATCGCCATACCTTGAAGGCTTTCCCGAACTAGATCGTTGGGGTTATTAATCAATTTTTTCATGGAACTTTTCTCAATTGGTTATTGTACTTATATTATCAGGACTTACGCACCAAGCGACATATCTAGTAGGGGGGAATGGCATTTGCCCTCTACAGATAGCGTTTTATCTAATAATTTGCGTAAGTCCTGATTATAAAAATATCTGGTTGGGTAATTGACTGCATTAGTTCCAACATAATTATGCACTTGCATAAGTCCCGATCTGTAATATTATCCTAATAACTTTGGTATTAGTTTTTTGGCCGTTGGTGAAAAGAGGTATTATATTATGTCCGGATAAGAGCGCGATAGAACTCCGTTCCGTCTACGTGGCAAAAAAACTTTCTCCTTCTACTCGGGGTTTCTTCTTCTTTATTCCCTCCTGACTCTTGAGTTCTGACTCCTGACTCCTGACTCCTAAAGAATTAAGATTAATATCATACACGCGCTTTACCAACGCTGTTTTTTGTTAATATTTTATAGATAAATGGATGCAATTATTATCGTCGAACATAATCCAGACTGGAAATTTATGTTTCAGCAAGAAGCTACACACATTCGTGAAGTTTTAGGAGAATCTCTTATTCATCGTATCGAACATTTTGGCAGCACAGCAGTACCAGGTTTAGCAGCAAAACCTATTATTGATTTATTGATTGAAGTATCTTCACTTGAGGAACCAAAACAAATAGCTATTCCTCAGTTAAAACTCTTGGGATATGAATATTGGTTTGATAATTCCGATCCAGAGCGGATGTTTTTTGTCAAAGGTCTACCACCTAACAGTCCACGCACTCATCATGTTCATATCGTCGAAGCAGACAGTATATTATGGGAGTGTTTAATATTTCGAGACTATCTTTGTCAGCATCCAGATGAAGCAGCACGCTATGCAAAATTAAAACGTAATCTTGCTCAACGCTTTTCGATCGCTCGAAAAGCATACACAACAGGAAAAACGGATTATATTAAGTCTGTCATGGAAAAAGCACGACTTCAGTAATAAAAATTTTCACATATAGAGAGCGATCGCTTAACAAATTCAATCTTTATATATCCAGAGATTATACTCAAAATTATTGAAAAATGTAATGAACATAACAGAATTACCACAAAAATATAATGTGCCTAAACATTGCGAAATCTTAATGCCAAATCCTGTAGACATTGGCTAGGGTAGTTTCAACCCACCCACTTAACCTACCTTCTTCTGTTTAACAGTCATGCTACAAGAACTAGCAATTGAAACTCGTGGCCTTACCAAACAATTTGATCGCCATATAGCAGTCAACGACCTCCATTTACAAGTAGCTACTGGGGAAGTTTATGGACTGATTGGACCTAATGGGGCAGGCAAAACCACCCTATTAAGAATGTTAGCTACTGCCGAAGAACCCACAATAGGGGAAATATATATCAGTGGAGAACGCCTACTGCGTGACCATACCAACCCCACCCTGAAACAACGCCTCGGTTTTTTGCCAGACGACTTTCCGGTATATGACGACCTAACTTTGTGGGATTATCTTGACTATTTTGCCAGACTTTACAATTTGCGGGAACCTTACCGTTCACGCCGACTTTTTACTGTCTTGGAATTGGTCGAATTGGTGAATAAACGGAATAGTATGATTTCTACTCTATCCCGGGGTATGAAACAACGTCTGAGTTTAGGCAGAACTATTATTCACGAACCCCTGCTACTATTATTAGATGAACCTGTTTCTGGTTTAGACCCCATTGCCAGAATGCAGTTTCGGGAAATTATCAAAGCATTGCAAGAAGCAGGCATGACAATAGTCATTTCTTCCCATGTTCTCAGTGACTTGGCAGACCTTTGCTCTTCTATAGGAATAATGGAATTAGGTTATTTGGTAGAAAGTGCTTCTCTCAAAGAACTTTATCAACGTCTTAGTACTCAGCAAATCTCGATTTCTGTTATGAGTGGGTTATCAGACTTGATTGCGGAAATTAAAAATTCTCCCTGGGTGGAAGCTTGGGAAGTTTTGCCAGATAGTCAGCAAGTACAAGTTCAATTTTCCGGAACTCCCGAAGATGCTGCTAGTTTGTTGCGATCGCTCATTCTTGCTAATATCCCAGTCACAAATTTCCATTGTACTCAAGAAGACCTAGAAGAAATTTTTCTCAAACTCGGACATCAGCAAGCAAATTAAGACTTACCCAGGAAGAACCCAGAAACCCGGTTTCTACGGTAAACCATTATTTTTAACAATAGACATTTAGGAGAAACCGGGTTTCTTTGAGTAAATCCTGTTAATTTCAAAATTTTTGGAGTTATAACTTATGTTATCTAAACCATTCGTCAATTTATTCAATTGGAACCCTCAATTATTCCGAGAAATAAAAGGTCGTCTCAAAACCAGAAATGTAGTGATCGCCATCTCTTTATCTCTCCTGTGCCAATTCATAGTAATGACGTATTATCTACGAAGACTTCCACAAGAATACGGTAGATATGTTACCAGTGATAGTCAATATTGTGTCGAAGTAGGAAAATATTGTACAGATATTGAGTGGTCTAGTTGGTGGTTAGATATCTTCAACAATTTGAGTTTGATTTTGCTTCCTTTAATGTTAATTGGCGGTGTCTATATGTTAGTAGGATATCTAGCAAAAGAACAACGTCTTGGTACTCTCAATTTTATTCGTCTTAGTCCTAAATCTAGTCAGAAAATTTTGCTCGGCAAACTATTAGGAGTGCCAATTTTAATTTACCTAGCAGTAGTTATTTTCTTGCCTCTACATTTGTGGGCAAATATATCGTCTGGTTTGTCTTTATCTTGGTTTTTTGTATTTTATGGAGTTTTAATAATAGTTTGTTGTTTTTTCTACAATACCTCACTACTTTTTGCGTTTTTAGTAGGTTGTCAAGCTTGGTTAGCTGCTGCCATAACAGGCATATTTTTCTATCTTCTAATAGCTGCTATTGATGAAGGGTATAGTGATGAGATTAACGCCCTTATTGGTACTCATGAAAGAAATGTTCTACTAATAAGAATTGGTGTGATAATTACTTTAAGAATTGGTCATATGATTATTTCAGCTCTAATTTTGGGAAGCTACTGGAGTTGGCAAGCTGTAAATCGTCGTTACAGAAATCCTAATGCTACAGCTATTAATAAAAAACAAAGCTATTGCTTAATGGGATGTTTCCAAGTCTATCTAATGCTATGTTTCTTACTACACAATATTGACTATAAATCAACTGACGTTTTACAAGAATCGCTGGCTTTATTCTGTACTCTTAATTTGTTGTGGTTTTTATTAGTAATTGCTATGTTGTCACCTCAACGACAAAGTGTAGAAGATTGGGCAAGATATAGACATGAACAAGTTAATAATGATCAAACTGCAATTGTCAAAGGATTATCTATTAGCTTAAAACAAGATTTAATTTGGAGTGAAAAAAGTCCAGCTTTAGTAGCAATAGGAATTAATCTAGTTATTACTGCTGTAATTTGGATTGCCTGGATTTTATTTTGGCAGCAAAATAACACGATCAAACTATCAGCTATTTTGATATTAATTTTGAGCTTTAGCTTAATCTTAATTTATGCAGCGGTCGCTCAATTTATATTGCTAACAAAAGTCAAAAAGCCTACTATTTGGGCTACAGGAATAGTAAGTGGTTTTATTTTTCTACAACCTTTGGCACTAACGTTAATGTCAATTAACCCTGATATTTATCCTGATTTGTGGTTGTTCTCTGCTTTTCCTTCGTTTGCTCTCAACAATTCTTTAGCTATTACACCAATTTTAATAGCAATTATTGGTCAGTGGACTGTCTTAATATCAGTAACTTTACTACTAATCCGAAAAATCAAAAAATTAGGTGCATCTGATTATCAGAAATTACTAATAGGTCAAAAAGATTGAAGAATTCACCAGACAAAATTTCTTACAGTCAGAAAATTTCTTAGAGTCATAAAAATTATTAGGAACTCAATAACTGAATAATATTGAAGTCTGTTTAAGGTAGGCATTCAGCTATTAGCAGTCAGCTCCTAGCTTTAATGAATGAAGCAAGAGTTCTTTTAACTTCTACTACATTTTCAACCATATATTTGAGTTGTCAACTCATATAATTTATGGGCATAAATTATAGATGTATCTTAGAAGCTGATTGCTGATAGCTGACTGCTGAATGCTTACTGTTTAAGTAATTAATAACGACTTAGAAAAAAAATTAATCTGAGGCCGATTCCATTATCAAAACACATAGAAAGTAAAATACACTTTTTCCTGGGAAGCAATTTTTCTGAAACTCGGACATCAGCAAGCAAATTAATTTTATAATCTTTGGAGTTATAACTTATGTTATCTAAACCATTAGACAATTTATTCAATTGGAATCCTCAATTATTCCGAGAAATTAAAGGTCGCCTCAAAACTAGAAATGTAGCGATCGCCATCTCAGCATCTCTCCTCTGCCAATTCATAGTAATGATGTTTTTCCTAGAAAGACTTCCACAAACTTATGGTACAGATGTTGCTCGCCATAATCCATATTGTGTCGAAGTAGGACGATATTGTACAGGTATTGATTGGTCTAATTGGTGGGTAGATATCTTCAGCACTTTGAATATAATTTTGCTGACTTTAATGTTAACTGGTGGTGTCTATATGTTATTAGCAGACCTAGCAAAAGAACAACGTCTTGGTACTCTCAATTTTATTCGTCTTAGTCCTCAATCTAGTCAGAAAATTTTGCTCGGCAAACTATTAGGAGTACCAATTTTAATTTACCTAGCAGGAGCTATTTTTTTACCTCTACATTTGTGGGCAAATATATCATCTGGTTTACCTTTATCTTGGTTTTTTGTATTTTATGGAATTTTAATAAAAGTTTGTTGTTTTTTCTACAATACGTCAATACTTTTTGTGTTTTTAGGAGTTACTCAAGCTTGGTTAGCTGCTGCCATAACAGCCATATTTTTGTACCCTTTTCTAACCATTATTCAACCATATACTTATGATTATGCAGTTCGTGCCCATTTTCCTGATTTTCTACTAAGAACTGGTGCGATGATTATATCAGGTGTAATTTTGGGAAGCTATTGGATTTGGCAAGCTGTAAATCGGCGTTACAGAAATCCTAATCGTACAGTTATTAGCAAAAAACAAAGTTATTGGTTAATGGGATGTTCCCAAGTCTATCTGCTACTGTTTTTGTTAGCGATAGGTATTACTGACGATTTACACAATTCACCGGTTTTATTCTGTACTCTTAATTTGTTTTGGTTTTTATTAGTAATTGCTATGTTGTCACCTCAACGACAGAGCATACAAGATTGGGCAAGATATAGACATCAACAAGTCAATAATGATGAAACTACAATTATCAAAGGATCGGCTATTAGTTTAAAAGAAGATTTAATTTGGAGTGAAAAAAGTCCACCTTTAGTAGCAATGGGAATTAATGTAGTTATTACTGCTGTAATTTTGATTTCCTGGATTTTATTTTGGCAAGATAATACGATTAAACTACCAGTTATTTTGACCTTAATTTTGAGCTTAAATTTAATCTTAATTTATGCAGCGATCGCTCAATTTATATTGCTAATGAAAATCAAAAATCCTGCTATTTGGGCAATAGGGATACTAGGTGGTTTGATTTTTTTACAACCTTTGGCACTAATTTTGTTAATGTCAATTACACCCGAGGGTTCCCCTGATTTGTGGTTATTCTCTACTTTCCCTTGGTTTTCTATTGGCGAAGGTTTTTTAGCTATCACACCAATGTTAATAGCAATTATTAGTCAGTGGAGCGTCTTAATATTAGTAACTTTCCTACTAACTAGAAAAATTCAAACATTAGGTGCATCCGATTCTCAGAAATTATTGACAGGTCAAAAAAATTGAAGAATTCACCATGGAAAATTTCTTATTGGAGTGATAAATTATGTTATCTAAACCATTAAACAATTTATTTAACTGGAATCCTCAATTATTCCGAGAAATAAAAGGTCGCCTCAAAGTAAAAAATGTAGCGATCGCCATCTCAGCATCTCTCCTGTGTCAATTCATAGTAATGATGTTTTTTCTAGGAAAACTTCCACAAGAATACGGTAAAGGTGTTGTTCTCTATAACCGATATTGTGTAAGAGTAGAAGTAGAAAAAAATATATATTGTACTGCTATTGACTGGTCATATTGGTGGCTAGATATATTCAAAGCTTTAAGTTGGATATTTTTGGCTGTAATATTAATTGGCGGTGTTTATATGTTAGTAGCGGACCTGGCCAAAGAAAAACGTCTTGGTACTCTCAATTTTATTCGCCTTAGTCCTCAATCTATCCAGAAAATTTTGCTTGGCAAACTATTAGGAGTACCAATTTTAATTTACCTAGCAATCGCTATTTCTTTGCCTTTACATTTGTGGGCTAATATTTCATCTGGTTTGTCTTTATCTTGGTTATTTGGATTTTATGGAGTTTTAATTACAGTTTGTTATTTTCTCTACAATGCCTCACTACTTTTGGCCTTTTTAGGAGTTACTCAAGCTTGGTTAATTGCAACAATAACCGGAGTATTTTTGTTTCCTATTATCAGTATAATTCAATCATATACTGATGAGTCTTACGCTCTTATTGGTACTGATGGAATAAGAGATTTACTAATAGTAAGTGCCATAATTATTTTAGGTATTGGTGGCTAGATATATTCAAAGCTTTAAGTTGGATATTTTTGGCTGTAATATTAATTGGCGGTGTCTATATGTTAGTAGCGGACCTGGCCAAAGAAAAACGTCTTGGTACTCTCAATTTTATTCGCCTTAGTCCTCAATCTAGCCAGAAAATTTTGCTTGGCAAACTATTAGGAGTACCAATTTTAATTTACCTAGCATTAGTTTTGGGAAGCTACTGGATTTGGAAAGCTGTAAATCGTCGTTACCGAAATCCTAATGCCACAATTATTAGTAAAGAACAAAGCTATTGGTTAATGGGATGTTTCCATTTTTATCTACTGCCATTGTTCTTATTAATAAATATTGGCAATGATGAAAAATCAAGCTACATTTTATGAAATTCACTGATTTTCTTCTGCACTATTAACTTATTCTGGTTTTTGTTAGTCATTGCTTTGTTATCACCTCAAAGACAAAGTGTGCAAGATTGGGCAAGATACAGACATCAACAAATTAATAATGATGAAACTACAATTGTTAAAGGTGTAGCTATTAGTTTAAAACAAGAGTTAATTTGGGGTGAAAAAAGTCCAGCTTTAGTGGCGATCGGAATTAACCTAGTTATTACTGGTTTAATTTGGAGTTCATGGATTTTACTTTGGCATGACAATGAAATTAAATTACGAGCTATTTTAACTTTAATTATGAGCCTAAATTTAATTTTAATTTATGCAGCGATCGTTCAACTTGTATTGTTGATGAAAGTCAAAAAACCTGCTATTTGCGCAGTAGGAATATTAGGTAGTTTAATTTATTTGCCACCTATTGCTTTATTATTACTGTCAATTTCACCTGATAATCACTCAAATTTATGGCTATTTTCAACTTTTCCTTGGCTCTCCATTGACTTAAATTATCCAGCGATCGCATCAATGTTAATTGCAATTATTGGTCAGTGGAGTGTCTTGACATTAGTAACTTTACAACTGACCAAAAAAATCAGAAAATTAGGTACATCTAATTCTCAAAAATTACTGACTTAAATATTTAGCTTTGCGGAAGTCAACAGTTCAAAAAATAGTAAAAGTAATACGGCTTCACGGAAATCAAAAGTCGTAGGGGCGAATGGTATTCACCCTCACTATATGTAGAGTCTCTGCGTAAGTCCTGCTTTATTTGATTGGAGTAATTAATTATGCCATCTAAACCATTAGTCAATTTATTGAATTGGAACCCGCAGTTATTCAGAGAAATTAAAGGTCGCCTCAAAGTAAAAAATGTAGCGATCGCCGAGAGTGCCACTGAATTGAAACACTGAGGATAACTTCTGGCTTTTACCTGACTCTAGCAATAGAATAGATAAATTCAAAAAACTCCAACGTTATAGTTTTGGAGCTATTTTTTCTATTATACAATAGTTTTGAAATTTCTGAGACACCCACAAAAGCGATCGCCGAGAGTGCCACTGAATTGAAGCACTGAGGATAACTTCTGGCTTTTACCTGACTCTAGCAATAGAATAGATAACAGGACTTACGCAAATTCTTAGACAATACGCTATCTGTAGGGGGGCGAATGCCATTCGCCCCTACTAGATACGGCGCTTGGTGCGTAAGTCCTGGATAAATTCAAAAAACTCCAACGTTATAGTTTTGGAGCTATTTTTTCTATTGTACAATAGTTTTGAGATTTCTGAGGCACCCACAAAAGCGATCGCCGAGAGTGCCACTCAATTGAAACACTGAGGATAATTTCTGGCTTTTACCTGACTCTGGCAATAGAATAGCTCAATTAAAAAAAACTCCAACGTTGTAGTTTTGGAGCTATTTTTTCTATTGTACAATAGTTTTGAGATTTCTGAGGCACCCACAAAAGCGATCGCCGAGAGTGCCACTCAATTGAAACACTGAGGATAATTTCTGGCTTTTACCTGACTCTGGCAATAGAATAGCTCAATTAAAAAAAACTCCAACGTTGTAGTTTTGGAGCTATTTTTTCTATTGTACAATAGTTTTGAGATTTTTGAGCCACCCACAAAAGCGATCGCCTCAGTATTTCAATAATTTGAATATTTTGTCAAAATTAATTATTGTGCAAATAAATTATTAGCTTGTTCTTGAACTTTATCTTCAAACTCAGGTTGAGTAATGACACCATTTTTCAAGTCTTCAAAAAGAGTTGATAAAATCTGGTCTTGCTCCTGTAATTTGAGTTTAAATGTAGCATCAAAATCAGCTTCAGTAATTGTACCTTCTTTCAAGTCTTGACTCATATCTCTCAGAAAAGACCTTTGTTTTTTCTTCAGGGAACGAAACACCCAAGGTGGAATAAATTCTGATTGAGATTCTTGCCATATTCCACGTTGATTTATCTGAGCATCCGCTTCTGCTAATAACAACATTATTGCAGTGTCTCTTGGACATTCGCTAATATAATCATAATAAATTCGACTCAAGCCTTCCTGGACTAAAATGTATTGTACAAAAGTACCATCTAATAAATAAACTTCACCAAAACAACGTGGCGATCGCCCTGGTCGTTTTTCTTCTCCAGTAACTTTAACTTTGACTTTATTACCACTTTTTTCAACTAATTCTTGGAGTCGCTCTTTGCCTTTTTCTCCCCATTCAAATTGACTACGATATATTTGATTTTCATTTTTACGATTCATTTTTTCCACCTGTGAATCTCCCCATCCTTTAGAAGTTTCTGGAGTATCAATATAAACGAAACGTACAGTCATTTCCTGGTTATCTTCATCAGAAATAACATCAAAAGTATCGGCATCTGATACTTTTTTGACAGTGTAAGTTTTTAGGGTCTCAAAATATGATGGAGTAGGTAGTTTAACTTGACCCAGACGAGTTAAGATATTGTTGATTATTTCTTTCATCAATAATTAAAAATTGCTAGCTGTCTACTAATAATACTAGAAAAAATAGAGAAGTTATGTAAGTGAAGTCTCTCCCGTTAAATCTCGCGATTATAACGGGAGCTTCTAAAACAAAGATAATTGAACCCAAGTTTCAAAAGTTTCTTGCTTTGCTGGCGCAACGCTACGCGAACATAGGCTGACCAACGTCTAAGCCTCCACAAGCAGACAAGATGATACCCACCTCGTTTAATGCTCTATTTAATATGTTAACTGCTGCATTCTCATCTCTATCTAAAACTGTTTTACATTTAGGACAAGAATGAGTTCTAACTGACAAAGTTTTAGGTACTTTATGACCACAATTTGAACAATTTTGTGATGTATTATGAGGAGTGACTTTGACTACATGAACACCGCGTTTGACCGCCACTGCATTCAATTTTTCAATGAAAGCACCCCAGGCTACATCATAGATTGATTTTGATAATTTGCTATTTCTGGCTAAACCTTTAATGTTAAGGTTTTCAACTGCAATTAAATCATACTCTTTAACTAATTTATGGGCAGTTTTGTAATGAAATTCTTCTCTTTGTCTAGCAATATGTTGATGTAATTTAGCTATTCTATTTTGAGCCTTTTTCCAGTTATTAGAACCAATTTCTTTTCTAGCTGCTTTACTTTGTTTTCTAGCTAAATTAGATTGAGATTTTCTATAAAAATTAGGAACAGAAACAGTGTCTCCAGTATTGGTCGTCAGAAACTCTTTGAGGCCGACATCAATACCCACAGCAGTTTTTATATTCTCTGTAGGAATTAGATTAGGAACTGACTTATCTTCCAAGCTAAAACTAACATAATAGCCATCAGCTTTTTTGGTTATAGTTGCAGTTTTGATCGTAAACCCATCTGGAATATGTCTATGAACTATTACTGGAATAGCACCAAACCTGCTAATAATAATTTGCTTGCCATCAAATTTAACTGCTGCTTTAGGATGATTAACTCTACTAAAACAAAATGACCTTAATTTGCCAGACTTCTTGAATCTTGGTCTACCAAATCTCTTGCCTGTTTGATCTGGAACTAACCAACGTTTCCAGGCTTTATCCAACCTTTGTAAGTTAATTTGTTGAACTTCAGAATAGATGTCTTTGTATTCTGGAAAGAGAATTTTTGTTTGTTTAAGTGCTGATTGTTGAAAATAATAATCAGGCTTGCCAGGAATCTCGCCGATAGGACATGATACTATTGAGCATCGGTCTAATTGACACCTAGTTCTATTTAACCAGTCTAGTCTTTGACCATTAGCGTAATTCCAATGCCTCCTGAGCAACTCTAGCCAATAGTCAATTTTTGCTGACTGTTCAGAAGTGGGCTTGATTTTATAGCAATAAGTAATTATCATATTTTGATCATTTTCTTTGTGGGTTTAATACCCCACCGTCTACACGGTGTTCAAAATTACTTGGGGGAGCGAATCCCCATGTAATTTTCCTCCTGTCTCCTGTCTCCTGTCTCCTGTCTCCTTCTTCAATTTACATTTACTGCTATGTTATGTCAAGCAACTATAATAAAGGTTTTAGGTCTGTTTATTCTCTTACTGTTCATATCGTATTTGTCACCAAGTACCGAAGAAAAGTAATTACCTCTGAAATGCTGCAGCAGTTAAATAAAATATTTGATCAAACCTGTCAAAAGTGGGAGTGTGAATTAGTAGAGTTTAATGGTGAAGTTGACCATGTACATTTGTTAATCACATTTAACCCAAAAGTTCAACTGAGCAAATTTATAGCCAATCTCAAGACTGTTTCGAGTAGGTTGATCCGGAGAGACTTTGCTGATTACCTAGCTAGGTTTTACAGGAAACCTGTACTGTGGACGGGTTCTTATTTTGTTGCTAGCTGCGGAGGTGTAACTATTGAGCAATTAAAGCAATATGTTGAACATCAATCGACACCTACATAACCTTGTTGTCGGCAATTCCCCTCCCGTTAAATCTCGCAATTATAACGGGAGACCCCGAGACCGTATCAAGTTGGTATTGAATCGATATTTCGGATATAGAAATGTATGGCAAACAAGGGCCTAAATAATTAATAATTAATAATTAATTGTTGAAGAGTCCTAATACAATTTGACCACAGGTAAACCTGTTTTGGGAATACTGGTCAGAAAACCTTGTCTTATGGAGTCTAATTTATAAGAGCAAATTAAACTCAATATACTCAGTAAGACTGGTAGCAAAATAATTTTTACTGACAGATTAATTGCGATTAAAAATAAAGCTAAAATTGCTAAAACTGCTGTAAAATTTTGACAAAAATCTTTGATTTTGTCTATCAAAATTAGAGATTGCCGACAACTAGGGCAATACTTTGTATGTCTGTGCCAGCGATCGTATAATTGTTCATCATTTAATTCTAGAAAAGGTGTTTCTGTGACTCCTTGCCATTCAGGTTTCCCCCCCGCAAATTCATCTAACCATTTGCGAAAAGTAACTATACCAACATCAGCTAATGAAGGCATGAAATAGGATTTTTGCCAAGTTTTATTCTCTGTTGATTCGTTAATAGTTTGGGAGTGCATCATTGATAAATCTTGGTTACTTAACTTATAGCTAGATGAATGTTTTAATCCTGTTTGTAAATACTTTGGTAGTAGTTCAAACCACAAGTTACGTTTTTGGGGAGCGGCATCAAAAATAAACTTACTAATCTGTTTACAATAACCTGGTTTTGTCGGGACAAAATATAATATAAACAAAGCAGATTTGCCGTTATTAAATTCATATACTGTTGTATTATAACAGGGCGGAATAAATTTACGCGTAGCATCCATATCTTTGTTAAAAACATTATAACCAGAATGTTTTAAGGTAAAACCATCTTCAGCAGAAATTTCTCCGAATACTTTAAAACGTTGCATAGGAATAGCTCTTTCTGGAGAAAAACCTGCAATTCCTTCATGCAAAAATTGGGCGTGAGAAGGGTCAAAACTACTTTCAACAGAGACAGTATAACCAACAGGAACTTCTGACATAAACCAATCTGTTGAAGAGATATCAACTTTATCTTCTGGCATCACAGCAGGCTGTTTTAAAATAGAATCTTCAACAGCAGTAGAACTATTATCTGGCCATACCCAAAGTAATCCTTGTGACACTTGAGTAGGATATATAGTTACTTGCGATCGCTTACTATTACAAGCTGTTTCTAGAGCTTTTTCTTCACTCAACATTGGAATATTTGTACATTTACCTGTTCCATCAAAACACCAACCATGATGCCGACACATTAGGTCTCCATTCTTATCAATACTTCCTAAAGATAACTGTGCTAATTTATGGGGGCAAATATCATCCATTGCTATCCATTTTTCCTGTTTATCCTGCCAAATTACTAACTTTTTACCAAGTAAAGTTATTGGGGTTGGATGAGAGGGGTCTAGATAATTTATGGGAGTTACTGGATACCATTGTTTAGTCCAAGAAAATTTAGTCATAATGAAATTAATTAATGTATTATACAAGGCGTGATAAATCTTTGCTACAAATATTTAGGTTACTGCTTAGTAGTCAGGAGACAGGAGTCAGGAGTCAGAATGAATAGGGTACCATTTCTTATGTAGTAATTTATCTTTTTCGTCCAATAGATATTTCCTACAAATTATTTTAATACTGCTTATTATTTGTAACATTCTTTTTTCACGCTTGGTATTAACTAGCTATTAGCTTTTGGATAATTGATAATATCAAATCCGGTTAAACAGCCATAGAATGGTTAAGTCTTTAGAATTCAGAATTTCCTACGGAATGCTCCGCAAACAGAATTCAGGAGAAGAAAAAATTAGAAAGATGAGCGTAGTTATGACAATTGGATATTTTTTTTATGTCCAATTAAGCGGATTTGATATAATTGATAATTAATCCATTTTCAAATAATTATCCATTGTTCATTATCCATTATCAATATAATGATGTAATCATATTTTACCACTTAATGACAGTTAAAATATTACTTTTGACTTTTGACTTTTGAATTTTAACTTGAAAATTTGACTTTTGACTTTTGAATTTTAACTTGAAAATCACAGTAAATTTCTTACTTTTGACTTTTGAATTTTGAATTTTGACTTGAAAATTTGACTTTTGACCTTTGACTTGAAAATTAATGTTTACCAATTTTTTCATCAAAAAACCAGTATTTGCCTCGGTCTGTTCCCTGCTAATTATCCTAATCGGATTAGTAGGTTACACCCGTCTACCAGTGCAAGAATTTCCGACTATTGAACCTCCAGTAGTTAGCGTGCGAACCACCTACTCAGGAGCTAACCCAGAAGTAGTAGAAACAGAAGTAACAGAAATTCTCGAAGCAGAAATTAACGGTGTCGAAGGAGTCAAAACTCTGACCTCCAGCACCAGAGAAGGTTCAAGTTCCATAAATGTTCAATTTGGGCTAGGTCGCGACTTAGAAGAAGCAGCTCAAGACGTTCGTAGTCGAGTTTCCCGTGCTATGAGAAGACTTCCCGATGAAGTTGATGCGCCAGTAGTTTCTAAACGCAGTAGCGATGATGAACGGATTATTTGGCTTGCTTTAACTGGGGAAAAATACTCGTCCTTAGAGTTAAGCAACTATGCTGATAAATTCATCAAAAATGTCTTAGAAACTGTTAACGGAGTGGGCAGTATTTTGATCGGTGGCGAACGTCGCTACGCTATGCGACTATGGTTAGACCCCCAAAAAATGGCTGCTCGAAATATTACAGCATTAGATGTAGAACAAGCACTCAGAGAACAAAACGTAGAAATTCCCAGTGGCAGAATAGAAGGAAAATCAACCGAATACCCAATTCGGACTTTTGGTCGCCTACAAACTACAGAAGAATATCAAAACCTAATCATCAGACGAAATGATGATAATTCCCTCACCAGACTAAGAGAAATTGGTAGAGCAGAAATTGGAGCAGAGAGCGATCGCACCCTTGCTCGTTATAATGGTAAACCAGCAGTAGGTCTTGGTATCAGTAAATTATCCGGGGCAAATATCATAGAAGTTGCCAACGGAGTTAAAACTAGGATGGAAGAATTATCCAAAGATTTCCCGGAAGGAATGGAATATTACATCAGTGTTGACTACTCAACATTTGTAGAAGTAGCTATCAAAGAAGTTTGGAAAAGCTTATTTTTAGCAATTTGTTTAGTTGTCTTAGTTATCTATGCGTTTCTGAGAGACTGGAGAGCAACCCTCATACCCACCATCACCATTCCCGTTTCTCTCATTGGTGCTTTTGGGGTAATGTATTTCATGGGATTTTCCATCAACACCCTCACCCTATTTGCCCTCACACTATCAACAGGTTTAGTAGTAGATGACACCATTGTTGTCTTAGAAAATATAGTTCGATATATTCAAGAAGAAGGCAAAACACCCATGCAAGCAGCCATCTTAGGAGTAGGAGAAGTAGTATTTGCCGTCATTGCCACCACAGTTGTATTAATTGCCGTATTCTTACCAGTCGCATTTTCTGGAGGTTCTTCAGGGCAAGTATTTAATGAATTTGCTCTAACTATTGCAGTCTCAGTCGTATTATCCACCTTCGTTGCTTTGACTTTAGCACCAACCTTATCAGGGCGAATCTTAAAAAGACATCAACCAAAAGAACATCAAAACTTCCTTTCCCGCGTAGTTGCTACTCCCCTAGATTTATTTGATTATGCTCTAAGTCGCATCTCAGCCATGTATGATTGGTCATTGCGTCTGTTGATGAGAATGAAACCATTAGTAATTTTAGGATTTGTCCTATCTTTCTGGTTAATCTTTTGGTTATATCAACAACTCCCCCAAGGATTTTTACCCACAGAAGACCGGGGGCGAGTATTTGTATCCGTGTCTGCACCAGAAGGTGTAAGTGTTCAATATACTGATAACGTCATGCGTCAAGTAGAAGATAAACTCTCTCAAATACCTGAAATGAGAGGTTATTTCAGTATTGTTGGATTTGGTCGTTCTGCCCAAGCAAACCGAGCTTTTGCTTTCACCAACCTCAAACCATGGTCGGAACGCAAGAAACCAGAGGAAGCACAACAAGAAATTGTTAAACGGTTGTTTGGAGCATTTGCTCCCATTACTGATGGACGAGTCTTTCCCATTAACCCCGGTTCATTGCCTGGAACTGGTCGCACTCAACCAGTACAGTTTGTGTTGCAGGGAAATGATTTAGAAGAACTAGCGCGAGTCTCTGAAGAATTTACTAATGAAGCGCAACAGTTACCCCAGTTGAATAATATTGATACAGATTTGAAGATTAATAAACCGGAGATCTCCGTAGAAATTGACCGCGCTCAGGCATCTAATTTAGGTGTGTCGGTGGAGGATATTGCCAGAACATTGCAAATTATGATGGGAGGGGAAGATATTACTAACTTTACCCAAGGAAATCAACGTTATGATGTAATTGTGCGAGCTGAGGAACAGTTTCGTAATAGTTTACAAAATATTGATGATTTGTATGTACGGACTGAGTCAGGAGTAATGATACCTTTGAGTAATGTGGTGAAGGTAAGTACGACAACCACTCCTCCTCAGATTAATCACTTTAATCGATTTCGTTCGGCAACTATTCAAGGAAGTCCTGCTCCAGGAGTAAGTCTGGGTGAGGCGTTACAAGCGTTGGACGATTTGGCAGACCGGATTTTACCTGCTGATATGCGAACCGACCTCCAGGGTGAGTCGTCACAGTTTCGAGATGCGGGTCAAGCGACGATGCTTCTTTTTGCCTTGGCAATGATCTTTATTTTCTTGACATTGGCAGCTCAGTTTGAGAGTTATATTGACCCGGTGGTGATTTTGTTGGCAGTACCGTTATCTTTGTTGGGTGCTTTTGGAGCGTTGTGGTTGGCGCAGTTGGAAGTGAATGTTTATAGTCGAATTGGGTTGATTATGTTGATTGGTTTGGCAACGAAAAACTCGATTTTGATTGTGGAATTTGCTAATCAATTGTTGGCAGATGGTATGTCTATTACTAAAGCTGCGGTTGAAGCATCCCGTTTGCGGTTTCGTCCAATTTTAATGACGGCGTTTTCTACCATTTTCGGGGTAATGCCATTAGCTTTTGCTTCTGGTGCAGGTGCTGCTAGTCGGGTTTCAATTGGAATGTCGGTTATGGGTGGTATGTTGGTTTCTACAATTTTGAGTTTATATGTAGTGCCGATATTTTATGTGATGGCGAAAGGTTTACAGTCACGTTTATTTCATAAATCTGCTGAAGAGTTGGCAGGTGGTTATGATATCAATGGTTTTTCTAATGGTAATGGTAATGGTAATGGTAATGGTTATACTAACGGAAATGGTAATGGTAATGGTAATGGTAAGGCAAGTTATGTTAAGGATGGTGTGAAAGAAGTGAAAAAATAGGCGTTTAGTTATTAGAGTTTTGTGGAATGGGTATCTTGCCCGTTCCTGATATTTTCAGGTAGGTAGGATATCCACCCCACTTATATTCACCCCACTTCGGAGATTAAAATCTCCAACTTGTTTTCATCCATCGGCTGAAGTCTGATAGCTTTCAACTGCCAAATTCAAGGTAATGGTATTAGTATCTAATTATTTTTTCACGGTATAGCCAGTGGGAGCATCTTGCTCCCGCCCTAATTCTTCCCGATCTCTACCTACCATTACTATGCAAGACTACCTTTTTTTCTAACTCCTGTCTCCTGTCTCCTGTCTCCTGTCTCCTGTCTCCTACCCCTACTACCGAGTGGCAAATAATCTACTCGCGTGAGGTTCTCCAGGCAAATCTTCAACAATTGCACCTTGCTGTTGCAACTGTTTCTTCATCTCTGCAGATAGTCCAATACCAAGAGAAAATCGAGTCTCCTTCACATCAACCCCATTCATCTTAGTCTTCTTGAGGTCGGCACCACTTAAATTAGCATGACTCAAATTTGTATCAATTAAAATTGCTTTCTGTAAATTAGCGCGACTCATATCAGCATAACTGAGATTAGCATAACTCAAAATGGCCCCACTCAAGTCAGCAGCACTCAAATCTGCCCCACTCAAATCTGCCCCACTCAAATCTGCACGAGTCAGGTTCGCTCCACTCAGATTCGCCCCACTCAGATTCGCACAATACAAATTAGCACCAATCAAAGTAGCATTGTACAAATTAGCACCAATTAAATTTGCTCTAAATAAATTAGCCCGGAATAAATTAGCACGAAACAAACTCACACCAGCTAAATTCACATTACTAAGCTCAGATCGAAATAAATCAATATCCCGAAAATTTCTTTCTCCGGAGGCATAACGTGCCAAAAATTCTTCAATTTTCATAATTTTATCTTAAAATTTTCTTGATGTTTTCATCTAAAACTTTAAATTTAGATGTGTTTCTCTTCTCTGTAAGTTTTAAATACATAAAGACAAGAAACTTATATAGCAGAAGGAAGAAGGAAGAAAGAAGAAGGAAGAAGGCTTTAGTTATCTAGGAGAGAAGACTTTAGTTATCTAGGAGAAAAGAAAAATCTTACGTTATCTGAGTTTTCAGCTTTCGATCTGTTCTAACTTTTCCTTCAACTGCCATATTAATTATCTTGGACTTTTTTTTAAATGTTAGGTGATTTTTATAACAATATTTTACAAAAGTTATATTTGCTTGATATATACCAATAAAAGTTTAAATTTTATTAAAAAAGTTTATCGATACAAATACAAGAATTTATGTACATCTAAGTTGCACTTTTTATAATTTTAAATCAACCTCTATATAGCAATCCTATATCATTAGTAAAAAATCAAAAAATAGATCGAAAATCTGAAACTATCAGACCTTTTCCCTCCCCCTAATTTCCTTTTTACTGAATAATTAAGGTTTAAAGCCTTTCCCTTAAAGGAGAAAAAATAAAAAATTTTCGGCGTTGCTGAATTGAAGTATGAATGCGCGATTGTTTGGTTCTGGTCAAGCCCCCTAAATCCCCCATTCAACAAAAAGCGCAGCATCCTCTGGTTTCCCCCTTTCCAAGGGGGACTTTTAGAGTTTTATTCCCCCCCAAAATTGGGGGGTTAGGGGGGCTTGCATCATACCCATAATCAGCAACGCCAAATTTTCCTTTTAGTCAATCCTATCCGTTTTCAAGGAGAGGTAATTATTAATTATTAATTATTAATTGTTGAACAAAAAGCCTATATATAATGAAAAATATTCTATTTTTGAGAAAAAATTAGTGACTACTACACCTCTAAATCCTACTTCAACTCAACAACCAGATACTCTCGGCAGATTTGGCCAGTTTGGCGGTAAATATGTCCCCGAAACATTAATGCCTGCCTTATTTGAGCTAGAAGCGGCCTACAAAAAATACAGTCAAGAACCCGCTTTCCAAAAAGAACTCCAACAACTTCTGCGAGACTATGTAGGTCGCCCTAGTCCTCTTTATTTTGCCGAACGTCTCACAATTCACTATGCCAAACCTGATGGTACTGGTCCACAAATTTACCTCAAACGGGAAGACCTCAACCACACTGGTGCCCACAAAATCAACAATGCTTTAGCTCAAGCTCTATTAGCTCTGAAAATGGGTAAAAAACGTGTCATTGCGGAAACAGGTGCTGGTCAACATGGTGTCGCCACTGCCACAGTTTGCGCTCGGTTTGGATTGGAATGTATCATCTATATGGGCGTTCACGATATGGAACGTCAATCTCTCAATGTATTCAGAATGCGACTAATGGGAGCGGAGGTACGACCAGTGGAAGCTGGCACCGGCACTCTAAAAGATGCAACATCAGAAGCTATTCGAGATTGGGTAACAAACGTGGAGACTACCCACTATATTCTTGGTTCTGTTGCAGGTCCTCACCCATACCCGATGATGGTACGAGACTTTCATGCTGTTATCGGTCAAGAAACCCGCACTCAATGTTTGGAAAAGTGGGGCGGTTTGCCTGACATTTTGATTGCTTGCGTTGGTGGTGGTTCTAATGCAATGGGTTTATTCCATGAGTTTATGAATGAGTCGTCAGTCCGAATGATCGGTGTAGAAGCTGGTGGTGAGGGAGTTGAGACTAATAAACACGCTGCTACTCTGACTCTTGGTCGTGTTGGTGTGTTGCATGGAGCTATGAGTTATTTGTTACAGGATAAGGAAGGTCAGATAATTGAACCTCATTCTATCAGTGCAGGTTTAGATTATCCTGGTGTCGGACCCGAACATAGTTTTTTGAAGGATAGTGGTAGAGCTGAATATTATAGTGTGACTGATAATGAGGCAGTGGCTGCTTTTCAACGTTTGTCTCAGTTGGAAGGTATTATTCCAGCACTGGAAACTGCTCATGCGATCGCTTATTTGGAAACTCTCTGTCCACAGTTAAATGGTAGTCCGCGTATTGTGTTTAACTGTTCTGGACGTGGGGATAAGGATGTGCAGACAGTGGCTAAGTTTTTGGAGGGGTAATTAATTTGTAAATAATTAATTTGTCGGGTGCGTTAGACGGCTAAAATTTAGACTGTGAAAGGAATTTAACAATCCGTCATAACGCACCGTTTTAGATATGTCAATTCAGTAAAGTTGAAAAATGTTCAGTAATTAATATTAATCATCAAAATACTATAGTTTGTCTACTTTATAAATACTAATTACCTTTCTTTGTTGTCTCCTTTTTTGCTTGATTAATAATTGCATCACAAATATAGTTGCATATTCCTTTAATATTCCACGAGTATTTCCCATCATTACCTGGTAACTCTACCTCAAGTTTTTCTAACGGCATTTTAAATTCTTTTTCGAGTGCCATTTGCAATTCCATTAATACCAATTTAAATTTTATATTATCTAGCTTATCGAAACTGAAAATTGTCTCTAGTTTAACTCTTTCTATATTTATTTTCAACTCCTGACTAATTACTTTTTTAACTCTTTCTAAAATTATACTTCTAAGTTTATTGGGTTTTTTTTCAGCATTTTTTCTCATTAACTTTAATGCTATTTCTGCAAACTTATATTCTTCAATGCTTTCTATTCTCTGACTATTTATTAACTGTTTTTCCATTTGATCGTAGAACTGAATCAAGTAGGATTTGATCATTTCTTTTTTGTGCCCTACAGGAATACTACCAATATTTTCTCCATACTTTTTTTCAATCTCAATTTCTTCTGAAGAAACATAATATTTAGGAACTGAATTTTCGAGGAAAAACATTAAATATGGATCTTGTTGATTGTTTTTGGTTTTAACTTGACTCAACAAAACTATTTCTAGTTTATCTAGGTGAGTAAATGCAATTCTTATGTTAGACGGCGAATTAAATTTTTTGCAGTAAACAAGATTGATTTTATCTAACTCTAATTTTAACTTTTAACTTAATAATTTAACAATCATTTTTTTGAGAATAATCAAGTAAAATAAATCTCCAACTGTGGTAGAAAGCATATTATCTTGCATCTCCAATGGAAATTCTTTTTTCAGTGCTTTGACTAGAGGAGTATTAGAAAAGTTAGTCTCAGTTGTTAATCCCAAATCATTGATAATATAACTATCTAAAGTTACTTTATCTAAGCTGACTTTTAAGTATTTACTAATCATATTTTGAAGTTTCATAAATTCTGGAAGCTGACTTTTATCCCTGCCAGACTTTTCTAGTGCTATCTCTATAGTTTTAATTCTTTCCGCTTCAACTATGCGGTTTTTTTTCTCAATTTTTCTCCGTATTTCTGATTCAATTCGGAATCTTTATTCCTGATATTTTCTATGTTTTTCTGCTTCAAGTACCTTTACTTTTCTGATTGTTTTTTCTTGAAGATATTGATTAATAAATCCTTCGGCAATTTCAGCAAATTCTGATTCAGAAATACTTTTTCTTGTCTGACTATTTCTAGGCTTATCTCTTATTTCGTCATAACCATAAATTACGGATTGTTTTGCTTGATTTTTTTCAGCATAAACCGTATATTTAGGATTTCCTTTTTCTAACAAAATCAACAAATATTGATACTTTTGATTATTCTTAGTTTGGAGTTGATTTAACAAAATTATTTCTAGTTGGTCTGGGCGATTAAATATCTTGATATTTTGCTGAGATGGTAAATTAAATTTTTTCTTTTTCCGATAAACCAGATTATAGTTAGAAATATTTTCTCTGATTTGAGTAATTTTCCTGGGCATTTTTTCTAGGGGTTTAAAATGATTAAAAACTTAGCCGTTCAAATTGTACCATTTTGGATTTCTATAATAAATATTTTGTAGTGATCGCCAAATTTTACCTTTTTCATCATCATTAATCAGAGGGCGTACTAATTATCTGATATTTACTTCTGTGTACGGAGATTCCATACCTCTAAAGTAGGGATGTTCCATGAAATGTCCCTGCTCATAAAATGTAGAAAAGTTGTTGATAAATGGTATTATATTTATTGTTAATACAATATAATTTTTCATAAACGATATTATTATGCCAGCTACACCAGAAAGTATCCACGCTTTTCTTAACTATTGTCGAGAATATATTAGTGGTACAAAAAGAAGTGATGGTTGGTTATTTCTAAATATATTTTTTCAAGCATTCAGATATGAAGGTTTAAAAGAAGTAGGTGCTAAATGTGAAGAGGTAGTTCCTGATGGTAGTCGCAAGGGAAAAACAGGATTTGCCGATTTATTTTGGCCTCGTAAAATCCCACTTTAGAACAAGTTATTAATGTGGCAAATGTAGCCGTAGAATTAATAAAAGAAAGTGGAGTTTAAAGAAGTTGCACATAGCAGAGAGTAGATTAACGAATGAATCATAAATATTTAAAACAAACTTTCTGGAGTCTGGCAATATTGTTGAGTAGTTGTAATTATCAACAAGTTATTAAAAATTTGCCAGAAATGCCAGAAATTCAAAATTCTAGACAAACTCCTATCTCCAGACCAAGAGTAGCAATTTCACCTGATGTTAATGGGTTAGAAAAAACTGTATTTGCTCAAATAAATCAATACAGAAAATCTAAAAACTTACCACCTCTCCAGTGGGATAATACTATTGCTCAACAATCTAGAATTCATGCTCAACAAATGGCTAATGGAAAAACAACTTTTAGCCATGATGGTTTTAAGGAAAGAGTACAAGTAATTAGTCAACAAGTTCAACTCCAAAGTGCAGCAGAAAATCTAGCTAATAATTTTGGTTATAATAATCCTGGAGAACAAGCTGTTGAAGGTTGGATAGATAGTCCTGGTCATCATAAAAATATGGTAGGTGACTATAATTTAAGTGGTATTGGTATTGCTCAAAATTCTGAAGGAACATATTTCTTTAATCAAATTTTTATTAAAACTAGGTAAGCATTTCCTACGGAATGCTGCGCAAACAGCGGTCAGCTATCAGCTATCAGCTTTATTACCTTTAGTGGAGAATTTAAGCTTGCTGTTCTTGTGCTTCAATTCTTTGTTTAAAAATGTTGTAGAAGTTAAGCAAATGCTTGCTTCATTCATTAAAAAGCTGAATGCGAGCGCATTCCGCAGGAAGAGCTGACCGCTAATAGCTAAATGCTTACTAATGAATATTACATTCTTAGTGAAATTATGATTACAGGTTTAGATGAAATTTATTAATACGAAAAGGTGCGCTAATAACGCACCATGATTAACATTAACCTGCTTTGACTAACTGTTTTTTCTCTGAAGATACTATAGGCGCACTTAAAGCTTCTTCCAGTTCAGCACGACCTAATTTTTCTTCTAAAATATTCATTACTTCACGACCAAAATCATTAGAATTTCTTTGCCAAGCTTCTAAACAAACTTCTCCAAAAAATGCACCTAAAGGTTCTGGATTCCATAATAACTTTCTGGCAGTCCAAGGCATTAAACTCATAGGATCATATCCTGGTTTGAGAACTTCATTTTTCAGGGCATAATCTTCTAAATGAGTATGAGGTTGTAACCCAATAAAAAAGATAGCAGGTTCTACTTTTTCTGCTCCAAAAATTTTCTCTAATTCTCGGTGATAAGCAATAGTTTGTCGAATCGTTTCATAAGTTTCATCTATTACATTAAATGAGTAATTCACCGAAACTAAATCATTAAAACCAGCAGCTTTTAAATCTCGACAATTTTCCAATACTACCCGCAAGTTATAACCCATTCGCATTTTGCGAACCAGTTCCTGGGAACCACTGGTAATGCCAATTTCAAAATAATTCATCCCAGTCTTTGCCATGAGGTCGCACAACTCGGGAGTGAGGTTATCAGCACGAATATATGCCGCCCAGTGAATATCATCCATACCTGCATCAAGGATTTTTTGCAATAATTCAACCGCATCATCCATAAACCTACGAGCAGGAATAAACTGAGCATCAGTAAACCAGAAGTTACGAATACCGCGATCGTATAGTTGCTTCATTTCTGCAACAACTTCATCCGCAGGGTTGATCCGGACTTGTTTACCCTCAATAACTGTATAAACACAGTAACAACAGTTATGAGGACAACCACGTTTAGTTTGTACCCCTATATAGAAATCTTGGTCTTGTAAGTAGTATACAAATTCTGGCCAAATACTATTAATATAGTCGTAGTTACAGGCAGTTTTTTCCACAGGAGCAGGTTTTTCGTGAATCAAGCGATCGCGTGGTGATGTTTCTCCTACCACATAGCATCGTTGATCGTTAAAATCTTCTGCTCGAAGAAGTCTTTCTAACAATACCTCTCCTTCTCCTACAGATACAATAGTACCAGTGGGTAGACTACGACCTAATTGTTCATAAAATACACTTACTGCTCCACCACCAACCACTGCACGAGTTTCAGGTCGATAATTTCTCGCCCTTTTGAGACCTTGTTTTATTAGTCCTACATTGCGCCAGAGTTCTGTATAATAGGAAACAGCTAACCGCAAACCTCCTATTGCACCTCTAAATTTAATCAGAGGGTTTTTCGCATAGTAAAACTCGAAAGCATTTTGCAGAGGGTTTCCTCCACGACCTCCTACAGGTGCATATATCTGAATATCTCGCCAGGAAAACACTAATAGATTTGGTTTAAACTCATCAATACAATCATTGAGAGCTGTTTTATAGTCCAGAGGAGGTACTGCCCCAAGGTCAAATATTCGTTGTTCTACTTCTGGTAAGTACTTGTGGACATGATCTGATAGATAAACAACTCCGATGGGAAAAATCGGATTACAAGGAAGACGAACATAAAGAACTTTATTTTCCATAATCAATGTTTCTTATCACATATATAACTTTTTGTAAGTATTTTTTTGAAGAAAGATAACAAATATGGTGGACTTATTTAATTTTAGTATTTATTTTCTTAAAATTTTGATACACAATCTTAATAATCGTAAAATATAGGTGTTGCTGATTTTAAGTATGAAATTTCTAAGAATGTAAGTTTTGATACAAAAATTCAAGGGTGCAAATCATCACCTAATTTCCCTAAAACCGATACCCGACTATATAGAGCTACATTCATTCCTAAGTATAAGAAGCTTTAATTAAACAAAAAGCTGAAAATTTGGAATAATCTTAAGATTTTATTCAGATTTATATGGGCCATGTGATGCTAATATTGTTAGTCAGTATTCAAGATTACAACTGATTGGGATCGGTTGATGTTAACTTGTAGATATAACTAAAACTTGTTTAAAGTAAAAACTTTTCAATAGACTATGACACAAATTCTTGATCCCTTACCATCTAACAGTTCAAATCAAATTCTTTGCTGCTACGTTAATGCAACAAGTCAAATCCAAATTGCGAGAATTAGTAATATACCAAATTGGTATTTTGAGAGGGTTGTATTTCCAGGGCAGCGTTTAGTTTTTGAATCTGTTATGGGCGCTTCTATGGAAATTCATACAGGCATGATGGCAAGTTCTATATTATCTGATACAATACCATGTGATCGCCTACAAATAAATCAAGGCCCTTATTCCTCTATTTCTAAAACTGAACAGGGTATATCAAAATTAGTTAGTTTACCTCAAAGACGGAAAACCCCTGCAAAACCAGCAGCAGTTTTAAGTGCAGTGGATTAATTTAATTTAGAAGTGTCGAGGATATATCAACTGAGTCACAATTATTCCATCAGAAAAAAGTTGATGTCCTAGATAATTAATACTCCCAACTAATGCAGTTATTTTGTGTTTTTGTATTCAAAGGGATGTTAGAGAGGAAATGGGTTTATACCTGTTTCCTCTAAAGTTTTTAATGAACAAATAATAAGTCTCTTAAATTAAAAATATTTAGTTAAGAAAAAATGTCTCAAAATCAAGACTCAGAAATTTTTGTATTTAGAATTTCTCCTCTGATTAAAATAACCCTTTTAAGTTTGTATGTGGCATTGACTATACCTCTACCTTTTCTATCTCAAGTCACAAATGCGCCAGTACCTCCTATGATTTTAGGAGCGGGACTAGCACTAGGAGCAGTAGCATTATACGCAGCTTTAACAGAACGAGTAATTATTGATGACCAGGGAATTCAGGTATCCTATCCAGTCTGGGTGCCAGACCTGTTTCGCAAAGGTTGGTATTTGCCTTGGGCAGAAATAAAAGCTCTCAAACCTCGGACTACAGGTCAGGGAGGTTTAGTATATTACTTTGTAAGTAATTCTGAAAAAGGTTATTTGTTGCCCATGCGAATAGTGGGTTTTGCCAAGTTGGTGAGAATAGTTGAGGCCAAGACAGGTATAGATACAACTGATGTACGTCCTTTATCGCAGCCTTGGATGTATTTGATTTTATTCGGTTGTACGATATTGTTACTATTAGTAGATGCCTGGACTATTTCCAACGCGATCGCTATTTCTTCTTGAAGAAGGAAGAAGGAAGAAGGAAGAAGGAAGAACCGAAGGACTAAAGGACTAAAAAAGTGTATGGGGAAGTATTCTATATAGAAGAAGCAAGAGGGAAGAAGGAAGAAGGAAGAACCGAAGGACTAAAAAAGTGTATGGGGAAGTATTCTACATAGAAGAAGCAAGAGGGAAGAAGGAAGAAGGAAGAACCGAATTTTTGTTTCTAGGTATCTTTATCACCCCATCACCCCATCACCCCATCAGTGTGAGGTATTAAACTTATGAAGAAAAAGATAAAAAATGGGACAGCAGCAGCGTCAACTATATTTAGACCGAGTAAGTTTGACCGCTCCAGTTAGCTCTAAGTATTTACTGAAAGATATTTCTTTTGCTGTAGAAAAAGGCGCTAGAGTTGCTATAGTAGGTACTTCTGGAGCAGGGAAAACATCTCTATTGCGATTATTAAATCGATTAAATTCCCCTACTTCTGGTTCTATATATTTGGATAACCAGGAGTATAGCAAGATTCCTGTTACTCAATTACGACAACAAGTGACAATGGTTTTACAGGAATCAAAACTTTTAGGAATGTCTGTAGCAGAAGCGATCGCTTATCCTTTAAAACTCAGAGGAATAAGGCCACCTGAAATTCAGCAAAGATGTGAATATTGGATACAGCAGTTGCATATTCCTCCCGACTGGTTATCCAGGTCAGAATTACAACTTTCAGTGGGGCAAAAACAGTTAGTAGCGATCGCTCGTGCTGCTGTAATTCAACCTAAAATTCTATTATTGGACGAACCGACCTCATCTCTAGATGTTGGTACAGCAGATCTAGTTATAGGGGTATTGAAAACGTTAACAGAAAGTCAAGTAACGGTGATTATGGTTAACCATCAAATAGATTTAGCTCAACAGTTTTGCACACAATTGTTACATCTAGAGCAAGGAGAATTAATTGAAGACTCTCCTAGTAGTAAAGTTGATTGGGTTAAGTTACGCCATAGTATTATTCAGGCACAAAGACAAAGACAAGAAACTGAAGAATGGAGCTAGTATAATAGACTTGTCGCTAAATAAAGGGAAAAAATCACTCTAACCTAGACAGAGCAGTAATTCCCAGCATTTTTGCCATCCAATAGCTACAATCCTTACAGAACAAGGTTTTTGGGCATTTTTTAAGTTATAAAACCACTAGTCTAATATTAAGCAGGTGTAACTTTTTGAGGTTGTCTATAGCTCTGATAATTCTGTTCCCATGTATTTATAGTTAAGATTTCTCGATTGAACCTATATCCTACATTCCTAACTGTCTGAATTAGACTAGGTTGGCGAGGGTCAATTTCGATTTTTTTTCGCAGAGATAGTACATGGGTGTCTATGGTACGAGGATTATCTATAGAGTCTGGCCATGCTCTGTGTAGTAATTGTGAGCGAGTTAGGGGTATTCCCCCTGATTGAGCTAAGACATAAAGGAGACTAAATTCTTGTGGAGTTAAATCAATTAAACTGCCGTTCAATTTAACTCTACGATGTACTAAATCAATAATCAAGTCACCATAATCTAGACTTATAGGTGGGCTACAACTAATGCTCCTCTGCCGACGTAGTAGTGCTTCTACTCTGGCCATAAATTCTTGCATACCAAAAGGTTTGGTGAGATAGTCATCTGCTCCAGATTTTAATCCTGCGACAATATCTGCTTCAGTTGTTTGCGAGGAGAGCATAAAAATTAAGGACTTTTGCTGTTGCTGAACCCACTGACAAAATTCGAGACTATTTCCATCAGGTAGGTCAGCTTCCATAATTACTAGATTTGGGCAATGACTATGTATTAATTGCTTGGCATGATCAATATTCGCTGACTGATGTACAGAGTGGTTTGTTTGCTGCAAATGCCAACCAAGCAGCGATCGCAAACGCGGATTTCCTTCTAAAATTAGAATACAAGCAGCTCCCACTTAATTCCTAATGGCTTTTCCTATAATTAGCTACTACTAAGTTAACATAAAGTCTAGTAAGAGTTTTGTAACATAGGTCACTGCTTAGATATTTCCTCTGCAAAACTAACAGTGATTATTTTTGAGCGACTTCCCACAAGTATACTTTAATCAAAACTAATCAACTTTTACTTCCTTGCGGTAAAACCTCCTACTTAATTTTTCTCGGTTGATTACTACTTCTTTCTTCTGACTTCTTCTCAATGTGCGATGAATCAATTGTCAATTAATTATTGGCCTTACAGCTATCAAAATCTAGTCTATATCAACAGTGTTCCAGGCAAAATTTTCCCTAATTCCTAATATTTTGCACGACCAAAATCAAAGTTATCTAGTGTATTCAACATTTCACTATATCACATATTTTATTTTTTTTCCAACTCAATATTTTTGAATTTATTTTGAAAATTAGCGGAAACTACAATAAATCTATTGTAGAAATAAGATGGACTGGTAATCAATAGATTTATAAGTCTACTAAAGAGTTGAGAGGGTTGAGGAAATTGTTTTAAAATAAAAGCAGCAAAAATAATAGTCAAGAAAATGTTCAGCTATAAGTGTTCCTGTAATGTGTAATACCAACTTTATAGTTAATTAACACTAATCTAAAAAAAACACTAGAAGTTGCACTAAAAATCAAATTACATTAACCTAAAGACTAGGTTTTAACTGAAAATATAACCATTAATTCTGAGAATAAAAAGGTCATGTTAACCGACGCTCTAACAATTCGCCACTATCAAAAACTCACTGACGCCCTCGTCGAAATGTGGAACCGTGGTTACCGCTATGAGGAGATGCGTATATATTTAGATGGCTACCTAGCATCTTTGAGAATCTCAAAAGCGATCGAACCATTTTTAATTAATAGATTGGAGGAAGAAACAACTCGCTACATATACGACCCTTCAAATTTTGAAATGCCAGCATTACAAACTGAAACTGAAGTAGATTATTACTAAATTAAAGTAGTTGTAATTAAAAAATGAAGGGTATTGAATAACGCCCTTCATTCTTTTTTTTAATAGTTTTAGATTGACAAATACAGAGTGTCTAAGAGGCTAAAGCAATTGCTACCTTTTGCTCTAGTTCTTCTTTATTCTTATTGAACATTTCAATTATCACATCAGAGCCACCGATAAATTCGCCACTAATGTAAACCTGGGGAATTGTTGGCCAGCTAGAATATTCCTTAATTCCTTGACGAATTTCTGGATCTTCTAACACATCAAAAGTTTCATAGGTAGCTCCTAAAATATTCAATATTTGTACAACATTGTTAGAGAAACCACACTGGGGCATCAACTTATTACCCTTCATAAAAACCATAATTTTATTCTTAGTAACTAAGTCATCAATTCTGGCTTTCAATTCTGGAGTTAGAGTCATAGCTATTTCCTCAAATAGAAGATGTTCATCTAAGCATTCAGCATTTAGCTGATACCAACCTATTGCTGATATCTTTACCTTAACTAAATAGCCGAGTGCTGTTTGATTTATAGATACTATTAACTTGCCTGATATATTGAGGCAAATTATCAAAGTTAATCAATTATGGCTAATATAACCAAATAATCCTGTCTGCGTTGTAACTCAAAAGCAAAAATTAAGAAGTTTGTCCCACAGCTTCCCACTCTTGAGGAGTATAAGTTTTTAAAGCCAAAGCATGGATAGCTTCAGACGCCATAGGTTCTTGTACAGCAGCATAAACCATTTGATGTTGTTTAACTCGAGTTTTTCCTTCAAACTGAGACGAAACAACAGTCGCTTGTAAGTGGTCGCCACCGCCGGTTAAATCTTGGACTTGTACTTGAGCATCTGGCAACTCAGCTTTAATCATTGATTCAACTTCTTCTAAATTCATTGTTCTTCCACTGTAAAGTTACTGTTATTCTACATATAGCAGGGAACAAGGAACAGGCAACAGGCAACAGTAGGAAAAGTATTTCTGTGTCTTACGGTTCATCATTAACATAAGTAAAACACTAACTCGTTCCTTGCTATATTAATTAAGAGACTGGGATGAGTTAGGAGGTTGGTTCTCTCCAGAGGATCTAGGATAGGGAATATCAACAAATCCTAATTCTAGTAATTGTTGGTAGGCTTTTTTTCCTAGATCGCGAGTGGGTTGCTGAGAGCTAATAATTTGAACAAGTAATGGTACTGCTAATTCAGGTTGGTTTTGCGCCCGGTGGACTAAAGCTAATTGATAAGTGGCCTGGTCTCTCATTTGAGCAGTGTCCAATGCCTTAGTACGTTGGTCATCTGCCAGACGATTATCTATACCAGAAAAACTAGCAGCTAATTGACTATAGAAATTAGAAAGTTGATTAAATATTTGACGAGCTTCTTGAAGTTTCTGACTAGCTAAATTATAATTCTCTGAGGTAATGGCATTGTCAGCTTCACTCATTAAACGTTGTCCTCCCTGAAGACTGAGAAGACTATTTTGTTCATTTAAAGGACGAACATTTTCGGGTTGTGTGGGTTGTATTGGAACTGGAGAAGAAGGAAGGTTTTGTGGATCTGTAGAGTTTTCTGGTGAAACTTGAATCGGAATTTCTTGCTCTGCGGAATTTTCAGATTGAGCATTAAGTGGTTGTTGTAAAAGAATGAAAGCTGCCGTAATTAGGAGAGTAAAGCCGAATTTGGAGCGAATTAAAGGAATAGGTTGAGTAAATATCATAATTATTTAGTGAGTTCGTATAAATAAAAAACTATCATAAATGTTGAAAGAGGACTCCCGTTATAGTCGCGATATTTAACGGTGAAAGTGTCAATTTTTAGATATACTATAACTTTTTCAAAAATATATGGTTTTGAAGAGGGTTGTAGGTTTTAGGTTTTAGGTTAATTTTTCCATCTTATAGAGAATTAAAAAGTGTTTCGGTCTGGAAATGCTGTTTGCGGAGCATTCCGGTACGGAAAATGCTGATAGTTAGTTAAACTCTAATGAATTGTGGACACCGCAGGTAACGATAATATATTGTTATATTATCGTTATCTTTTCCTTTATGGATTTAATACCTCAATGTCTACACGGTGTCTACAAGTTTTTTGGGTTTTATCCACTTTTTCCTTCTTGCTTCTTGCTTCTTCCTTCTTCAAAAGAATGGTGGTAGTTGCCATAATTGGGGTTGAAATTCTGTTAAGGAATTAAGAATTTGATGGGCGGAATAAAATAAGGTTTTATCCATATCAGGATCGGGTACAACTACTACGGACATTCCTGCAGCTAAGGCAGCTTCCATTCCTGCTAAAGAGTCTTCAAATACTAAACAATTTTTGGGAGAAGCATCTAATCTTTTGGCAGCTATTAAGAAAATATCTGGTGCTGGTTTTCCATGTTTAAGATTAGGGTCATCTCCTACAACAATATGATTAAATAATTGGAACCATTCTTGATGATTTTTTGTTTTTAAATTAAATGGTTCTTTGGAAGAACTGGTAGCTACAGCTTGAGGTATTTTATTTTGATATAAATGTTGGGTAAGATGAACTGCACCTGGCATTGGTTTTGATTCAGGAAAGCGTTGATATGTGAGGGTATTTCTTTGTTGAAGATAATCTTCGGGAGTGACAGGTAGTTCTAATAATTCTACAATTGCTTTGGCAGAATCAATTGATTTTCTACCAGTAATTTTACACTTAGTTTGTTTATCAAAAATTTTGCCATAACGGCTGGTAACTTCTAAGTTTACCTGAGCATGAATTGATTCTGTATCTAGAAGTAAACCGTCTAAGTCATAAATAACATGAGTGATTTTTGGGAAATTATTCATCGTTTTTTTTATAGTTATAATTAATTTTTTATACCGTTTGTATGAGTTTTTACTATAAATATTTAGGGTATTTTTAGTAGTAAGTAGTCAGGAGAAATAAAATCTATTCTTTTAGTCAAATAGATATTAAAACAATTTATGCCAAATTCATAAAAAGTTGTAGACAATAATATTTTAATTGTACGCTCTTTATCAAGAGCAGTTCTATTTTAATTATCTTATTATTAAAGGTGGTTGATTTATTCTCAATCAGTCATAATTAATTGTGATAATTACTTAATTTTGTAATTTTGAACAATTAATCTAGGATAATATAACCGAAAAAATATTATATTATTTTTTTGCTCCGATTTACTACCTGTTAATAACTAAATTTATTAACTTATATCAAGGGTAGTTTTCCTGTTTGAAATTGATAGGAAAATTGATGACTAATAAATTGTCAATATTACTAAATTAGTAAGCATTTCCTGCGGAATGCTGCGCAAACAGCTCTTAGGAGTCAGCGCTTCCCTGCGGGATGCTATGCAAACAGCAAATAATTAATAATTCTTTCTAAGGCTGAATGAGCGTAAGGATTCAGGTCCTATGGAAAAGCCTATAAATCTTGATAGATAAGCATTTCCGGCAATTATCTCCCAAATTATATTCTCAATTAGAAATGGCTACAAACCTTTATTTTCGTCATTATTGAGAATGAGACTATTAAATTGCTGAGTTAGTCATTTTCAGAGTTCTCTCTATAACTGGGTTTGAGATACCTGAATCCTTACGAATGAGCGTACATTGGCAGTAACTTTTAATTCTCTATCAATTTTTCAATTGCTTTTACCGAATAATTAATAATTAAATAATTAAATAATTAAACAATTTTAGGGTAAAAGCCTCCCCTTTCAAGGGGAAAAAAGCGGTCGAGGGATGGCGAGGTTTCCTCGCCATATCTAATCGACCAAGAGAATAAATTTTTTCCTTATTGGTCAATCCTCTCCCTAAAAGCTATGATTTATAAACATCTTTCTTGACATAAAAATTGACTTTTAGAGACAAGTTATGTGTGAGTGTTTCAGAGGCTTTTTCTTCAAAAATCATGTATTGAAAAGTACATTTTTTTTGAGGACTTAAGTAGTTTTGCCAAGCTTTATTGACTGCTTCTCCCTTCTCCCCTACTCCCTACTCCCCTGCTCCCCACAAGGTTTTCAGAAGTTCCTTATCAGGGATAGCCCTAAAAGGGAGAGGTAATTGTCCATTATCCATTTCAATTATCCATTAATAAACTCCTCCTCTAATCAATAACTAATGGCTGTTTGCGCAGCATTCCGAAGGAAATGCTTACCTAAATTATCATAGTTTTATCTTTTTCTTTTGGGTTTAATAACGCGCCATCTACAGGATGTTTACAATTGGTTGGGGTTTGAGTCCCTATCCACTTTTTACTTCTTCCTTCTTTCTTCTTTCTTCTTCTTTCTTCCTTCTTCCTTCTTCAAGAATTATCTGAGTAAAGTGTTTTAAATCTGGAGTTTTAAAACCAACAACTTTAGCTTGGTCATCCCAAATTCTTAGTTTTACTGCATCTTTTGCATAGGGTTGATGAATAAATTGAGCAGCAGCATCAGAAGAAAATATTCCTCCTTGTAATTCTAAACTTTGTTGAGAAGCTGGTGATAAACTTGAAAAATAGTTAGGTTTTGTTGCACAAAGATAACGTTTTGCTTCAACATGAAGGCGAATTGGTTCTGTTACAGCTTCTCCAAATAAATGTTTTAAATATTTGATACTACGATATTCATGATGGTCGTTAATACCTTTGTTTGCAGCATCTTCTCCTAAGTCGTGAATTAGATGTCCTAAGTCGTGAAATAAGCAAGCCACAATTAGTTCATTATTAGCTTTTGCTGTTTTTGCTAAAGTAGCACATTGGAGAGCGTGTTCTAGTTGACTAATAGATTCTTGATTATATTGAATATGACCTTTTGAGGAAAGAATTTGAATGATTGTTTTTATATCGGGTTTCATTTTCATTGTGTATTTATAAGTGATAAAAAATAATGCCAAATATCAAAAGTATTGCTACATATCTTTGAGGGTTAGGGAGTAGGGAGTAGGGTTCAAAGAAATAAGATATTTTGGTTTAATACCGGGAATCGTTACAAACATTACTTAACAATTATTATTACTTAATAACTGAATTTTTTATGAAGTATAGCATTATTTTTGGGAATTAGTATAATTAGTTGTTAGGGGTTAATTAAAACAGATTTACTCTTGACTTTATAATTCTAGTCAATGAAATTTTACCGTTATTTGATGGTGTTTTTTAGGGTTATCTATTTCAGTGAAATTATGACTTTTTTAACCATTAACTAGATTTTTTGACTAGGGTGAAAATTTACCATAGCAACCTTCATACTAAGTTTTGAAATTTTGTTAAGGGGAATTAGCCCACAAATTTTTACAGCCTAAAATACTTGATTGATTTTACATTTAATTTTGGCAAAATTTCCGTGAAGTAAGACTTAAAAAAATCCTCCCTTCTGTAAAATCAACAGTTTAAGCAACACGACGGCCATTAACGATCGCTGAAGTTAAATGGGGGACTATACCATCATCATGTACCGTAATTAAATCGGCACGTTTGCCAACTTCTAAACTTCCTCTATCGTGAGATAAATTAATAGTTTTAGCTGGATTAATTGTAACTAATTTCATAGCTTCATATAAAGGTTTACCAATTTTATGACTAATAATAAAAATAGATTGTAATAGACTCCGAGGTACATAATCTGAAGAAATTACATCTACTAAATTTTGCTCTACCAATTCCATTGCAGATACATTTCCAGAATGAGAACCTCCTAATACTAAATTCGGCGCTCCCATCAATACTTGTAATCCAGAATTATGAGCTTCTTTTGCCGCTTCTAAAGTAGTTGGAAATTCTGCTAAAACTGCCCCATTCTCTAAAGCTTCTTGCACATGACTTATTGTTGCATCATCGTGAGAAGCTAGGGAAATTCCATTTTGTTTTGCTAATTCAACTAATGCTTGACGATTTTTAGGAGCATATTGTTGTTGAGTTTCCTGACGATGGGCAATAAATTTATTCATTTCTGTTTCGCTAATTCCATACTTACCCATGTAATATTCTTTATATTTTTCCACACTCACAAATTGTCTTTGACCAGGAGTATGATCCATCAAAGACATGAGAGAAAGAAACGGATTATTTGCATATTTTTCTGCAGCAGTAAATATATCTTCAAAGGAAATTTCACAACGTAAATGTAGCCGATGATCTGTCAGAAGTCTACCTGTTTTTTGCCCCTCAAAAATAGCTTCAATCATTTCACCAAAACGCTTAACTCGAACAGAATTAGGTTTAATATCTCCAATGGCGATCGCGTCACAAACTGTTGTAATTCCAGAAGTAATTAAGTCTCGGTCGTGGTAAGATACTGCTGCTGCTAAAGGCCATTTTACAGCAGGGCGAGGAGACATACATTTTTCTAGGTTATCTGTATGAAGTTCTATCAGTCCAGGCATTAAATATTCTCTTTGACCATCTTGACCAATATTAACTATTCCTGGCTGAATTTCGGCTATTTTTCCATCACGAACTATGAGAGTACCAATAGTTTCTTGGTCTGGTAACTGTAGGCGATAGTTTGTGTAAATTTGTTCGTTCATATTTATTTAATCAACAGTTAATCTTAAATTAACCAATTGGAATTTTTAGTTTCTCTATAGTAACCTCTATTTCTGTTAAAATACAGGAGCAGTTTTGAAAGATTGATTTATATGATAGTACATATAGTTTTATTTAAGTGGCATCCAGATACTTCAGCAGAAACTATTACCTCGGTTATGTCTGCTTTAAAAGGAATGAAAGAGAAAGTGCCGGAAATAATTGATATATCTTGTGGGAATAATTTCTCGGAGCTTTCTCAAGGTTTTCAAAATGGTTTAGTAGTGCAATTTAAGGATCAAGTTGCTCTTGATGCTTATGCAAAAAATGCCTATCATCAAGAAATTATTAAGACTTTGATTAAGCCAATTTTGGCAGATAAAATTACTATTGATTATGAAGTTTAACTATTGTAAGCATTTCCTGCGGAATGCTGCGCAAACAGCTAGCTCGCAGTCAGCTTTTAGCTGTTTCATAAATAATGAATATACACTGCTAAGGTCAAGGTTAGTTTTTTTTACAATACTTTGAATTATCCTTAAATATCTCAATACTAATTCCTGCTATAAAAAGCAATGAATTAATAGCTTATAGCTGACCGCTGAATGCTTACTAACTATTTTCATTATTTCGAGGGAAGATCAATAAAAGTATGACAAAAGCCAAAAGGCTCATTAAGGCTAATTATTGATATTCTATGGTTTCTAATTTTTCATAAGCTCTAACTTTACTTTTGCGATAAAATACAAAACTTTCAACCTTCTCATTTTTTTCTTTTTCTAGATGTTGTTTTTAATAAAAACTACCCCATAGTCAAAAAATGATACTGTTCAATGAAAAATGTTTTAAATTCACTATTTTGGCTGGAAAATTGTTTAAGTTTCATTGTAAGTATTCAGCTATTAGCTGTCAGTTCGAGCGCAATAAAACTTTCCTATGAAGGAAGTGTTTAAATGAATATAGACTTTAACCTCAAAGGAACCTGTTTTTGTAAGATTTAATTATCACTGGATTCTGACTTAATAATACCCCTTAATATCTAAGCATTCAGCCATAAGCAGTTAGCTCTCAGCTTTTTAATTAATAAAGCAGCCATCTGCTTAATTTCATAATACATTTTCAACTAATTATTGGAAATATCTCAATTACTTTTTCCTCCTTTAAAGGTAATAAAAAAAGCTGATAGCTGATGGCTGATAGCTGAATGCTTACCTGAATATAGGGTTTAATAAAGCTCAAAAGCAATAGTTGATGACTCATAGCTGACGGCTGAATGCTTAGGTTTCATTAAACATCTCCAAAAATCAAAAATAAAATCAATTATCGTACATAAATTATCAATTATTTCCCCCTACTCTGTACGGACGTTTCATGCAAAATTCCTACTTCCTACTCCCTATTTTATGGAGATATCTATTAACTAAATTCCAAACATAATTTCCCTGGTACAAAGTCTTCTTTTTACTTCTTCATCATGGAAAATGCCGATTAAACCACACCCATTAACTAGGCGTTTTTCTAAAAGTTCAATTACTACTTGACGATTGACAGAATCTAGAGCTGATGTTGGTTCATCTAATAATAAAATTGGATAATCAACTGTTAAGCTTCTGGCGAGATTAATTCGTTGTTTTTCACCTCCAGAAAAAGTAGTAGGAGAAAGATGCCAAAGACGTTTTGGTAAATTCAATAGATCGAATAATTCTGCCACTTTTTGATAGGCTACTTTTGGCTCAGTTCCTAATTCTAATAAAGGTTCTGCTGCTACTTCTAAAGCTGCCACACGAGGAATTACTCGTAAAAATTGGCTAACATAACCAATAGTATTTTTTCGTACTTCTAATATTTGATGGGGTGCTAATTTAGGAAGATCGACCCAGGTAGATTTATGTTTGATTAAAACCGAACCTTTATCGACTCGATAGTTACCGTAAAGGCAACGCATAAATGTAGATTTTCCCGAACCAGACTTACCAGATAAAGCAATACATTCTCCTGCTGTTAAACTGAGAGAAATATTTTTTAAGACTGATAATTTTACTCCGCCTTGGTTGTGTAAAGTAAAGCTTTTTTCTAATGCTTCTGCTTTTAATAATAAAGAGTTTTCTGGGAAAGTATTTTCTGGCTGATTATTTGCTGTTAGTAGTTGAATAGTCATTTCAGTTATCAATTATTAGTTATCAGTTATCAGTACATCTTGCTGTTTGCGCAGCATTCCGTAGGAAAGCAAGAGGATTGAAATCTAGAATATTCTGTTTTCTCATCCCTTGAAAAAGGGAAGCTATTAACCATAATTTTTCGGTCATAAATCATTTTTCATATTTGAGTACTGTAAGATGTTGATAGTGATTTTTTTTTTGTTTCTCGTAAGTTGGGTAAAACCAAAAAATATGGCAAATATAGCAATAGTTAAAAGTCAAATTATTGCGATGGCTGAAACTAGAAAATTTGATAATTATTTACCTAATATTTAACTATTGTATAGGTTTTGGCGAGATAATTTATCCTCTTAACGAAACCTATCATTATGATAATTTTTGCCTAATTATTTTGCTTGTATTTTGAGTAGTCGATAAATTTCGACCACACTATTTTCTAGCTGATGATTAGTTATTAAGGTTTGAGTAGTCATCAATAATTTCTTATCTCTAAGTCAGGTGAGATACTAATGCTGAAAAATTTGCTTCTCACCATGTTGGGTCAACGCAAAAAAGGTTAGATAATTTGATAATTCCTTAGTCAATATTCAACTACTGTATAGTTGTTTTTGATTGTCATATTGCTGAAACAAGCAAAGGGATGAGAATTTCTTCCTAATTTTTTTGCTTGTGCTTTGAGTAGTCGAGAAGTTTCGACCACACTATTTTCTAGTTGATGATTAGTTGTTAGTAGTTGAGTAGTCATCAATAATTTTTCATATTTGAGTACCGTGAAATGCTGATGCTGAAAAATTTGTTTCCCGTAGGTTGGGTCAACTCAAAAGATTTGACAAATATAGCAATAGGTAACAGTCAAAATTTGGCAGAAGTCAGGAATAGGCAAAAGAAAAATGTACGTCAGACAAACCAGGACAAAAAAAGATGTAATTTTGACTTTTGTCATAATTTTTTTTCCCTCGCTCTTTCTTCCTTAATATTATGTCCGTTGGCGCGCGTTTGTGTAAACCAAAGCGTGAATATATACAGGAAATTAAAGTTTTTTTCTTGCTCTTAAACCTTCCTACCTTTTCCCTTTTCCCTCTTCCCTCTTCCTTCTTCCTTCTTCCTTACCTTCACGCTTACAATACTGATGCTGCCGGACATGATATAACTCATGGAATTAATGTTGAACTAACTAATTGTTGAGTATAAGAATGTTGAGGGTCATCTAATACTTGATCAGTCAAACCAGACTCAACAATTTGCCCATTTTTCATTACTAATAAACGGTGAGCAAGTAATCTAATCACCCCTAAATCATGGGTAACTAAAATAACACTTAAACTGAGATTTCGCACCAGAGAACGAATTAAATCTAATAAACGAGCTTGTACCGAAACATCTAAACCTCCAGTAGGTTCATCCATTAATATTAACCTCGGTTTTGTGACTAAAACACGAGCTAATTGTAAACGTTGTTGCATCCCTCCAGAAAACATTTTTGGTAAGTCATCTATTCTATTAATATCTATTTCTACTTGCCTTAACCAATAAGCTGCTTCTTCCCGAATTTTTCCATAATTTTTTACTCCTATATTCATTAAACGTTCGCCAATATTTGCTCCAGCAGTTACATTCATTCGTAAACCATCACGAGGATTTTGTTGAACAAATCCCCATTCATTTCGCATTAATAAACGACGACGAGTTTCTGATAGTTTTGGGAGTGTTAATACTTCTCCGCTAGAGGTAGTATAGGTGATATTTCCGCCTTCAATTGGTATGTTTCCTACAATAGCATTTAATAAAGTAGATTTGCCTGAACCTGATTCTCCTACTATTCCTAAAACTTGGGCAGTATAGAGATTGAAAGAAACACAGTCACAAGCTTTTATATTCCTATAAAACTTACTCAATTTTTCAACATTTAATAATGGTTCCATAATCCACCATGATGTAGTTTTAATTTAGCTTTTATGTAAGCATTTCCTCCGGAATGCTGCGCAAACAGCAGTCAGCTATCGGTTGTCAGCTTTATTACCTTTAATGGACAATTTAAGCCCGTTGTTCTTGTGCTTCAATTCTTAGTTTAAAAATGTAGTAGAAGTAAAGCAAATACTTGGTTCATTTATTTTTATTGCGCTTGAGCTGACCACTAATAGCTGAATGCTTACATTTTAACACTGTCCTTAAGGAGAGAGTCTTTTTGCGCTATAGCTGACAGTTAATAGCTGAATGCTTACCTTTTATTTATTTAATTCTCTTCCTTTTAGAGAAAGGTAATTATCAATTATCAATTCTTGAAACGGTGCTTACCGAATAATTAATAATTAATAATTGTTAATTAAATAATTCAGCTTTATTCGTCTCCTCTTTCAAGGGGAAAAAAAGTGCTAGGATATTTCCTTATATTCAATTCCGTAACGGTTAAAACCCGAGGTAATTATCCATTATCCATTAATGAAAATTGGTTGGGGTTATCAGACAGGAAGTGCTGTATTAAAGACTATGCTCATCCACTTTTTCCTTCTTCCTTTTTCCTTCTTCCTTCTTCAAGTTGTTTTTGCCGTTGATTACAATAATCTGTATCAGAACAGACCCACATTTTATTTCCTAGATCGTCTATCAGAATTTCATCCAAAAAACTTTCTGTAGAACCGCAAAACTCACAAGCTTTATCCCATTTTTCTACAGTAAAAGGATAATCTTCAAAATCTAAACTTTTCACCTGAGTATAAGGAGGTATTGCATAAATTCGCTTCTCTCTTCCCGCGCCAAAAAGTTGTAAAGCAGGTAAATAATTCATTTTAGGATTATCAAATCGTGGGATAGGAGTCGGACTCATTATATAACGGTCATTTACCATTACTGGATAATCATGGGTCGTAGCAAAATCTCCTAATCTCGTAATATCCTCATACAATTTTACATACATTGCTCCATAATCTTCTAAAGCGTGCATTTTTCTAGTTTCTCTTTCAGAGGGTTCTAACCATCTCAATGGTTCCGGGATAGGCACTTGATAAACAATAATTTGACCTTCCTGAAGTGGAGTTTCTGGAATCCGATGGCGGGTTTGAATAATTGTTGCTTCTGTAGTTTTTTCTGTTGTTTCTATTCCACAAACTTTCACAAAAAAGCGACGAATATTCACTGCATTTGTTGTATCATCTGCTCCTTGGTCAATTACTTTTAAAATGTCTTTTTTTCCAATGATTGAAGCTGTAACTTGAATGCCACCCGTACCCCATCCATAAGACATTGGCATTTCTCTGGAACCGAAAGGTATTTGATGACCAGGAATGGCGACTGCTTTGAGTAAAGCACGGCGAATAGAACGTTTTGTTTGTTCGTCTAAATAAGCAAAGTTAAAATCATTTTCTGGTGAGTTATTTACTTTGCCATTTGAGCTTTTTAGATTTTGGTTATTTAACATATAGGGAATTTAAATTAATAGGGAATAGGGAATAGGGAATAGGCAACAGGCAACAGGCAACAGGCAACAGAAATTCGTAGCAAACATTTATCAAACTGTTATTAGGAGTCAGGAGTCAGGAGTCAGAATAAATAACTTAAATATCAGGTGGTGGTGTATTGTAATGGTCGTGCATTGTCATTATTTTTATTACAAGAACAGTGGGAGCATCTTGCTCCTGTGCCAGGTATTCCTTTCTGTTATTTGCTATATCTATAACCCACATTTTAATACTAGGGAATAAAATTAGGTAATTAATTTTGCCTAAGCAATTAATTGTTAATTATTCATTATCATTTTCTTTGTGGGTTTAATACCCCACCGTCTACACGGTGTTCAAAATTACTTGGGGTTAGAATCCCCATGTAATTTTCCTCCTGTCTCCTGTCTCCTGTCTCCTGTCTCCTTCTTCAATCATTATTCATTATTCATTGTTGACTACCTACCACCTAATACCAAGAGTGAAAAAAGAATTCTTAACTTAGACGACACTTAAATTATCAACTAATTAATACTAGGGAGTCAAATTAGGTAATTAATTTTGCCTCAGCAATTAATTGTTAATTATTCATTGTTAATTATTCATTATTCATTATTAAATGTGTTCCTTCCGCAGCTTTCTAATTAAATTTATTTCTGCTTGAAAATCAATATAGTGAGGTAATTTTGAATGCTGTACAAACCCTTGAGCTTGAACATTATCTGAGTGATACAAAACAAACTCCGGGTCTTGAGCAGGTCCTTGTATTTCCTCCCCCAATTCTTTAGCTTGCATAGCACGGTCCACTAACGCCATTGACATTGCTTTTCGTTCGTTATAGCCAAAAGTTAAACCGTAACCACGGGTAAGTTGTGGTGCTGCTTCCTTACTACCTGTAAACATATTTACATTTTCAGCTTCAGTAATAGTAATCTCAGCGATCGCTATTTCAAAACCCAATTCTTCTGGACAAATAACAACTTCTACTTCTCCCATTTTTATTTCTCCGGCGAAGGGATGGGTACGACCATAACCCCTCTGAGTTGAATACCCTAAACTAAGTAAAAAACCCTCATCTGCACGAGCTAAATTTTGTAATCTCGCGTCTCTCTCTGCGGGTAATTTTAGAGGTTTTCTTGTTAAGTCATAAGGTTGTTTATCATCCTCTATTTTTTCCTCATAAACTAATCCTTCTTTCTCTAAAATATTCATTACTCTAGGAAAGTTTTCATCTAAGTTTAAATTTTGGCTTTGAGGAGCAGTATAGTTATTTCCTTCCGCAGCTAATTTAAAGTCTAATAGTCGATGAATATAATCAAAAGTTGGTCCTAAATATTGACCTCCGGGAATATCTTTAAATATTGCAGAAATTCGCCGTCGAATCTTCATTTTGATAGTATCCAATGGTTGACTATAATAAAGTCTTGGTAAAGTAGTTCGATATGCTCTTAATAAAAATATTGCTTCAACTAAATCCCCCCATGATTGTTTAATTGCTAAAGCAGCTAGGTCTCGATCATATAGGGCACCTTCGCACATAACTCTATCAACTGCGAGGGTAAGTTGTTGTTTAATTTGCTCTAAACTTAGTTCAGAAATATTGGGGTCTCCCCGCCGTAAAGCTTGCAATAGTGCTTCAGCATTTTTGATTGCTTCTTCTCCACCTTTTACTGCTACATAAGCCATATTTTTTTACCTCAATTTTTGTAAGCATTCAGCTGTCAGCCATCAGCTATTACTTTTAGTTTACGATAAAAGCTTTTATCGTAAAAAGCTTTATTAATTGTCTTACTACAACAGTTGCCTCCCTTGCCCTTAAAGTCTATTTTCATTTAAATACTGTCTTTAAGGAGAGAGTCTTGTTGCGCTGGAATTGACAGTTAGTAACTTAAATTTTACCAAATTTTTCTCTTAGTTTGCAGTTTTTTTTATAAGCATTCAGCGGTCAGCATTCAGGACTTCAGCTATCAGCTTCATTACCTTTAATTGACAATTAAAGCTAGTAGTTCTTGTGCTTCAATTTTCTAGTTTAAAATGTAGTATAACTTAAGCGAATACTTGCTTCATTCGTTAAAGATATAGCGTTTCTCAGTAAGTGTGAGATACACTCTTATCTTTACTTTACTGTTGCCTGTTGCCTGTTGCCTAAAGCCTAGAGTTTTGTACCTCACCAGTATGGGAATTGCTATATCAGAGCTAACTCCTAATAGCTGTTTACCGAAGAATTAATTATTAATTATTAATTATTAATTATTAAATAATTCTGGTTTAAAGCCTCCCCTTTTAAGGGGAAAAAGCGGTCGTTAGCGTAGCTTCCCGAAGGGTGGGATGGCGATCTTCGGAGCGGGTCTGCAAGAACGGGTCTCCTCGCTGTCCTCCAATCGATCAAGAGAAAAGAAATAATATTTCCTTATATTCAATTCCGTAACGGTTTTAACCAGAGGTAATTATCAATTATCCATTATAAATTATCAATTAATTAAGCAGCATTCCGCAGGAAATACTTACGTTTTTACTAATCTACTTTTAGTTGTTCTTGGTAAACCAATAACTGTATTTTGAGCAAAGAAAAATATATCTACTCCTAAAGGATAATTATTAAAGTTAACTTCCCATTCTGACCAGAAAAATTCCGGTAATTTCGGAATTGAAATTGCTATTTCTTCTAAAATTCCCGGTCCGGTTAATATTACTTTATCACCTGATTCTAAATTCGCTCCTTGCACAAATAAAGTAGTTGAATTTTCTGGTTCTTCTGCTGTTCCATGATGAAAATTTGATAGGTTGGGAATAGTTTGAATATTCTTAATTACAGCAAAGTCAGCAATTTGAGAATTTTCGGTAAAATGACAACCTGTGTGAAACAATAACCAAGCTTTTACATCTTGATGAAAATCTGAACTTAACCATACTTTTGTTTCCAAATCTAACATTGTCAAACAGGCAGCAGCACAAGCTATATTCAAGTCAGATGGTGGTGTTAATTTAGCATCTATTTTTTGCTGCTTTCCTGGATAAGATAAGGCATTTAGTAGATGGGTAAAAGTTCTTTGAGAATCATGTACAATATCAGGCAATCCTGGTAGTTTAGTAATCATAAAAAAAGCTTTGAAGCTAACAAGTACCTGTGACAATTAGTTGATTGATTTATTATTAGAAATATAGCGTTTATCAGCCTAATGAGGTACACTTATCTTTATTGTTCTTCTATTCCCTGTTCCCTTTTCCCTCTCTTGGTGCGCGTTCCCTCTCTTGGTCAGCATTCCCTCTCTTGGTCGGCATTCCCTTGCGACTGGCATCGTCGCGGGGTCTGACCGCTTGTGTCTGTCGCCGACGCGGGGTCGCACCGCTGTTTCCTAAAACTAACGAATTGGCGTTGCTGAGTGGTAATAATTTTGAGATTAACTTTGGGCGCAAAACATCAGTTTTTCAATTTTACCTTCAGCTAATAGACATCTCCAAGAATCAAAAATCAATATCTATATCCCAAAGGAATTATCAATTCTTTACCCCTATAGCAAAGCTGCCTACTCCCTACTCCCTATGGGTGGAGTAGATGTCTAATTATCATTACATTTAAGCAACGCCAACGAATTTTGTACCTCACGCTTCTTGGGAATTGCTATAACACTAATAATACACCTCACACAAAAATTGATTAATCCCCTCTGGCAATAGTAAAAAAATTAACTTTCGTAGCTTCTGTTTGTAGTTGTTCAATTTCCTTTTGGTGATTAACTTCTGCTTCAATAAATTCAAGAACGACAGACTTTACAACATCATGCCATTCAGGCAGTTGCATTAAACCATCGCACAAAGCAGCAAGTTCAGCATGACGATGCGATCGCCCTGCCACATAACCAAAACCCATAACATCCTCTATCTTGACTGCACAACGAGTAATAGTTATTTCCCCTAGATTAAATATTTGTCCCGTTCCACCAGCGCGGCCTCGTACCATTGTCAGACCTATTTCTGGTGGCCTTATAAAGTTGTATGCAGGCAATTTGCCTATCTCTGCAACTTTTGTCTCTAACTGCTTCAAATTAGATTTAGCTAAGGTTTTTATCCATCCCTGTCGCATTTCTGTTTGAATGTCCATAGATTGGTTTTCTAGTCCAATTAACCAGAGCAATATTTGTATATACAAATTCCAATATATACAATATATAATAGATATATACCTTTTATTCAAAAAAAACTAACTGCTACATTGCGGTTGTCATAATGGTCAAAATATTAGTATTCAATTATCGAGTAAACGCCCATTTCTCAAAGTAATATCTGGCAATTTAGGGGGTGGGGGTGATCTCTATGACTAATATCAATTCACTTTAAAGATGTCACAAATAGTTTCAAACCCAATATCTGAAATAATTTCCTGAAATTACTGTGGCATCAAAGTTTGGAGTCTATAAAATTTAACTTTTAACTTTTGATTTTTGACTGTCTTGAGTGCGTCTTACATCCTGAGGGTGCCTCAGAATTTCGCACTCGCTTTTGACTTCCGTGAAACGGTATAAGAGTCAATCTTCCAACTCAATTATCAATTCTCTGGAACTCATGACTTTTTGCAGATAACTGGCCAAGTTAGGCATATTTTTTTCTAATTCTGGAAAAAACTCAAAACTTTGTTCAATACCATTAGTATATTTAACTGTAAGAGTGAATTTTATTGATTTACTCATACTCCTGTGCCTATTGCCCTTGATAATTGTTGGCTGCTCCACAATATTTATCTAAACTAGAAAAATATTAAACATAAATATATCTAAATATATTCAAGATGCCATGAGCCGTGAAGTATTACCAGTTTATACTCGAATTGCTGAAGAATTACGCCAAAATATTCATCAAGGAATTTATAAAGTAGGAGATAAGTTACCAACTGAAGCTCAACTGAGCGAATATTTTTCTGTTAACCGTCATACATTGCGTAGGGCGATCGCCATTCTCAAAACTGAAGGGTTAGTGAGAGTCGATCGAGGTCGTGGGACTTTTGTTGTTGGTAGACCCATTAAGTATTTTATAGGTAAAAGGGTACGCTATAATCAAACTCTTATTGCCCAAGGCCAAAAGCCTAGTTTTAGATTACTGCAAATGGTTGAAATACCTGCCGATGCTTCTATTGCTCAAGGATTAGAAGTAGAAGTAGGTACTCCTGTAGCTTTAATTGAACGTTTAGCATTTGCAGACGATCAACCTATTAATATTTCTAGTAGTCATTTTCCTTTAGATCGTTTTCCAGGAATTGTAGAGGAGGAAGCAATTGAATTTTTGCGAGAGAAAGGTTCAATTTCTAAGTTGTTAAGGGAAAAATATAATAGCGATCATATTCGTCGTACAACTCATGTTTATGCTCGTATAGTCAGACATGAAGATACTTCTCTGTTGGAAGTTCCTCTGAATCATCCTATTTTGTTAGCAGAGTCAATCAATGTCAATCAGGATGGCAATATTATTGAATATGGGGTGACTAGATTTAGAGGCGATCGGATGGAGTTAGTCTTTGAAAATGAATGAGCTTGAATATTTAAGATTGTTGAGAAAAACCTGAATCTTTCTTGATTTTTTCCAGCTGTTCCCATAGTTCCTGAATTTGCAGATAAGCAGATGTTGTTGAAATTTTTCCTGATGTTTGTAAACCACTGATATAATTTATTTTATGAGAAAATTCTTGTAATTTCGCATTGAAATTGATATTTGCTGGAGTTGCTTGTCCGTAATAGGGACTTTGTGGATATAGAAATTCATCCTTTTTCATTTCAGCTTTTCCTGAGTTTATTTCAAAAATTTTAAGTTTGTTTTTTATCTTAATATAAAGTATATTATATAAATTTTTATTTGCCAATGTTTAAAGTCTGTAATTTTAGTTAATAACTATTAACTTTTTGTCAAATAAATATACTTCTTTAATCCAATAAACACGATCTGGTAGTATACGAAGATTTGAAGATTGCCAATTTAGTTAAAAACCATCATTTAGCTAAGTCAATATCTGATGCAAGTTGATATCAATTTACAAAATGGCTTGAGTATTACCCTAAGTTACACGGGATTGTTTGTGTAGCAGTACCTCCCCATTTCACATCTCAAGAATGTTCAAATTGTGGTCGAACGGTAAAAAAATCATTGTCTGTTAGAACTCATAAATGCTTACATTGCGGTTATATATGTAGATAGAGACCATAACGCAGCAAGAAATATTCTAGCTAAAGGGATGGAGATGTTGGGAGTGATATTTAACAGTACCGAGGGGCACTCGGAAACTGGGGACAAAATCCCAAACGCTACAGGAGAGTTTGACCGCTGGATTGATAATAGCAATATTGTTAATGTAAGTCATTTCAATGAATGTAGAATCATCTTAGATGAGAATCCCGCATCATAATCTTAGATTTGATGCCGGGAGTATGTCAATTTTTGAGATTTAAGTAGACGGACATACATAATTAGTCATATCATGTCCGCACTTTATAGTTTGTGTAAACCCAAGGGTGAATATCTACAAAAAATTTAAGTTTTTTGGACTTTTAAGTCTTCTGTTCTAGATAACTAAAGCCTTCTTCCCTCTTCCTTAAAAATCTGGTTTTTAATCATGGAAAAGAAGAGCTGTAAAAAATCATATTTTAGGAAAATTTTATACCACTCCTCTATGAATTATCAATATTCAAGTAAACTTGATATAATTACCTAATTAAATATTTTTCCGGTCTGAATTATTTTCAGGGTCTGTACCTATTCCTAAATTTTTCTTAGAATTTTTCAACTGTTTCCAAAGTTCTTTGATTTGCTCGTAAGCTTCTTCAGGAGAAATTTTTCCACCAGTTTCTAAACCGCAAATTATACTTACTCGTTGAGCAAATTCTTGCAGATTTGAATTAAATACTAAGTTTTCTGGGGTAAAATCACCTTGATATCGACTGTGAGGATACAAAAAATCATCATCAATTGCCATAGTTTTTTCCTGATAAATATCCTAAAAGGGAACAGGGAACAGGAAATATAAGAATATTCCTACAAGTATACCTGACTATCCTCAAAAGTGCTGTAATTTCTATTCTCTATTGTTGATATCAAATCCGCTTAATTCGGCATAAAAAAATGTTCCATCTCCCCACACTCCCCACACTCCCCATCTAAATTACACTGATGCTACCGAAGAGGATAATACCTAGCTAAAAATTTCTCAGCATCAGAGCGATCGCTCACCACACCATCCAAAGTTGCAGTCAAAATATCGTCCAAAATCAACTTAAACTCACGCCCCGGTTTATATCCCATTTCCTTCAAATCATTTCCATTCAAAACAGGTTTAACATTTGCCCACTGAGTCAAATATTGCCAAACCCTACGTCGCACCCAACGCTCACATTGTACCGCAATCAAAATCAACATCGGCAAGTCGTACTTCCGCAACAACCACACCACCTGACTCGGACTATTACATTCTGGCAAACTCTCCATAACCTTACCCTTTGCCAACTCCAACTGCTCCAGTCGTTTCACACTATCCACAGGCAACTGTAAATTTTTTCCCACCAAACCCCGGTATTCAGACTCCAAATAAGCAATCAAAACCTCCAACCGCATTTGCCAATGAGATAAACTTTTCTGGGCATCAAAACGTTGCAAACACCTATCCATCAAACATACCTGCTGCCACAACTTCCGGTCTAACTCCAAAGTGCGATGAATACAACGCAACGCTCCCAAATTTCCCAATAACTTTAAAGCAGGTTTCCAATAATTAGCTTGCAAAATATATTTCAACTCACTTTTGAGTCGAGTTTCCAAAGCAGGCACCCTTCTATTTTTTTCCGCCTTCCCAATATTTTGGCGGTGATATACCCCACTATTAATAGCGTAACGAATATACTCTTCTGTTTTTGCTTCAATTTCAAATCCTAATCTCACCGCAAACCGCACCGCTCGATAAATACGAGTAGGGTCTTCAATAAAACTGTTGGCGTGTAACACCCGCATTTGCTTCGCCTGCAAATCTGATAACCCACCAAAAAAATCAAGCAATTCACCAGCACGAGGTCCAGTCAGTCGTGCTGCCAAAGCATTAATAGTAAAATCTCGGCGATACAAGTCTTGACGAATTGAACTTGCTTCAACTTCTGGGTTAGCTGCTGGATAGGGATAAAATTCTGTGCGAGCAGTAGCAATATCTATCCACAGAGAGTCTAACACAAGGTCGTTATGCCAAAGTAGGGCAGCAGTTTGAAATTGACCGTGAACTTCTAAACGTGCTGTGGGGTAAATTTTTTGCAGTGCTTTTGCCAACTCTACCGCAGGAGCTTTTTCTGTTTTCTCAGAGTGACAACCATCTACAACTAAATCAATATCTGTCAACAGTAGAGTCTCATCAAATTTTGATAATAATAAATCTCGCACCCCTCCACCAATTAGATATAGTTGCCAACCTCGTTTTTCTGCCAACTCAGCAACACGGGTGAGTAGTTGCCAAAGTTGAGGTGCAATACGTTCTTGTAAAAGTTCGGCAATTGATTTACAAGTTTCACCAGGTATACAACCAAGTTGTTCGTTTTGAGGGCGTTGTTGTTGATGCAATTCTCGTAAAACGTCGGTACGAGTAACTATTCCGACTAAACGGTTATTTTCCAATACAGGCAACCGTCCAATATCGTAAGTAACCATCAATTCTTCAATTTCTTGGAGGGTGGTTTTTGGGGAAATAGTTTTGAGTTGTGGTGTCATGTAACCTTTGACTGGAGCATGACTAAAACCATGGTGGAGGGCGATGTCAATATCTCGCCGAGTAATAATTCCAACTAATTCTCTGGATGAGTCTACTACTGATAAACCAGAATGACCGTAACGTAATAGTATGCGATGAGCTTCTTCTATGGATGTCTCAGGAGGAATGGTGCGAACTGGAGATGACATCAAATCTCTGGCGGTGGGAGGTTGAGGAATTTGATTTTTGAGTTGGTCTACGAGTTTTTCCAGGGTTGCTTCAGGGTTACTGTCTCGGAGAGTAACTGCTGCTGCTCGGAGATGACCACCACCACCGAGAGGTTGTAATAGTTCGCTGAGGTTAGTATCTGGGATACGCGATCGCCCGATAATACTTAAGCTTTTTTCTGTTGTGTCTTTGAAGGAGTGGGTATGACCTAGGAGGAGAGCATCTATTTCTGTAAGGTCAATTAAACTAGAAGCTAAACTGGATAAACCGGGAATATATTCATCAGTGTGTAATAGTATCCACCCTATCTGATAATTTCTCACGGTGGAGCGTTGGATATTTTCCAGAGCTATTTTCAATAAATCTTGCAGTTGGGGAGATAAACCAGGTTCAGCATATTCGGAAATTACGGGTAAACTAGCGCCTTGCTGCATTAACCATGCTAAAGCTACTGCATCTCTTGGTGTTGTGTGGTCGAAGGTTAGGGAACCAGTATCAGCGTGGATACCAAGGGCCATAATTGTTGCTTCTGCTGGAGTTAAGACAGGGGTAGAATTGTTTTGGAGAGTCTGGAGTTTTTCTGCGATGAGGGTTGTGGTTGCTCCCACTGCTTCTATATAAGTTTGGGTAGCTGGAATATCGGTTTGAATTTCACAGTGATGGTCATAGATGATAATTTCTGATAGGTGGGGTAAGTCTAACCATTGGGCAGTTTTTCCCAGTCGGGAGCGTGTTTGAGTATCAACTATATATATGGAGCGGATTTGTTTTGGGTTGACGGAGCGACGTTCGATGATGGCAAATTCGTCTCGATGGAGGGCAAGGAATTGTTTGACGGTGGGGTGACAACCGCCAGTTAGTACGAGGCGACTACCTGGGTGGAGGTGGGTTAGTCCGACGGCGGCGCCGAGGGCGTCGAAGTCTGCGGTTGTGTGGCATAAGATTATGTTCATTTCATATTAAGTCGAAAGTCAAAAGTCAAAAGTCAAAAGTCAGAGTTTATGGGAAGTCAAAATTCAAGAATTTAGAATTTAGAATTTAGAATTTAGAATTACCTCTTCTTATAAATTAAGAGGATTGGTTAAAAGGATTTTTTTTCTTCTCTTGGTCTCATGGATATGGCGAGGAGACCCGCTCTTGACAGAGCCGCTCCGCTAACGCCATCCCATCCTACGGAATGCTCCGCAAACGACCGCTTTTTCTCCATGAATGGAGAGGCTTTATACCTGAATTTTTTGGTAATATTTTATAGGCTTAAAAATTTTAGGATAACATAAATAATTAAGTCATCTAAAGATTACTAAAGGTAACTGATTTATTATAGCTAATTAACGAGACTTGATATTATTTCTATAGGATGAGATTGTTGAAGAAATTCACAGAATTTGTGAAGAGTATTCTCGTTCATTTAATTATGATTTGAAACCCATATTTGCTGATTTACAAAAGCAGCAAGCGGAAAGTACCAGGGAAGTTGTGAATTTATCTCGAAAACCAGATATAACAAAACGTTGGAGGAGAAAAAAATTTATGATTTCTCAACCCCAAGATTATCCAAAAATGACCCCTGAAGAATATCTAGAATGGGAAGCTAAACAGGAATTTCGCCATGAATATGTAGACGGTGAAGTTTTAGCTATGACTGGAGGAAGTCTTCCTCATAATGATATTGCTCTTAATTTCTACCGTTCTCTATATCCCCATCTCCGTCAAAGAGGTTGTCGAGTTAATGTGTCTGATGCTAAAGTTAAAGATGCTAAAAATAATCGTTATTTCTATCCAGATTTAGTTATTAGTTGTAATGCTGAGGATTTAAAATCTCGTGACTTTATTAAACATCCTAAAGTCATTGTTGAGGTGCTTTCCCCTAGTACAGGAAAATACGATCGCGGTGATAAGTTGAAATATTATCGTCAATTTCCTAGTTTGCAAGAATATGTTTTGGTAGATTCAGAATCAATATTTGTAGAAATTTATCAACGTGGGGAGGGGAAAATGTGGAATTATTGTGGGTATACAGAAGGTGAGTCTATTACATTAGAGAGTATTGAATTTAGTTCTGCTATTGAAGTTTTGTACGAAGGAGTTAATTTTGAAGTTCCAGAAAAAACAGAGCAAGCGTAGGTTGGGTTGAGGAACGAAACCCAACTTTACCAAAATAAAGCGCGTGTTGGGTTTATCCTAACGGATAAGCTCCGCTAACATTGAGGTAGTCGATGGGATTGAATTTTTAGATATAGAATAATTTAACCCTCGTACTCTACAAGTAAAGCAATACCAGCTGATATTTTATCCATAACTTCACTAGAACAAACACCTATTTTCTTAACTAACCTTTGCAAATCCATTCCTCTTATTTGCAATAAATCAACAGTAGAAACTTTGCTTAAATTATTTTCTAAATCCGGTTCAATTTTAATGTGTCAACTATCATTATTAAAATAATTTTTCCAATCAGTAATAGGTGCAATTAACTTAATTGGTAATCTACCAATACCATCGGAACTAATGATAATCGCCGCACGAATCTTTCTAATTTCTGCTCCGATAGTTGGGTCGAAATTTGTTAGCCAAATATCTCCCCGTTTGGGTAAATTATTATTCCTCATATAATTCATCCCAAGTTTGCAAATCTTCCCATTCTCTATCTTGCTGATAATATTCGCACATTTTTTCGGCTTGCTTTGCCAAAATTTTTCGTCTTTCTTCTAATGGTAATTTAATTAAATAACGGGTATCTTTTTCATCTATTTCTTGGAGGTAAGTATTGAACAATTTTTCTTTTAACTCCTGACTCTCTTTTAGAAAAATTCCTAACTCCTGAGCAATAGACAAACCTTGCTTATAAAAATCATGTGCCAACTTATCATCATGTAACTTATGATAAAGTTCGGCTAAATTATAAAGAGTTATAACTTCTTTCGGACGACTGCCAATTTGGCGATAAATATCTAATGCTTGTTGTAAAAGTTCCAGTGCTTCTATATTTTGCTGAAGTTCTATCAAAGTAGCACCTAAATTACATAAAGCAGTTGCTTTCATCCCAAGAGCATCAATTTTTTTCAGCAATTTGCAACTGTTGACGATGGTAATCTAATGCTTTGTGATAATCTTTGAGAGCAAAGTAAACATTTCCTAAATTTCCCATTGCTGCACCTTGACTTTTAGGACTTCTAATTTGTTTTGCAATACTCAAATTTTGTTGGTGGTACTCCAGAGCTAAATTGTATTTACCCAAGCGATGAAAAACATTACCTAAACTTCCAGACGCAGCTCCTATATTTGACAAATCACCTGTTTGTTTAGCAATATCTAAAGCTTTCTGATGACAACTAATTGCTCGAGCATAATTTTTTTGAGAAGAATAAATAGTTCCTAAATTATTCAATATCATTCCTTCATTATCTAGGTCCTTAATTTCCTGTGCAATTTTCAAACCTTGGTGATAATAATCGAGTGCCTGATGATATTTTCCTAGAGCATTATAAGCATTAGCTAAATTTCCCAAACTATGACCTTCTTCAGCTAGATTACCAACAGAACGTGCAACATCTAAACTGAGGTTATAATAGTTAATTGCTTGCTCATAATCTCCCATTGAATAATAAGCATTACCTAAATGTCTCAATGGTAAACCTTCCCTACTCCGCTGTTTCATTTCCTTAACAATATCTAGGTGTTGTTTGTGATAATCAATCGCTTTTTTATATTTACCTGATAAGGCATAAACAATTCCTAAACCTCCTAGCGCCATCCCTTCATTACCACTATCTTCTATCTTTCTGGCAATTACTAACTGTTGTTGATGATATTTAATAGCTTTCTGATATTCTCCTAAAGATTTGTAAGCTGTAGCTAAACCCCCTAACGTTCTTCCCACTCCCAGAGGGTCTTCATTTTCTTTTATAATAGTTAAATGTTGCTGATAAGAATCAATAGCTTTTTGATATTTTCCCATAGAAATATAAACACTACCTAAATTAGAAAAAGCTCTTCCTTGACCTAAGCGATCGCTTCTTTCTTGAGCAATTACTAAATGTTTTTGGTGATATTCAATAGCTTTTTGATATTCTCCTAAAGAATAGTGAACGTTACCTAAACTTCCTGATGCTGCTCCCTCTTGAAAGCGATCGCCCTTTCTGCTTCTATTGCTGCGGGAGAATTTCCAGCACCAGTCTCCACAATACCTACTTCCCACTGTTGACCATCAATAGAAAATTTACCCCTTTCATAAATTGTCCCATTAGGGTGAATATCCTCCCCCAAGTCACTCAGATAAGCGCGTACTGCCATATATTCGATACGAATTGCTGTTAAAATAACCGCACAAGCCATACCTTTACCTATTAATTGAGCTGCTTTGTATTATGGCTAATTTATTTTTAAATGTGTAAAAATCAAACTGCTTTTCAATAAATTTAAACTCCTTTCTAATACTATTCAATTACTTCTATTACCAACTTATTACAGAAAAAAATTTCTATGAACGACCAAAAACCCATACTTCAAATTTTTCTACTCGAATACCAAAAATTGAAAGAAGAACAACTCAAACGTATTGCCTTCCGAGACCAAATCATTTATCTAACACTAGGAATATTTGGCGGAATACTCTCTTTTGCTCTATCAAATAAAACTAATTTTTATGCCCTCTTAGTTATTCCTTGGGTTTGCCTAATGGGACTTACATAAAATAAAGGCAGAAAATAGGGTCAGATATAGATGGGTAGAGGTTTTCACGTCGAAAAGGCATAAATCCTGAGTTACTAAGGGTTCTAGCCATTTTTAAGGCTTTGACGTAATTCCCTTGTCTAGACTGACTTTGACGCATTTTTCCTACCAAAAAATGTCTAAGTACCACTAATTCTCGGTTGGACTTATGTAGTTAATGACGAAAAAATCTCTGCTCTGGGAAAATATATTCGATTAACTCTCACCGAAAAAATCAAAGCACAAATAGATGATTCAGATATCGAATCTATCTTTGGCTGGGAGATTGCTCATAGAAGTGACGAAAGAAGAAAAAGGCGGAAAATACAGCAATTAATTATTGATGAAATTACTTTTGTATTCTCTGGTTTAGTAGCTTTATTTGCTTTCTGGTCTCTAGGTACAAATTTTCCTTTGGTGATTCATATATTTTGTATTATTGAGCTTATTCTATTAGTAGTTTTAGGCATAGAAATTATCATTTATGCCGATCTAGCTAAAGGTCGGTAAATAATTAACAATTAATAATTAACAATTATTATCGCTGTTGGTAATAGCTATAGCGAGGTTTATAGTCATTTAAAAAAAGAAGAACATAAGGTAATGCCTTTAGTTTTTGAACTACCCGAATCCGATAACAAACTTGATGGCTACCTGATATTTTATCGAATCTCAGGGAATAATTAGTTTTGACAGTTAAAACGCGATTCAAAAATTGCTATATATTAGTTACAAACCTATTTTTTTCAGGAGAAATTATGAGCGATATTAGCGTCGAATAATTGGCAGCAATTTTAGAGGAAGATGATAAGTGGCTGACCGAAAATTACAACAAACTTATCCAACAGTATCCAGGACAAATGGTGGCTATTAATGATGGTAAAATAGTTGCTGTGGGAAGAGAAGTAAGAGACTATTGTGCCACCCGACAAAATGCAGTTTTGGTAGGGAAATTACTAATAAACGTACCCCATCCCGACGATTTAGAACCATTTTTAATTTAAGCAAAGGGCGCTAATTTGATGGCAATTATTAGATTTAACTACAAACTGATCAACGCTACTTTTCAACCTATAATTACTCTTGGTGTTCTTCTAAAAAATGCCTGGATACGGGTAGATTTTTACGTCGATTCAGGAGCAAATTATAGTGTGGTTAGTTCTAAAGTTGCGGAGGAATTTGAGTTTAATTATCTAGCTGGCGATCGCGTCAATTTACAAGTAGGAGATGGGGGTCTGATTCCAGTTTATTTACACGATTTGGAAATACAATTAGGCAGGGAAAGATTTACTTGCCCTATTGGATTTTTCCATCACTTAGGCGTATCTTTTAACGTTTTAGGAAAGCAGGGAATTTTTGACAAGTTTAAAATCTGTTTTCTAGAATCTCAGGGAATAATTAGTTTTGAAAGTTGAAAGGTAACGAAGTAAGTTAAAAAATTTCAAGCTATTTGTAGTTATTCTGAGGAAAGATTTACTAATTTGTTTTTAGTCGCTTTTAGGATAGTAAGGTCTGTTGACTTTAACGACACTTTTGACTGCTCCATCAAAGTAATAAAAAAGGCAAAATTTTATATTATATCTCTGAAATGACCTACCTACATCAAAAATTAACCACTAAAATTAAGATTATCGTTGCACAGTATGTGGCTAAGAAAAAATTGGTTAGGATATAAACTGATGATGAATCTTAGACAGCGAAAATATTTTTCCAACCGTTCTCTGTTCCCTGTTCTCTGTTCCCTGCTGTATGATATTCTAATTTTTTATAGGATGAGTTTGTTGTTATACCAGGAGAAAAGATGTTAACATTCTTGTTTCAATTTGTACTACTTTTATTAGTAGTCTTATCTTTTGTTTTAGTAGTTGGCGTACCTGTTGCCTATGCTTCTCCCCAAATCTGGAGTCAAGGCAAACCTTTGATCTTTATTGGTTCTGGTTTGTGGTTAGCACTGGTAATTGCAGTGGGTGTTTTGAACTTTTTGGTGGTTTAGGCCAACAATTTTGATTTAAAATTGATAGAATCAGACAGTTCTATTGGGCAATACCTAGAGAAAACATGGTGTAAGAGGCAAGAGATAGCAAGTTAGTCCTTGTTGCTACTTGACTCTTACTAACCTCTATACTAAAAGTTATTAGCTTTGATCTAAAAAATTTAACTAAAAAAGAATTCTAATATGACAGTTTTCGAGGGAACATTTACTCAAACTGAATCCTTACGCTTTGCTATTGTGATTGGTCGCTTCAATGACTTAATTACTGGCAAATTAATTGAGGGTTGTCAAGATTGTTTGAAACGCCACGGTGTAGATCCAAACCCAGAGGGTACTCAAGTAGATTATGTTTGGGTCCCTGGTAGTTTTGAGATTCCTCTAGTCGCCCGTCAATTGGCCATGAACGGTAGCTACGATGCAGTAATTTGTTTAGGAGCTGTAATTAAAGGCCAAACACCTCATTTTGATTATGTAGCTGCTGAAGTATCTAAAGGAATTGCCGCGGCAGCATTTCAAACGGGAGTACCAGTAATTTTTGGCATTGTAACTACAGATACTATGCAACAAGCTCTAGAGAGAGCTGGCATTAAAAGCAATAAAGGTTGGGAATATGCCATGAATGCTCTTGAAATGGCTAGTTTGATGCGTCAAATGAGAGGTGGTATAAACTCCTCATCTAATAATCGTAGTATTACTGGTACAACACAAGTTTTACCTATAACTTCCAACAATTTAGTAGAGTCTGATGTATCTCCAGAAGCATAGACCAAGCGATCAACAATTATTTATCGGAAAAAATCTACTGGAGGGTTGACAAATAAAATTATTTGTGAAATTATAGATATATAGTTACAAACCGCGGGTATAGCTCAGTGGTAGAGCGCAACCTTGCCAAGGTTGATGTCGCGCGTTCGAATCGCGTTACCCGCTTAATTAAATAGCAGTTAGGAATCAACGGTCACCAGTCAGCATTAAGACTTTTTTTTACGTTGAGTCGGGGATTTCAACCCCTACTTAACAATCAGGCTTTTAGAAGCCGGGGATTTAACCCAAGGTCAAAAAGCTGTTAACGTTACCGTTAGCGAAGCTCCTGCGGAGGAGGCAAGAGGTAGTTCCTCCGCAGGAGGCTAGCTGAAATGCTGATAGCTGATAGCTAGTTAAGGTTGAAACTTTTGCCTAATAAAGCTTAAATTTATAGCATTATCTATGACTTTATTTGACCTATGAAATAGTTCAAATAACGGAATCTCAATAATCAAACTTCTTCCTTGTTCCTTGTTTCCTCTTGCTTGTGATGTAAGTTAGAATTGGCATAATAGACCTATGCTGAGAATCAGATTGTCTTTTTTCTGTCAACGCTTTCGCTTCTACGATTACTTTGCGACCTCAAAAAGCTCTGAAAATTGATTTGAATGGAGAGTACCCCTGTCCATGTCGGCGTAAGGGCCACTTAATTCCAATAACCCTGACAGATGCCTTTGGCTGTAATCGCTGTCAGCAAATATTTGTGGTCAATGAAAATGGCCATACTATTGAACAACTCTCCACTCACTACCCATACAAACTAGCTTGGCGATGGACAGGCAAACATTGGAATCGTGCCTATTCTAATTGGAGGGCACATTATTTACCAATAGCTCTAGTAATGATTTTAGTTCCATTAGTGATTTGGCTACCTCTGGCCTTAAACTCTCCTGGTTCTAATATAATTATTTGGGCACTGGTGGCAGTGGTTTTGGCTATGCTTCCTGCCTTGATTGTTTGGCTTGCTTACAGACGTTAAACTGAGTGGGGGAGTAGGGGAGTGGGGGAGTGGTCATTTCAGTTATCAGTTATCAGTTATCAGTACTTCTGCAATAAGGAGGCTTGATATAAGGAATATTCTCTTTTTTTTATCCCCTTAAAAGGGGAGGTTTTAGACCACAATTTCTCGATAAACATAAGAGTAATTGGTAGTTCTGCTCGCGTAATGGTATACAGGAAAAAGGAATACCCGTCATGGGAGCAAGATGCTCCCACTGTTCTCGTAACAAAAATAATGACAATACACGACCATTACAATGCACCACCACCTAGTAATTAACATGAACTGACTAATAATTATCTATCGAAAAGGTTATTATTTGCTGTGTTAATTATTTAATAATTTAAGTGTCAACTAATTTTCTTAAGCAGGGGAGTAGGGGAGTAGGGAATGGTGGGAAATTTCAGACATTTTCAATAGAATTAAGAAGAGTATTTTTACAGCATATTCTAAATATATAAAGTACAGATATTAACAATTAAATGTTTATAGGCATCTTGCCCGCGATGGTTGTACCTCACTAAAATGGAATCTGCTATATTACCGGGACTTTGATATTTTTTAGGTAAAAAATAGCTTCAAACTCAACGGTAGCAAGGAAAATACGTTGCTCAGGCTAAAAATGGCTCAAACCTAGTGCAGGATGGCGAAAATAACTGACCAGTTACAAAATCCTAAAATAATTACAAATCAATACTTTTGAGTTTTAACTTTTGACTGTCTTGAGTGCGTCTTACATTCTGGAGGGGCTGTGTGCGGAATTACTTCCGCACTTTATACGCCCCGTAGGAAACCTCAGAATTACGCACTTGCTTTTAACTTCCGCGTAGTGGCACTAGATATATCAAGGAATAGGCTATTTTGACGTTAAAGCATGATACAGCAAGGGTTTAAAACTATTTTTAAGGCATTTTTTGCTAAAGTCCCGTTACTAATTAATGAGACCTAATACCACTCAGCAAAACGAGGATAAATTTAGGTATTAAAATAGAAAATTACCCTATATGAAAAACATCATATAGGGTGAAAAAATTAATTTAGGACTACTATTATTAAATAGCTATTTTGTTGCTAATTTCACATTAGTGGCTAAACCTAAAGCTTGTAATAATTGAATCATCATCCAAGTCGTATCAATTTCCCACCATTGCAAACCATGACGTGCAGAATACTGAAAAGCATGATGGTTATTGTGCCAACCTTCACCATAAGTTAATACGGCCACCCACCAACAGTTAGTAGAAGAATCACCAGCATCATAGGTACGATAACCAAATTTATGAGTGGCACTATTAACTAACCAAGTGCAGTGAAAAACAGCAACTATTCTGAAGAAAATACCCCAAACTACAAAAGGTAGACCTCCTATAAAGAAAAGTAAAATGCCAAAAGCAAACTGAATGGGAATAAAGTTATTTTGCAAAAATTTATAAACAGGATCGTCTGCTATATCTTTGGTATAGCGAGGAACTTCCGATCTGATTGGTAGATGATGAAGCATCCAACCCATGTGACTCCACCAAAACCCACGATGGGAGTCATGGGGATCTTGTTCATTATCTGAATGTAGGTGATGAATACGGTGTAAACCTACCCAGTCACAAACTCCTCCTTGACAGGCAAGTGTACCGCAAAAAACTAAGAAGTATTCTAGCCACTTGGGAGTTTGAAAGCTCCGGTGTGTCACCATACGATGAAAGCCTAATGTAATACCTAGACCACCTGTAATCCAATGTAATAATAAGGCTAGGCCAACTGCAGTCCAACTAAAGTTACTGGGAAGCAGGGCAAACAAGGCTCCAATATGCAGGAATGCCATAAAGCCTATTATGCTCCAATCAGGGGAAAATTTTTCTGATGTTGTTGAAATTGTCATGAAAATCTCTAAAGTTAATAACTAAATAGCTCCTTTGGAGCTAGCTTAATCAAAGCAAGTTTATGTGTTCGTATAGGATATGGAAAATATTTTAATAATAACTACTTAATCTATTAATCAGAAGCAGAAATTTAAAAAATATTCTTAGTACCAAAATCCAGTTTTTTGTTAAGTGTTTAAGTTTAAATTCCTAACTAATAATACAGGATAATTATTCTTAAACCAAGGTACTATAAATATAGTCAATAAATATAGTAAATTCTCTAAGTTTTGGTGATTGAATCTGAAAATTTGATTAATAAAAAAAGTCAATTACTATCTTGAAAATCAAGCAAAATACTGCTTTGTTTATTGAGTTTTTTGACTTCAAATTTGTTATGGCTTTTTGATGAAACTTTTTTCAAACAAAAGCACAGCCTGCATATCTAAATTAATTCTTTGTTGACAAAGGAATTTTAGATTTTATGGTGAATTTGATTATTAACAAAAATTTACACTTTGTATAGCATACCACAAATACAACAAATTAAATATGAATAGCACTACTTATCTACAAACAGCAGAACAGGACCTATTTCCCATATTTTCCGATATTGATAGCTTAGTCAAGCAAAATCTCAGACGAGTTCTAGATGCTTTTCGCGAACATCGGGTAGGTGTCCATCATTTTGCAGGAGTTACTGGTTATGGCCATGACGATTTAGGGCGGGAAACTTTGGACAAGGTTTTTGCTCAGGTGATGGGGGCTGAGGCAGCAGCGGTAAGAGTCCAATTTGTTTCTGGAACTCATGCGATCGCCTGTGCTTTGTTTGGCACTCTTAGGCCAGGGGATGAAATGTTGTCTGTGGTTGGTTCTCCTTACGATACTTTGGAGGAGGTTATTGGTCTGAGGGAGGAGGGTCAAGGTTCTCTGAAAGATTTTGGCGTTAGTTATCGGGAATTGCCGTTAACTGAGACTGGTGCAATAGACTGGCGAGGGTTGGAGTCTGCTATTACTGAGAAGACTCGTCTGGCTTTGATTCAACGTTCTTGTGGTTATTCTTGGCGAGCTAGTTTGTCTATTGCAGATATTGAGAAAATTGTCAAGATAGTTAAGGAACAAAATCCTCAGACAGTTTGTTTTGTGGACAACTGTTATGGGGAGTTTATTGAAGACCGGGAACCTCTTGTGGTGGGAGCTGATTTGGTGGCGGGGTCTTTGATTAAAAATCCTGGTGGTACTATAGTTCCGGCAGGTGGGTATGTAGCGGGTAGAGCAGATTTGGTGGAAGCTGCTGCTTGTCGGTTAACTGCTCCTGGTATTGGTAGTAGTGGTGGGGCGACTTTTGAGCAGAATAGGTTGTTGTTTCAAGGTTTATTTTTGGCGCCTCAAATGGTGGGGGAGGCGATGAAGGGTAATCATTTGACGGCTTATGTTTTTGATAAGTTGGGTTATCCTGTTAATCCTCTTCCTTTTGAAAAACGACGGGATGTTATTCAGGGGATAAGGTTGGGTTCCCCGGAGAAGTTAATTTCTTTTTGTCGAGCTATTCAGCAATATTCGCCTGTGGGGTCTTATTTAGATCCGGTACCGGCACCGATGCCTGGGTATGAAAGTCAGTTGGTTATGGCAGGTGGCACTTTTATTGATGGGGCGACTTCAGAATTTTCGGCAGATGGTCCTTTGAGGGAACCTTATGTGGTGTTTTGTCAGGGGGGGACTCATTGGACTCATGTGGCGATCGCTCTGGAGGCGGCTATTGAGGCGGTAGGGTTTGGTATGGAAGTCAAAAGTCAAAAGTCAAAAGTCAAAAGTTAGAATTTTTTAATTATGAAATTTTTCCTTTTATTGCGGATAGAGCAATAGTAGTTTCATTTGCTGAAGCTCTCGGAGGGTGGAGGATGGAATTTTTCCTTTTATTGCGGATAGAGCAATAGTGGTTTCATTTACTTAAGCTCCTGGTGCTGGAGGATAAGATTTTCTCTTTTATTGCGGATAGAGCAATAGTGGTTTTATTTGCTGAAGCTCCCGGAGCTGGAGGGTAAAAATTTTTCCTTTTACTGCGTATAGAGCAATAGTGGTTTCATTTGCTGAAGCTCTCGGAGGGTGGAGGATGGAATTTTTCCTTTTATTGCGGATAGAGCAATAGTGGTTTCATTTGCTGAAGCTCCCGGAGCTGGAGGGTAAAAATTTTTCCTTTTACTGCGTATAGAGCAATAGTCTGTTTCATTTACTGAAGCTTCCGGAGCTGGATGATGAAATTTTTCCTTCTATTGCGTATAGAGCAATAGTGGTTTCATTTGCTGAAGCTCCCGGAGCTGGAGGGTAAAAATTTTTCCTTCTATTGCGTATAGAGCAATAGTCTGTTTCATTTACTGAAGCTTCCGGAGCTGGATGATGAAATTTTTCCTTTTACTGCGTATATAGCAATAGTAGTTTCATTTACTGAAGCTTCCGGAGCTGGATGATGAAATTTTTCCTTTTACTGCGTATATAGCAATAGTCTGTTTTATTTGCTGAAGCTCCCGGAGGTGGATGGTGAGATTTTTTCTTTTATTGCGTCAACTTGATGTGCGTAATGTGGTATACAAATTGCGGTTGCCGATCTAAATTCATGTCCCAAAAAATGTGTGGGGATTTATGGGACGAGCCAGATAAACCTGTATTAAGCTACGTTCTCCAGACCTAGGGGCACATTCTGGGAGCTTTTTGAGAGGGTTTATGGTTGCCAGGTGTATCCAAATGAATATTGTAAATTGCACAGGACTTAGGCATTACCGCCATATATGGTGTATGTATGGTCATTATGCCAGAAATTACCACTACAATTAGTGCAGTTGCGTAAGTCCTGTTGCATATGAAGAAGTAGCCCTCAGCATTTTTTAGACTAATAAGTTATAAAAAAAATATAAAGAATCAAATAAAAAAGTTATTCCTGCTTTCACGAGAACCTACTTTTCAAAACAAGCACAAAATATTAGGGAGCATTACATAATGTTAGATTGCATTGTAATTGGAGCAGGCCCTGGTGGTCTGGTAACTACTAAAGAATTACTTGAGCAAGGCGTCAATGAGGTTGTTTGCTTGGAGCAAACAGAAAATTTGGGAGGCGTTTTTGCCAACACATACGACAATTTAGTGCTAACTTCCTCTTGCACCTATAGTATGTTTTCCGACTTTTGGATGGGTGATGGACAACAGCACCGATTCTGGACGAAGCAGGAAGCGCTTGACTATTGGAAAAGATATGCGAAACATTTTGGCGTTTTTGACAAAATTCGGTTCAATAGATCGAGATATTTGGCAACTACAACTGTCCAAAGGAGAAAAAGTAATTGAGAGAAAAATTTTTCTAAAAGGTAAGATTAGCAGTCGTAATTATATTTATGCAGAATCAATTCTGGCTTTAGAAAGACTAGAAGAAAACTTTAGAAAAGAATTGCTAGAAACTCAAACTCCCATCGGCAAAGTTTGGCGACAACAAAGGATTGAAACTTTTAAAGAAATTGTCGAAACAGGTAAAAAACCAGTGGGAGAACTATCTAAATATTTTTCAGTACCACCAGAATCAAATCTGTTGTTTAGAAGTTATTGCGTACTTACTAATGGGAAATCTGTGATGATGATTACCGAACATTTCCCCGAAAGCTACTTTTTGGAGGATTAATAGGCATTAAAAAGCATAATAATTTCACTATTTACTTAAAACCAATTCCGCTACTAAAGGTAAATGATCTGAACCTGTAGTTGGCAAAACTTCAGCAGACATAGAAACCCAATGATTTGAATACCAAATATAGTCAATTCTAAACAGAGGATAATCTAATTTCCAGGTAGAATTGGGAATTAAAAAATCCAGACGCCAACCCGCAGGCCAAGTTAAACCAAAACCCATTCCTGATACTCGAAAAGAATCATTTAATACTTGTGTTAAATAATAGTAGTCCTGAGATTGTTCGCTCATATTAAAATCACCCGCCACAATAACTGGCAAACTTTCTTTTTTTAGTCGTTCTATTAAGTCTTGAATTTCTAGCGATCGCTCATCAAATTCATAAACTGGAATTGTCAAAAAAGGTAAAATTTTCCGAAGTCGAATCCAAGGAGAAATTGTTTGAATATTGTAGACAACTATTAGCTGTTGCTTAATTTTAATAAGAGCGCGTTGTTGAACTTCTGAATGACTTGCTAAGTGTAGATTTTCCTGAAATTCTATAGGATATCTGCTGAGAATTGCTGCTCTATAACCTTTAATATCATCTGAGGTTTGATAAGGATATTCAGCTTTTAATTTAGGAAAGGATTTTGTAATATGATTTCTGGTAATTTCTTGTAAAAATACGATATCTGGTTTTTCTCGTTTTATTATTTCTACTAGAGTTTCGGTTTCAGTCTTATGCCAACTATTATTTAAGGAGAAAATTTTCAGAGGTTGAGTATTTGCTGCGGAAATAGTTTGAGGAGAAAAATATTGTGTATGTAACCAACCAATAAGCAGCAGACAAGCAATAGATGAAACTATCAAAAACCAACGTTTTTTGATAATTAAAAATGCCGGGAGTGGCAGAATTAATATTGGGAAAAAAATCAAAGGGATAAAATTTCCAATTAAAGCTATTAGCCAGAATTTATCCCATAATATTAGTCGGAGTATCAAGTAAATTAAAATTAATCCTGAATAACTATAGACAAACAATTTGGTAATTATTTGTAAAAGTAAGAAGAGATTCATTTGCCCATTGCCTCCAAACCTATTTACAAAAAAAGTAAGATTTGAGTTTTTTTTCTTCTTTCTTCCTTCTTTCTTCTTCCTTCTTTAAAAATCAGTTTTCCCTTCTTCCTTCTTCCTTATTTCCTCTTCCTTCTTTAAAACAGCTTCCCTAAAACCTAGCACTAGCAAAATATTAGATAGTGTTAGAAATACTTCTGCACTACCATGTAACCAATCAATATTTGCTAAGGCTTCACTATAAACTTGTTTAGCATAAATTCCAGCGGGAATAGTTACGCCTACAAATACTAAAGTGCCATAAAATCCAATTAAGGCTAAACGGGGTGTTTTGCCTGAACGAGTGAGAAACCAAAGAAAGCCTAAATAAGGAAATAGAGAAAGAGCAAATAGAGTATCTTTAGAAATCATATTTTTAGGAGTATAAAAAATTTTGTTGTAGTAAGTAGCTAGTAGTCCATAGTTAAAGCTCTGTATTCAAAATACATTATATTCAGTATTCAAAATACTCTGAATATATATTTTCAAAACTATAACGTTATAGATATCTAGTCTGGAGCGCTCAAAAATATCTCACTGCTGAGTTGATTTAATTTTTCAAAAAAAGATAGTAGGTACTCTGGAGTTCAGTATTCAAAATACTCTGAATATACAGACTTAAAACTATAACGTTATAGATATCTAGTCTGGAGTGCTGAAAAATATCTCACTTCTGAGTTGATTTAATTTTTCAAAAAAAGATAGTCGGTACTTTGGAGTAAGTATTCAAAATACTCTGAATATATATTTTCAAAACTATAACGTTATAGATTATTAGTCTGGAGCGCTCAAAAATATCTCACTTCTGAGTTGATTTAATTTTTCAAAAAAAGATAGTCGGTACTCTGGAGTTAAGTATTCAAAATACTCTGAATATACAGACTTAAAACTATAACGTTATAGATATCTAGTCTGGAGTGCTGAAAAATATCTCACTTCTGAGTTGATTTAATTTTTCAAAAAAAGATAGTCGGTACTCTGGAGTTAAGTATTCAAAATACTCTGAATATACAGACTTAAAACTATAACGTTATAGATATCTAGTCTGGAGTGCTGAAAAATATCTCACTTCTGAGTTGATTTAATTTTTCAAAAAAAGATAGTCGGTACTCTGGAGTTAAGTATTCAAAATACTCTGAATATACAGACTTAAAACTATAACGTTATAGATATATAGTCTGGAGTGCGCAAAAATAGCTAACTTCTGAATATATGTAATTTGTCAAAAAATCATAGTCTCTAGTCTAAAGTCAGGGTTGAGTGTTTCAAATACTCTGAATATATATTTTCAAAACTATAACGTTACAGATATATAATCTGAAGGGCTGAAAAATCACTCACTTCTGAATATATGTAATTTGTCAAAAAGTCATAGTCTCTAGTCTAGATTCAGTTCTCAGTATTCTAAAGACTCTCTCAAAACTATAACGTTATAGATTATCTGGTGTGGAGTGCTGAAAAATCACTCACTTCTGAATATATGTAATTTGTCAAAAAATCATAGTCTCTAGTCTAGATTCAGTTCTCAGTATTCTAAAGACTCTCTCAAAACTATAACGTTACAGATATATAGTCTGAAGGACTGAAAAATCACTCACTTCTGAATATATGTAATTTGTCAAAAAATCATAGTCTCTAGTCTAGATTCAGTGTCGTACCGAAAAATTAACTCTCGCTACCTTCTTCTTGCTTTTTACTATTAGAAAATATCAACCAAGCAGCAGCTAATAGAGTAAAATTTCCCAACAAAGTCATTGAAGCTTGAAGAGTAACCAACCATTCTAAATTTGGGTCATTATCAAAATAATGCCAAGTACAGGCACACATCGCACTGACCAATGCAGGTAACATGGCAAAAGACAAACCATACCAGGCACGGTTATTAGTGACATTGCCATAGAGAGAAATAAACCAAATGGCAGCTATCCATTCAATAACGCTAGAAATATGAATAATCCAAGTAGGAATTGATAAAGCGTGCATATCTAAAAAATCTGAAAATTTAAGTATCAACTTTGGTGTTATATAAGGTTATATCAAAAGAATAAACTACTCAGACAAATGCGAGCAATTTTGTGTGGTTACTACGGAAAAGGTAATAGTGGAGATGAGGCATTATTAGCATCTTTGTTGCAGATGTTGCCCGATAATATTCAACCTTATGTTTTGTCTGGCAACCCTATCGAAACTCAAAAACAATACCAGGTCGAAGCGGGCGATCGCCTCAATACTTTTACTATTCTCCAGGCCATGAAACGTTCGGATGTATTTATCTGGGGGGGTGGAAGTCTGATTCAAGATGCTACCAGTATTGCTAGTCCTTTTTATTATGCCGGACTAATGGGAATTGCTCAAAAAATGGGCTTAAAAACAATTGCCTGGGCACAGGGTATTGGTCCTTTACATCATCAAAGTACCCAATTTTTGGCAAAGCAATGTTTTAAAGGTTGTACTGCGGTTAGTGTCAGGGATGCCAATTCGGCAAAAATAGTTGCCAAGTGGGAGATTCCTTTTACTTTAGCTCCTGACCCAGTTTGGGCTTTGGAAAGTTCCTCTGTCCCTGGTCTTTGGGATTTACCTGCGCCAAGAGTAGCGGTCAGTTTGAGACCTCACCCACAACTTACTCCGGCACGTTTAGCAATTTTAACTCAGGCTTTGGTTTCTTTTCAAAAGGCAACTAAAGCGTTTATTTTGTTGTTGCCTTTTCAACCGATAAAGGATTTAAAAATTGCTGAATCTATTCATCAAAAATTGCCTAATCATAGCAAGATTTTAACTATAGAAGACCCTAGAGTTTTGAAGGGAGTTTTTCGGGGTGTGGAAATGGTAATAGGTATGCGTTTTCACAGTTTAATTATGGGTTCTGCGGAGGAATGTCGTTGTTTTGCTATTAGTTACGACCCGAAAGTTAGTCAGTTAATGACTGAGTTGGAAATGCCTGGATGGGAATTAGCTGAATTGCCGGAAGATGCAAATTTAATTAGTAAGATGTGGATTGAAAATTATGCGAATGGGAATGCTTTGTTTCCAGAAAGGATAGATTTTTTGAGAGAGCGATCACTAATTCATCAAGAGGTATTATCTTCAATTAATAATTAATAATTAATAATTAATAATTGTAAGCATTCAGCAGTCAGCTATCAGCTATCAGCTATCAACCTTATTAATTTTAGTAGAAAATTTAAGCTTGCTGTTCTTGTGCTTCAATTCTTTGTTTAAAAATGTCGTATAAGTTAAGCAAATGCTTGGTTCATTTATTAAAAAGTTGTTTGCGCAGCACTCCGCACCGAAGAGCTGACCGCGAGCTAGCTGAATACTTACTAATAATTAGGGCTTGCTGATTAAATATTAAAACATTGACATACAAAGGTTTTAGCCTTTTTGTTGCGAAAAAAGTGTCAATTTTTAGCTCCGAATTGCGCAAAATACTAACATTTTGAGCAGACAAGGGCAGAAAAATTGAGCGACAATTCTTTCGGCTTCTTTCCCTATAATTCCCATTAATTCTGACTCCTGAATCCTGACTCCTCCCCTCACTTATAAGACTTTTTCAGCAAACCCTAAGTAGATAGAAGTCGTGCATTTTCAAGTCTGAATTATGATTCTTGATTTATCATTTTATTTTGTTTAGTAAATAGAACGTTAAATACATGGGATGTTTGATAATACTTACCGATAGGTAACTTAACTAGCTGATTAATTTCGTCTGAGGTAATTAAATAAGTTTCATATTTTAAGGATTCCATAAATTCTCTCAATTCTGTTTCATTAGTTCCCATTTGTTGTAATCCAAATTTATTAATTTCACAAATAATATAGGGAACATCATATTGATAAAGTGTATTTACTGCTCCTTTAATTACATCAAGCTCTGCTCCTTCAGTATCAATTTTAATCATTTTGATGTGACTAATATCTTTTTGCTGACTTAAAATATCATCAAGTGTAGATTGTTGAATATTTTGCATTGTTTGATTATCCAAACTTTTTTGATTGAATGGATGTTTACCGACATCCCACAAAGCATGACCGCCATCATTATCTTGATTAAAAAATAGTTGTGTTTGTTTCGTTTCTGAGCCAACAGCAAGATTAAATAAGCTAATATTGTTTAGATTGTTGAGACTAATATTCTCTAAGATTTTTTGATAATTTGATAATTCTGGTTCAAAAGCAAAAACTTTACCTTCAATGCCTACTATTTTTGCAGCTAAAATAGAATAATATCCAATATGAGCGCCAATATCAATAAAACAGTCACCATTTTGTAGAAATTTGCGAATTAATTGGAAGATTTCAGATTCATAAGCTCGCGCTTTTTGAAAAGAGTCAAGCATCAATTTTTGAGTAAATTTATGAGAATTTAGGGAGAGCTTTATTTCTTGCTGTTCAGAATTTAGATTGCGATTGGATATTGAGAATTTTGGTAGAATTTTATGAAGTTATAGTCGAACTATTTTTCCTCTGAATCATTGCCCAATATATATCTGGACCTACAGGCACATTAAATTGAATATCTAATACTTGTAAAACTTCAAACCCTGTTCTTTTAATTAAATCTAGCCACATCGTTTTTCCCAATACACTGTAGTGGTTTTTATTAGTTTGATGTTTGCAACTTGTATCAGGAGCAGGTACTTCTAAATATAGATAACCTTCGGGTTTAATAACTCTATAAATTTCCTGCAAAGTAAAATATGGAAAAATACTATGTTCTAAACAATGTCTGCACCAAACAAAATCAAAATAGTTATCTGCAAATTCTAGAAAAGATTGATCCATTTCATAAACTTGATAACCTTTTTGTTGGCAAATAGCTACATCTTCACTATTTAGAGTAATTCCAGTTGGTAAAAAACCATGTTTTTTAAATATTTCTAAAGCGACACCTTGACCACAACCAATATCTAATATTTTGGCTGCTGGTGGTAAAAATATTTGCTTTAGACATACATCAAACATTTGCTTAGTTATTTGATTATGAAGTTTGGTTGGAGGTTCGGGATAAGTATCATTTTTAATTTTTTCTAGAAAGTTCTCAATTTTTTTTATTTGTGATGGATTTAGTTTCATAATATATAGGCATTCAACAATTAATAATAATTAATAATTAATAATTAGGGCTTGCTGATTAATTATTAAAGTATTGAGATATAAAGGTTTGAGCATTTTTAAGGTCGAAAAAAGTGTGTCTTTTTGAGTTGAAAACGCTCAAAAAGCTAGTATTTTGGGCTGAATATGGCAGAAAAATCATTCTTACAATTGTTACTCAATCCAATAGACCAAGAGAAGAAATAATATTTCCTTATATTCAATTCTATAACGGTTTTAACCAGAGGTAATTATCAATTATCCATTATCCATTATTCATTAATGAACTACTCCCTATCTGAATTAGTGGTAAAAATTTACATCATTATCGTATAATTAGGGCTTACTGATTAAATCTAAAAGTATTGACATATAAAGACAAGTGCCTTTTTGGGGTCGGAAAAAGTACTCGGTATCACGTCTAAAACGCTCAAAAAGGAGCGTATTTTAGGCTCATAGTTGGGCAGAGAAATCAAGAGACAATTACTTTTACTCCTGCCTCCTCGCTCATTCCCATTTCTCCCCTCCACCGGAGGGGTTAGGGGTGGGTTGTCTCCTGTCTCCTGTCTCCTACCCCGGCAAAAAGACTTGATTCAGCAAACCTTAATTATAACGCAAAAATAGAGGTGTAAATTTTGGCAAGAGTCAGAGTAAGACAGCACGTTAATCCTTTCTCTAATAAATATCAAGAGTCAGTAACTCTACCAAATTTTAGTAATATTTATTCTGATTTAAATAAACCATTACATTTAGATATTGGTTGTGGTCGGGGTAAATTTTTATGGCAGATGGCACAGACAGAACCTGAGTGGAATTTTCTGGGTTTAGAAATTCGGGAACCATTAGTTATAGAGGCTAATAATTTGCTAAATGAACAGGGTTTTAATAATTTGCACTATTTATTTTGTAATGCCAATATCTCTCTGGAAAAAATATTACAATCTTTGCGAGAAGGAACATTACAAAGAGTCTCAATTTTATTTCCCGATCCTTGGTTTAAGAGACGTCATCAAATACGCAGAGTTGTGCAACCAAAATTAGTCGAAGATTTAGCAAATTATTTAACAGTTGGAGGAAAAGTTTTTCTCCATTCTGATGTAGAGAAAGTGGCAAGAGAAATGTGTAACCGCTTCTCTGCTCATAGTTCATTTTCTCGAAGTTCTGATGATTGGTTAACTGAAAATATTTTGCCAGTATTATCAGAAAGAGAAATTGTTACTTTAGCTAAAGATAAACCTGTGTATAGAGCTTTATTTGAGAAGGTCGTATTTGGTAGGTCGTAGGTGTTAGATTTAACCTTTAATTGGTGGGAAGATAATATAGAACTACTAGATGATTCGTGGAAACTTTCCTCTTCTATCGAGACTTTAGAAAAAAATAGATTAAAAATAATCTCAAAACCTTATACAGCAATTTTTTTACCTTTAATTAAAAGATTTTTTGATATATTTAGGTTTTCCTAGTCATGCTACGCAAACAGCTATTTTTAGCTTTTTAAAGCATTTCTTGTGCTACTACTGGGTTGGAAAGAATTTTTGGTGAAAAATATCAAAGTACCACTATTTTCCCTTGATTGATAACTTAGTTTATAGTGTTTTTATCTGGGATGTGGAAGCCAAGTGCCATGAAAAAGGTATGGAGGGAATATTCAACAATTAATAATTAACAATTAATAATTAATAATTATCTATTCTTATAAAGAAGAGGATTGGCTAAAAGGATTTTTTTTCTTCTCTTGGTCTATTGGATATGGCGAGGAGACCAGCTAACGCCATCCCACCCTACGGGAAGCTCCGAAGATCGACCGTTTTTTTATCCATGAATGGAGAGGGTTTATACCTTAATTTTTCGGTAAAGGAGGGAAAACAACATTAAATAGTAACAAACACCAGGATATACAGGATATAAGAAACTCAAAACAGCGCTTTTTTTATTAGAAAAAACCTCAATTTATATTTATATCTCAAATAAAAACACTATATAAGTATTCAAAATAACTTGATATTAATATTAGTCATTTATTTGGTAGTTTATATCAAGCACGCTCTAATAATATGACAAATAACTAATAAAATTTGGGAAACTAATTTCCTGATATTCGCAACCTAAAACTTAGCGCCTAAAATCTAATATTATCTTTTCTGTGGTAGGTTTAATACCCCACCGTCAACGGGGGTGCTTAAAATTGTTTGAGGTTTGTAGACGCGGAGTGGCGTGTCGAAGACTATCCATAAGCAATTTTCCCTTCTGCCTTCTGCCTTCTGCCTTCTGCCTTTTCCCTTCTTCAAATCCAAGAACGAAACCACATCCTCATCTGCCAATTTTGCGGAGATATAGGTAATCCCAAATAAATAGGCATCCAAAAAACAAAAGCAAATAAAATGATAAAAATAACTGTAACTCCTATTGCTCTGAGATGAACTTGTCTATTATTTAACCACTTATCAAGCCACCAAGCAAGTGCCAAAATAGCAAACACAGCAGCACCCATATAATGATAGATAAAAGTACAACGAGTCACTTTTGACCAAGGTAAAAAATTGGCAAACCAATTTAATAATAAATATAGTAAAAACCACATTTCTGAGGCAGGAATAAATTTCACTTTTGGCTTAATGAAAATTTTATTACGTCTAGCTTTTCGTTTTTTTTCCCAATCCCAGATGCAGTTAATTAATATTAACACTAAAGATAAAATTGCTACTGCTGATAACCACCAAAGAGCGGGATTTCCCATAGCATGAACATCATAAATTAGCGGATTAACTTTTGGATTTCCAATATCTGAAGGTAATGGTGGTAAAGAAGCTTCAGGTTGATCTAATAAGCCTGTATTTTTATAGAAATAAACCACAGGTCTGAGCATCAATGGCCAAGTAAACCATTGAGCACAATAAGGATGAGTATCTGGTCCACTACCAATTCTTTGATGATAGCTGAAAATTTGTTTTTGCATTTCCCAAAATCCATATTTCGGATTGAGAATAATGTGAGGAATCCAGAGTAAACTGTAGGTTATGATGGGAATAAAAAATAAGTTTAAAGTAAATTTCAGCAGATTTAGTCGAGCTAAATTTCGCAAAGGAGATATAAAATTAGACTTTTTTGGGGGGGCTAAAAATTCAATGACCCAGGCAAATATCCAGAGTAGATAAATACTGAGTAAAAATCCTAAACCATTCCATTTTATCGCAGCACTTGCACCAAAATTTATTCCGGCTAAAGCCAACCAAATTTTTTGTTTCAATTGCCAATCTTGCAAAGCAATAATTAAGCAGAACTGACCTAATAATCCAAAAATTACTAGATAAATATTATTCAGTGCGTAGCGGGATTCAACTAAAAATAATCCATCCAAAGCAATTAGTAAAGCTGCAATAAAACCATAACTTTGGCGCCTAGTTAATTGATAAGCGATCGCTCCTACTACTACTGGAATAAATGAACCAGTTAAAGCATTTATCCATCGATAAGTCCAAGGAGCTAAAGTAGAACCTGTTTCATTATTCACTATTTCTTGTCCGAAGGGCAGATGAGAGCCTATCCAAATACTAATAGCAATAATATATTGACTAAGTGGAGGGTGGGCATTAAAAAAATCAGTTTTAGTTAAGTAGTTATTGGCAAATTTAGCATAATAAACCTCGTCAAAAACGAGAGTATTAAAACGACCTATTTGCCAGAATCTGAGCATGATTGAAAATATAAATATGCTCGCCATGCCAACAATAAACCATCTAGATAATTTACGAGATATTAGTTGCATAAATAGAATAAATTTTAGAGTGTTTTTATTTTAGTATAAAGACATAAAAAACAGCCCTAAAGTGCGAACAAATAGGGCTGTTGTTGTATAAATTAATAATACGATACATTCTTTTACTGAAAATGTCAAGTATTTGTCAGTGAGCTAACCCTAAAATAATTTTCTTGATTCAGATATTAATAACTTTTATACCTGCTCAACTGAAAAAAATTAAGTAATCATAAAAATCACATTAAAGAAGGAAGAAGGAAGAAGGAAAAAGGAAAAAGTGAATGGGGACTCAAACCCCAACCAATTGTAAACACTGTGTAGACGGTGAGGTATTAAACCCAAAAGAAAAAGATAAATAACAGTATTTTAGATATCTATCCTCATTATAAAAATAAGTAAAAAAATTGAAATTTCAGGGTATTTAGAATTCAAAAATTATGATTTTCCGTAATCAGAGATAATTTGCTTGGAGATGAAAAGTAAATTTATATAGCGCTAGGCATTAAGAGACTGTTTGTAAAGTTTTGTAATGTACAATGATTGAGCTTTAAACTGTAACAACTTGGTGATTTATACCAGATTTTATAGGCTGAAATACCCAATTTTTCAGGGGTAAAAACACTTCATAATTCTTGACAAACAACCTCTAAGTCGTTTGATATTCCTCTGTATGCCTATTGCCATAAGAAAGCTGTTGCCTTTTCCTACCATAATGCTGTACAAACAACCCAGATTTATTGTCAAACGCCAAAGAAGATAGTGCTATATTAGGAGTTAATTTCATCGTAAGTTTTGCGGTTTAAAGTGATACATTGACCTTCATTCTATCTATTTAACCCATAGTATGGCATTGCAGAATCTAGAAGTAACTAGAAATAAAAGTCAAACTATTAGCAATTACTAAATTTTTAGGAAAATGGAACAAACAACAGAACTATATAGCCCTTTAAATGAACTAGAATCTCCTCTCAACTATAATTTTGTTGTCGGAGAACAACCTAATATTCCCTTAGATAAATTTTCAGCTTCTGATGAGGGTATCAAGTTACTTTCTTTGTTAAATGTTGAAGAGGATACTGATGGTATTGTACTAAAAAGTAATATCGATTTTGACAATTCATTTGATGGCTTCAGAAATTCAACTGACCAAAGCTCTACAGGTGAGAAAGAAGTAATTGTAGGTCGGTTTGAACAAGAAGATTTTAAAGACTTGGGAACAGAAAAGGCCGATTTGTTAACAGGTTTACCCAAAGAAGAATCTTCTGAGAATTCATCAGAAAAACCCACTGATGTTACTTTACCCAAAGAAGAGAAAACATCTGTAGATGATGATGGAGAACAATCTGAAACAGATGTCATAAATATTCCACCAGAAGGAAAGTTCATAGAGACACCAAGTAGTATTGCTTCATTAGAACCAGAAGAGAAAGTATCGCCAGAGGTGTTAGAAGCGATCGCTAATGGTGAGGCCCAAGAACTTTTAGTCTCATTAGACAGCAGTGAAATTGATGCACTGGTAGAAGCTCGAATGGTGGAGGAAGGTTTAGAGGCAGGTAGCGACGAAATCTTAGAATACAAAGCAGAATTGCTGGCAGAACTAAAAAAAGAAGAGGTATTCTCTGATTTACCAGAAGGATTTGAAATTATAGATGATTATGGTAATTTGCCAATTTCCTTTGTCCGGTTTGAGTCAGAAGAACCTCTGCTAGAACTGTTAGAAAATGATGACGTTTTAGGAGCAGCAGTTCCGGAAGTAGATGAAACATTTCTACAAGAAAGTCTACCCATCATCAATCAACCAGAAGCAGAAGCAGCAGGATATACAGGGGAAGGTACAACTGTTGCAGTTCTTGATACAGGCGCTAATCCAAATGCTCCTGGTCTTGAGGATCGAATAGTATTTGCTCAAGACTTTGGCAATGATGATGGTCAAGATGACAACGATGGCCATGGAACGAATGTTAGCGCCATTGTTGCTGGAGTTGCACCAGGGACTAATATTGCAGCATTAGATGTTTTTGATACCTTTAATGAACAGGGGAAATCAACATCAAGGGTATCAAACCAGATCGCTGCGATTAACTGGGTGATTGATAACAGAAACACTTACAATATTGAAGCCATCAATATGAGTCTTGGTGGGGGAAAATTTACAGAACCACTCTCTGATGATAGCTCTGCTAGAGGTTTAGCTATTGAAGCAGCCAAATCAGCAGGTATCCTCACCATCGTTGCATCTGGAAATAATCGCTACACAGATGGAATTGGAAGACCTGCTGCTTATGAAAGTGCGGTATCAGTTGGTGCAACGTATGACTACACAGGTAGCTATGGGGATATCGACTTAGACGTTGTACCAGATCGAGTGGCAGTGTTTTCCAACAGTGCCCAGTTTCTAGACATACTAGCACCTGGAGCATTTATAAATGCAGGAGGATTCAACGTTCCTGGAACTTCAATGGCAGCACCCCACGTTGCTGGAGCAGTTGCGGTCTTAAGTGAAGCCTTCCCCAATGAAAGTCCAGACCAAATTCTGCAACGGATGCTTAATTCTGGCGACCCCATTACAGACCACCGCAACGGAATTACTAAACCCAGACTTAATCTAGGTGCTGCATTAGAGATAGAATCTGCTCGACTTGACAACGATAATTTTCTAGATAGCGAAATCCTGTCTGGTACATCAGACAGCGACTCTGGTACAAATGTTAATGCTACCGAACAATCTGGAGAACCAAATCACGCTGATGTTGGTGGAGGTAACTCTCTTTGGTGGAGTTGGACAGCTCCTACTTCTGGGGAAGTGACAGTCAATACTTTCGGTAGTGACTTTGATACTGTATTAGCTGCATATATAGGTGCTTCAGTTTCAAACTTGACTGAAGTTGATAGCAACGACGATAGTGGAAGTAGTCGCCAAAGCGAAATTGTCTTCGATGCCGTAGGGGGAACCACATATCATTTTGCGGTAGATGGATATTTGGAAGCTACAGGCAATATTGCTATTGACCTCTCACTAGAAACAATAGGGGTAGAAAACGATAATTTATCTGACAGTATATCCTTAAGTGGTTCATCTGCTAGCGCTACTGGCAACAATATTAATGCCACCATAGAATCGGGAGAACCAAATCATGCTGAAAACTCTGGCGGTAGTTCCGTTTGGTGGGATTGGACTGCACCTTCATCTGGTACAGTCACTATCGGAACTGATGGTAGTAATTTTGATACTATATTAGGAATTTATACAGGTGATTCTGTGTCAAACCTGACTGAAGTTGCCAGTGACGATGATGGAGGTGAGGGAGTACAAAGTCTGGTGACTTTTGAAGTTGTTGGAGGAACAAATTATAAAATTGCAGTTGATGGATTTTCTGGTTCTGAGGGTAATATCGTTTTAGATATAGAACTAGCAACATCACAGATCTCTTCACAGATATCTAACAATGATTTTGCCAACAGTGCTACCCTCAGTGGTACTTCCGATAACGCAACTACCAGTAGCATCAACGCTTCCAAAGAACTTGGAGAACCAAATCATGCTGGAAATGATGGTGGTAGTTCCCTATGGTGGAATTGGACAGCACCAAGTTCAGGATTAGTAACTATTGATACCTTTGGCAGCGATTTCGACACCATTTTAGCCGCCTACACAGGTTCATCAGTCTCCAACTTAACTGAGATTGCTAGCAATGACGATAGTAGTGGTTTGCAAAGCCAAATTGCTTTCCAAGCAGTAGCAGGAACTAACTATCAAATTGCAGTGGATGGATTTAGTGGAGCAGCAGGTAATGTTGAGTTGGCTTTGTTTTTGGAGGCTGATACCCTAGCAAACGATGATTTTGCTGACAGGATTTCTTTAAGCGGTTCACAGATTAATGAAACAGCTACCAATGAGAACGCAACTGTAGAGTTAGAAGAACCTCTTCATGCAGGAAATGATGGCGGTGCATCCCTGTGGTGGAGTTGGACAGCTCCTAATGATGGTACTTTAACCGTCAATACTGGCGGTAGTGATTTTGATACAATACTAGCAGCGTATACAGGTTCTTCCCTCTCTAACTTAACTGAGATTGACAGTAATGATGATAGTGTAAATTATGGTCTCCAGAGCGAGATTCTCTTTGATGTAGTTGAAGGTGAAACCTACAACATAGCAGTGGATGGATTCAATGGTGACTTTGGTAATATTAACCTCGAACTAATTCTCTCTACCTTTGAAAACCAAATCGATCTATCTAGTGATGTCTTTGAAGTAACTCCGCAACAAGTTAGTCCTGGTGATTCTATTGATATTGACTTTTCTGTAGACAATACTGGCAGCGATGATGCTACTGGTTTCTGGGTAGACTTCTTCTTATCCGAGGATGCTAATATTGACGCACAGGAAGACTATCTGCTTGGTTTTACCTGGATAGAAAGTTTGCCTGGTAACAGTAATAGCGGAGTGCTAAGTGAAAGTTTTTCCCTACCTACTATAGACGGTTTTTCTTGGGATGAGGACGCAGATTATCAGATTGGTATGCTCGTTGACAGTTTTGATGCTGTTGCGGAGACTGACGAATCGAATAATACAGATACTGAAACTATATCGATATCTACAACGTCATCAGAACCATCTTACACAAGCACCCCAGTCAGAATTAATGGGGTATATGAACCCATTGCAGGTGACTTTAATGGAGACAACAATACTGATATTCTCTGGTATCGACCAGGACCAGGCCAGGATTTCATTTGGTTCTTCAACTCTGACGGCTCTTTTGAGAGCAGTCGCTTCACGGTCAATGGTACTTACACGCCGATAGTTGGAGATTTTAACGGTGATTCCACCTCAGATATTCTCTGGTATCGACCAGGGTCAGGCCAGGATTTCATCTGGTTCTTTGATAAGGATGGAAATCGTACCAGCAGTAGGTTTACAGTTAACGGTACTTACACCCCAGTAGCGGGAGATTTTGATGGCAGTGGCACCACAGATGTTCTCTGGTATCGACCAGGTACAGGTCAAGACTTTTTATGGTCTTTCAATTCTGACGGTACTTTTGAGAGTAATAGGTTCACAGTTAATGGTACTTACACCCCAGTAGCGGGAGACTTTGATGCTAGTGGTACCACAGATGTTCTCTGGTATCGACCAGGTACAGGTCAAGACTTTTTATGGTCTTTCAATTCCGACGGTACTTTTGACAGCAATAGGTTTACAGTTAATGGTACTTATACCCCAATAGCTGGAGACTTTGATGCTAGTGGTACCACAGATGTTCTCTGGTATCGACCAGGTACAGGTCAAGACTTTTTATGGTCTTTCAATTCCGACGGTACTTTTGACAGCAATAGGTTTACAGTTAATGGTACTTATACCCCAATAGCTGGAGACTTTAACGGCAATCTCTTCTCTGATATTCTCTGGTATCGACCAGGTACAGGTCAAGACTTTTTATGGTCTTTTCAATAGATCAGGACTTACGCATGAGGTACGAAAAACTAGGACTTGAGATTGCTTTCCGTTCCGGACTGCTCCGCAAACCCTTTCGGTCCCAATGACGGAAATACCTTGAGGAACGTAAGTCCTATAGAACCCCTAAACGGATCTATTTAAAAATAGAGAAGGAGATGGGGAGATGGGGAGATGAGAGTATTTTTCTACCTGCAAGGGAAGCTACCAGGTTTGCTATTGGGCGACGCGGGGTCTCATCCGCTTTTTCCCCATTCTCGTTCCTGAATTTCCACAACTTCCTCAGGCTGAGGACGGAAGCCAAAAGCACATACCGCGTCCAAAGATACGATCGGGGGTTCTATAGATACAAATAGATAGACTACAGTGGCCAAAGCATTATCCTACTGTCTGCTCTCTACTGCCTACTGCCTACTCCCGCGCACCAAAAGAATTTTGTAGCCTACTTAAATGAAAAGCACTGTAACTGAGTCCGTGGTCTCAACCTTGACTTGGTGAGTAATATAATTTCTATCGTCTGTGGGGGTAAACGGCCGTTTGCCCCTACAATTTTAGGTAGTATAGCAGTCCTATTTTATTTGTGTATAAAAATCTTACCGCTTTTAGGGAACAGGGAACAGCGGTGCGACCCCGCGTCGGCGTCAGACGCAAGCGGTCAGACCCCGCGACGATGCCAGTCGCAAGGGAATGCTGACCAAGAGAGGGAACGCGCACCAAGAGAGGGAACAGGGGACAGGTAGAAGTTTCAGTTTTTTTATCTACTTTTTGATTTGTCACAACTTATTTAGGATTGCTATAGTGCATTGTAATGGTATAGAGCATCTTGCTCCCGTTCTAATATCATATCAAATCCGCTTAATTCGGAAAAAAAATGTTTCATCTGAGCGCCAGAGCGCAAATCTTTCTAAATTATTTTCCCTCTTGACTCCGGAGGACTGACTCCTAATTAATGATCTCATATCATGTCTGGTAGCATCGGTATTGTAAGCGTGAAGGTAAGGAAGAAGGAAGAGGCAAGAAGGCTGAAAAGCTTGAAAAAAACGTAAATTTCCTGTAGATATTCACCCTTGGTTTTACACAAACGCGCCCCAGCGGAAATGATATCAAATAAGGTAAGCAAGAAGCAAGAAGCAAGAGGGAAGAAGGCTGAAAAGCTTGAAAAAACGTAAATTTCCTGTAGATATTCACCCTTGGTTTTACACAAACGCGCCCCAGCGGAAATGATATCAAATCCGGTTAAACAGTTATAGATTGCTTAAGTCTTGAGGAGTCAACCCACCCCTAACCCAACCCAGGAGGGGGAGGACCGAGTCAGGAGGAGAGAGAATCACAAAGATGAGCGTAGTTATGACGATTGAAGATTTTTTTTATGTCTAATTAAACGGATTTGATCTGATATTATTATACCAATGCTACCGGATTTGATCTCATGTCTGTTTGAATACCCACAATAAAAAATTGGTGGTGGTGCATAGTAATGGTAGAGAGTGTGTGGGCAGATGGGGACCAACCCCTAACCCCGACCGTGGAGGGGAATTTGGGGAGATGGGGGGGATGGGGAGTATGGGAGAAATTAAAAAATATATATCTTCACCAAAACCCATGCAGGACTACCAAAAAATTTAGGGAATAGGTAATAGACATTAGTATTAAGCTATACCTCACTATCCTCAAAAGTGCTGTAATTGTCAATAGTGCGAGCAAGATGCTCACACTATTGACAGTTATTAAATTATATCATACAATTCTATATAAAAAATTGTTAAATAAAATTAAAATTATTGTCTACAAAAAATGTAGATTCATCATAACTAAATCATTAAGATAGTGTCTATAATTCATAGAGATTTGCTCGGGAGGTAGAGATACAACAGATTCAGTGGTATATGAGGTACAAATATTAACGATACTCGCTCTGAAACATTATCTATAAAATTTTTAATAAAAATCAATAAATTATGTCTGTAGAAAATCAAGAATATAAAAAAAAATTAGCAACAGCGATCGCTCGTATTCCAACATCCCTAGACCGAGAAACTATTTTCAAAATTACGATTACAGAAATACGACAGTTAATAAATGCAGACCGAGTAGCATTGCTTCGCTTCTATCCTCAGTTAAATTGGCAAGGAGAATTTATTTGTGAAGATGTAGCAGATGATTGGAATTCCATTTTAGGGGTGAGGGTAAAACATTGGCTTTTTGGGAAAGAATTAGCTGCATACAATAAAGAAGGATACATTGAGACTATAACGGATATTGAGCAAGCAACATTAAGTGAATCAGAGGGCAAAATTTGCCAAGAGTTTCAGGTACAAGCTCATTTGGTAGTTCCCATACTCAAAGTAGATAACACCAAAAATGCTACAACATTAACTCAATCTGAACTGTGGGGATTACTTTGTATACATCAATGTAGCAGACCTCGGCAATGGCAAGATGTGGAGATTGAACTTGCTCATAAAATGGCTCAAAATCTAGGAGTAGTAATCAAAAATACAGACCTTCTAGAAGCAGCACATTACCAAGTACAACAACAAAAAGCCTTAGCTAGAGTAATTAAGAGAATTCGTAGCCCACTAGATTTAGAAGAAATTTTTAAGATTACTGCCACAGAAGTACGTCAACTACTCAAAGCTGACCGCGTGGGAGTGTTTCGTTTTTATCCAGAAAGAGACTGGGAAGGAGAATTTGTTTCTGAAGATGTAGGATTAGAGTGGAATTCAGCATTAGCAGTTAAAGTATATGACCACTGTTTTGGGGAACAATTCGCTGTTCATTATCAAGAAGGTAGAATACAAGCAGTGGCAGACATTTATCAAGCAGGATTAAGTGATTGCCATGCAGAAATTTTGGGGCGATTTCAAGTGCGCGCCAATCTAGTTGTGCCTCTACTCAAAGGTGCAGATACAGAAATATTACCCGAACTTTGGGGTTTGCTGTGCATTCATCAATGCAGTGGGCCTCGTCATTGGCAAGACTACGAAATAGAATTTGTCCAACAAATAGCCGATCATTTTGGTGTAGCGCTACAACAAGATGATGCTCTCAGACAAGTTGAAAAACAGGCAGCACAACTAGCTATAAGTAAAGAAAAAGAAAAGTTAGCCGAACGCCAGAAAATTGTAGGTAATTTATTCGACAAAATTCGCCTATCCCTAGAAATTGAGACAATTTTTGCCACTGCAACCCAAGAAGTCAGAAAACTACTGCAAGCAGATCGAGTAGTAATATATAAGTTTTTACCTGACTTTAGTGGGGAATTTGTTGCCGAATCTTTTGCAGAAAGATGGACTCCCCTAGTGGGAGTTCAGCCCATAATTAAAGATACTTTTTTAGAACAAAATCAGGGGGGGCGGTATGCAAACAATGAAACTTTCGCCGTTGACGATATTTATCAGGTGGGTCATGATCAGTGTTATGTTCAACTTTTAGAACAATTTGAAGCCAGAGCTTATGCACTTGTGCCAATTTTACCTGGAGAAAAACTTTGGGGTTTGCTGGCAACTTTTCAAAATTCGGCTCCTCGTCATTGGCAAAAGGATGAAGTAGACTTGCTAGCTCAAATAGCTGCTCAGTTGGGATTTGCTCTCCAACAAGCTGAGTATTTTCAGAAAGTTCAGGAGCAGTCGGTACAACTAGCAAAAGCAGCAGAGCAGGAAAAATCAGCAGAAAGGCAAAAAACTCTAGTAGCAATTGTTGATAAAATTCGTCGGTCTTTTGATCTTAAGACAATTTTTCAAACAACTACCCAACAAGTACAAAAATTACTGGATGCAGACAGAGTTACTATCTACCGCTTTCATGCTGATTGGAGTGGGGAGTTTGTAGCTGAGTCAGTAGCTAAAGGTTGGAATTCTTTAATACAGGAGCAAAAGGAAAATCCCGAAATCAACAAAAATGTTAGTAGATGTTCCGTCCAAAATTTGGCAAATCCCCATACTGATACCTATTTGCAGGAAACTAATGGCGGGCATTTTAATAAAGGATTAGTTTATCGTATCTGCAACGATATCTATAATGCAGGTTTTAGTGACTGTTACATTGAGGTATTAGAGTATTATCAAGCCAGGTCTTATGGGATTATTGCGATTTATCTGGGAGAAAAACTTTGGGGTTTGCTGGCAGCTTATCAAAATTCTGGTCCCCGTTATTGGCAAAAGGATGAAGTTGAGTTGCTAGTTCAAATAGGAACTCAATTAGGGGTAGCTCTACAACAAGCTCAGTATGTTCAGAAGGTTCAGGAGCAGTCAGTACAACTAGCAGCAAGAGCTGCAGCAATGGAAAAATCAGCAGAACGCCAAAAAACTCTGGCTGCAATTGTTGATAAAATTCGTCGGTCTCTTGATCTTGAGACAATTTTTCAAACAACTACCCAACAAGTACAAAAATTACTGGATGCAGACAGAGTTATTATCTACCGCTTTCATGCTGATTGGAGTGGGGAGTTTGTCGCTGAATCAGTAGCTGAGGGTTGGGAGAAGTTAATACAGGAGCAAACGGAAAATTCCAAAATCTCCGCAAATGTTAATCTATGCTCCATTAGAGATTTGCCAAATTATGTGAATGATACCTATTTGCAAGAAAACAAAGGCGAAAATTTTGCCCAAAAAGTTTATTGTATCTGCAACGATATTTATAATGCAGGTTTTAGTGACTGTTACATTGAGGTATTAGAGTTTTATCAAGCAAGAGCTTATGCTATCGTAGCTATTTATCAGGGAGAAAAACTTTGGGGTTTGCTGGCAGCTTATCAAAATTCGGCTCCTCGTGAGTGGGAAGCAGCAGAGGTAGAATTATTGGCTCAAATTGGCGGTCAGTTGGGAGTCGCACTACAACAAGCTCAGTATTTCAAACAAGTTCAAGCTCAAGCAGCAGAATTGGAAAAAGCCACAGAACGACAAAAGGGACTGTCAATTACCATTGATAGAATTAGGCAATCTCTGGATATTAATACAATTTTTCAGACGACTACTCAAGAGGTACGACAGTTACTAGAAGTTGAGAGAGTGGCTATTTATCGTTTTTACCCAAACTGGAGTGGGGAGTTTGTGGCAGATTCGATGATTGATGAATGGACTCCTATTGTTCAGACTCCTTTAGCAATTAATCCTGTAATCAGTAAACTGACTAATGCCAGTAAACTTCCCAGAAATGAAACTTTTGTGCCAATTTTGCAGGGAGAAAAACTTTGGGGGTTATTGGTTGCTTATCAAAATTCTAGTCCTCGTTATTGGCAAGATGAAGAAATTAATTTGTTAGCACAGGTGGGAGTGCAGTTAGGTATTGCTTTACAACAAGCTGAATTACTGGAAAAAACCCGTACCCAAACTGAAGAATTAACAAAAACTCTGCGGGAGTTAAAACAAACTCAACTGCAGATGATTCAGGCTGAAAAAATGGCTAGTTTAGGGCAGTTAGTAGCAGGAATTGCCCATGAAATTAATAATCCTGTAAATTTTATTTTTGGCAATCTAATTCATGTCGATGAGTATGCACAAAGTTTGCTCACTTTGATGAAATTATATCATCAACATTATCTTGACCCTGTTCCAGAAATTAAAGATTTTTCAGAAGATATTGACTTGGAATTTATTATTAAAGATTTGCCTAAGATGATAAATTCTATGAAAATGGGAGCTGAAAGAATTCGTCAATTAGTATTATCATTAAGAACATTTTCTCGCCTTGATGAGTCTAAAAGGAAAGAAGTAGATATCCATACAGGAATTGATAGTACCCTGTTAATTTTGCAACATAGATTGAAACTTAAATCAGAACTTCCTCAGATTACAATTGTTAAAAATTATGGGGATTTACCTTTAGTTCCGTGTTATGCAGCTCCAATTAATCAGGTATTTATGAACCTGCTTAGTAATGCTATCGATGCATTAGAAGAAAAACTGGAAACAGATCAACTTTTTATTCCTACTATTACGATTACTACAGAAATTAATCTAGATAATCCAGACACAGTTTTAATTAAAATTTATGATAATGGTTTGGGAATTACTCAAGAGGTAAAAGGTAAAATATTTGACCTGTTTTTTACTACTAAAGAGGTAGGAAAAGGAACTGGTTTAGGGCTTTCTATTAGTTATGAAATTATAGTACAAAAACATAGAGGTCAAATATTCTGTAATTCTCAACTAGGTCAAGGAACTGAATTTATTATTCAAATTCCAATTAATCAGGAGTCAGGAGTCAGAAGTCAGGAGTCAGGAGAAATATAAGGATTTGAATAGCATGAATTTTTAAATTCGTATTCAATAAAGTATCTATATTCAAATGAACTAATACCAGTTTTATATGAGGTTGCATACAATGATGAAATTCATTAAATTGATCTATATTTATCTACGCTTACCGGCGGTCAATTATACTTGAAATATTATTCTATAGCAGTTTCATTTCAATTTGGTATAACTTAGCAATTATATAATTTCTAGTAGCATCGGAGCGTGTATAAAATAAGGTGGCAATGAGAAAAAAACCTTTCCTACCGAATGCTACGCAAACAGCATAGCTGCCTTCCTTCCAGCAAAATCTAATTACTCAACCGGACATGATATTACTGTATAATCAGATTTTAGATGAGACAGGAATTACGCATAACCACCACATAAAGTAGGGGTTAACGGCCGTTAACCCGTACATGGCCAACCCCTACAAATGGTGTATAATTTCGTCTTTTGCGTAAGTCCTATGAAAATAAAGTTAATAGTTTTCTGAATATTCTGATTATGACTCAATCAAATGATGGTGGAACAGTCGAACAGTTTGTCAATACAGTAATGGGGGTAAAAACTGAGTCGAAAAATCAATCTATCCCCAAACAAATAGTTTCTACAAAAGAGCTAGATATCAAAGCACTTTTAATGTATAAATTAGGAACTATTGTACAAATAGGAATTATTCTTCTAGCCTTCTGGGGAATGGAAAAATTGGTGACTTTAGTTAATAATTATTCTTCTTTTCCTAATTGGTTAAATACCGTACTTGCAGGAATGTTTTTTACCTTATTAAGTATTCGTTCGCGAATTTTTTCCCCATTAGATAATACTCGTTCTCGTCAGACTTATGATAGTATAGTCAGACCTAAATGGGCACCTCCACCTTTAGCTTTTCCCATAGTATGGATGACAATTGCAGTCTTACGAGTTATCTCTTCGTTATTAGTTTGGCAGGAGATGAACCAACAATTTTTAGTGCTTCCTTTAATAACTTTTGCAGTACATCTTGCTTTGGGAGATACTTGGAATACAATATTTACTGTAGAACGTAGGTTAGGTGCTGCTGTTCCCGTCGTAATTTTAGGTCCTTGGTTATCTGCTTTAATAGTTACTATATTTTACTGGCAAATTAATCCCACAGCAGGAATGATTTTAGCCCCTTCTTGTGTATGGTTAACTGTGGCGGCTATATTAGTATTTAGGATTTGGCAATTGAATGGAAAAGAACCACTATATCCACTTAAATAGACAATTATATCATCTCCGGTTGAATAGTTATAAATAGGGTTTGCGCTTCACTAGTCTTTTAGTAGGGGTAGAAGACTACCAGGAGGGGGAGACAGGAGACAGGAGACAGGAGACAGGAGACAGGAGACAGGAGACAGGAGACAACCCACCCCTCGCCCCTCCCCCTCCCAGGAGGGGAGAAATGGGAATGAGCGAGGAGGTAGGATTCAACAATTAATAATTAATTATTAATTATTAATTATTAATTATTACCTCTCCTTGAAAAGAAGAGGATTGACTAAAAGGAAAAATTTTTTTCTTTTTTCCCCTGAAAAGGGGAGGATTTTAACCTGAATTAATAATTAATAATATCATGTCCGGTAGCATCGGTATTGTATAGCAAAGGTAGGGAACAGGGAACAGGGAACAGGGAACAGGGAACAGGGAACAGGCAAGAATACTTAAGGGCAATAAAAAACTTAAATTTCCTGTAGATATTCACCCTTGGGTTTACACAAACGATACCAGCGGACATGATATAATTATACCAATTTCCATGCATTAATGCTATACTTTCGATGAACTTCAGTTATTAAGTAATAATAATCGTTTAGTAATGTTTATAACGATTATCGATATTAAACAAAGATATATTTCTCTTTTCACCCTACTCCCTACTCCATACTGTCAAAGAGATGTAGCAATAATGCGTGAAATTTAGTATTATTAATTATTCGGTAATTATGAAGTTAAAAATTGATCAGCAAATTGATGCTTTATATTTTCGCCTTGATGAATCTCAAATTATTGAGTCGGAGGAGGTACTGATAACTGATAACTGATAACTGATAACTGAATTTTGAATATTCTACAATTTGAAAATTAATAATTTATGAAAAATGAATAGAGAACAAGTTTTGTTAGATATAGCAATGAGCGCTGGTATATTTACAAATTGCAGGAGGGGCTAAATAGCTAAAAGTCTTATATTATCAGCAATTTATTCCCCCTTCCGGAGCTGTTGCTTTCCGGAGCTGTTGCCTGCGCACAGCGCTATAAGTGGCGGAGTTTACCTGTGGAAAAACAGCAGGAAGTATTAGATTTGGTCGAACAATTTTATAGACAAAATCTGGATATAAATCAGGAAAATATTTATCAACCTAAAACGGAAATGGGTAAAAAATTATGGCAAATTCGTTCTCAAGCACTTGCCAAACAACCTAAGTTACTAACTTGGGATGAAGTTGAGGTCGAAATTAGCGATCGCCGAGGTGAAAGAGAGTGACTTTTACCAAAACTTAGGCTTTGTTGCATGAAAGTAGCGTTCTTAACATCCATTGCGTAGCTTAATTGCTCTGTTTGGCGGTTATTGATGTTCTATTTACTATTGTCCAATAGTTATTGTTCTGCAATAAGAGCGATCGCTCTGTTTCGTGATTATTGATGTTCTATTTACTATTGTCCAATAGTTAGGGCTGACCGCTCAATTTTCAAAACTTTTACCTGTAAAGGTTTCAGCCTTTTTATTTCCAAGATTAAAGAGAGTAACTTTTACCAAAACTTAGGCTTTGTTGCATGAAAGTAGCGTTCTTAACATCCATTGTGTAGCTTAATTGCTCTGTTTGGCGGTTATTGATGTTCTATTTACTATTGTCCAATAGTTATTGTTCTGCAATAAGAGCGATCGCTCTGTTTCGTGATTATTGATGTTCTATTTACTATTGTCCAATAGTTAGGGCTGACCGCTCAATTTTCAAAACTTTTACCTGTAAAGGTTTCAGCCTTTTTATTTCCAAGATTAAAGAGAGTAACTTTTACCAAAACTTAGGCTTTGTTGCATGAAAGTAGCGTTCTTAACATCCATTG
>NZ_JAAHGB010000006.1:199726-315901 GCF_010672695.1 Okeania sp. SIO1H4
TGACCGCTCAATTTTCAAAACTTTTACCTGTAAAGGTTTCAGCCTTTTTATTTCCAAGATTAAAGAGAGTAACTTTTACCAAAACTTAGGCTTTGTTGCATGAAAGTAGCGTTCTTAACATCCATTGCGTAGCTTAATTGCTCTGTTTGGCGGTTATTGATGTTCTATTTACTATTGTCCAATAGTTATTGCTCTGCACTGCCAAGCGATCGCTCTGTTTGGCGATTATTGATGTTCTATTTACTATTGTTCAATAGTTAGGGCTGACCGCTCAATTTTCAAAACTTTTACCTGTAAAGGTTTCAGCCTTTTTATTTCCAAGATTGATGTTCTATTTATCTATTGTCCAATAGTTACAGCAGTTTCAGCGCGTTATTGTTGTAGATATGCACAAGCAAGTGCGGCAGCTATATACTTTCATGCAACAAAGCCCAAAACTTATATAGATTAGCGTACTTATTGCAGCATTTAGCAGCAAGGGAAAATCATCAATAACGATCGTATCAAACAAAAATACCATGAACAAACAAAAACAGAAAAGCAACAGTCCCGACAATACTGAAACTGCTACTTCCTGCTATCAAGCTGCTTTGAGAGTGTATACCGAATCTGCCTATCCGTTCTACTAAACTTACCCAAACTTACCCGTGCCGGAATTGCACGCAGCTCTGGAGTTAGCTTCCTGCTTTGCTGACGCAATGCTGCGCAAACACAGAAGACCACTGACCGCAGTCTGTAACTTATCTTCTCCACAGGCTTAAAATCGGCGGGAACTCTACCTACTGATAAGTGAGTATAGTAAATTTTTTCTTAACTGTCAAGTCCTCGCTTTCTAAGCGATCGCCTCTATCTAGAGGTTTTAATTGCAGCAAGAGAGAATCATCAATAATTATCGTATCAAACAAAAATACCATGAACGAACAACGCCTAACAGCATACGCACAAATAATTCAACAACTCTTAGAATGTTCCGAAGACCGAAAGGCAGACTTACTGCAAAACCATCAAGACTTAATCGATAAGGAATTCATCACCTTCATGCAGCAATATGCACAATATCTGGCAGAAGCAGGCAATAAAAATAACGCCCGACGGCTAATGAATATGGCTCAAAAACTAACGCAACGGTTAAATCAATCGCAAAATCCTGTTTCTTACACTACCCTACTGCAACAACTACTACAAGCAGAATCGGAAGTTAGGGCAGGTAAAGCAAACAAAAGCATCGTCTACCAAATTCTAGACAATAACCGACATCTCCTCAATGAAAACCTCGCCCACATCCTGCCACAATACGCATCCGACCTCATTACCAACAACTCTCCTGAAACTACGGATACTACTGTTGCATTAATCAAAAACCTGAGTTTTCATATTTGGCAGTTTCCAAGGGGAAACAGAAAAGCACAAATAGAAATAGCGATCTCCGGATATTTATTCACCCTCAGTCACCATGAAGAAAACACCAAAGATTGGGCAATGATTCAAGGCAACCTAGGATCGGCCTACTCTTACTCTAGTAGAATCAAAGGTAACGCAGCCGAGAACATAGAATCTGCCATTGCCTACTTCCAAGCTGCTTTGAGAGTTAGGAAACCTGAAACCTTACCAGCTCACTGTTTAAGAACTGCCTATAACCTAGCAAACTTCGCCTCAACACAAAAAAACTATCAACTCGCCATCGATAACTATGAAATAGCTATTGCCGCCATTGAGCAAAGTCGAGATTGGATACCCGACGAAATTGCTAGGCAAGAAATTTTGCGTAAGAATATATATGTCTATGAAAATATGATTCAAGCTTCAGTTAATGCCCAACAATATGACAAAGCTTTGGAAACTTTAGAAAGATTCCGCTGTCGTCGCTTACTGGATTTAATTCTCACTAAAGATTTATACAAAAATGGGGAAGTGCCTGAAGATATCCGCAAGTTAGAAGCAGAAATGGAAGAGAAACAAAGGGAAATTGACAATTTACGTCGGCAGTTAGAAACCCCAGAGGATAAGCAGGAAAAAGTTGGAGCGAGTCGCCACCTTACCCGCGATGAGTGGGATGATATTACGGAGGATATCCGAAAGTTAATAGCTGAAAAACGGGAAATTTGGCAAAAGATGCGTCGGTTAGACCAGGTTTTAGCGGACGGTATTCAAGCGCCGAGTGTTAGTGTGGAGAAAATGAAGGAGTTGTTGGAAATTAGGCAACAGGGAACAGGGAACAGGGAACAGAGAGAAGATGTTGCTCTCCTGAGTTTCTACACTACTAAAAATGACACTTATATTTTTATCCTCACTCAAGCAGGTGTTAAATTACATCGTTGTCAAGAGCAAGGTTTAAATAATTTGCAACAGTGGTTACAGGATAATTGGTTAACACCCTACTCCCAAATAGATAATTTAGCAGCATTTCAAGCAGCAGCAATTTTAGCCAACTGCGATATTGATGCCATTGAGTCTATTAACCCCAAACCATCTAATGTAGTAGTTAAACTCAAGGATAGTCGGGAAGAGAAAATTAGTCTCTCCGGCTTTAACGCATCCCGCAAACAACAGAAACACCAGTTATACAAACAATGGCAAGACAAAATGGAGGGAATGTTAAAAGAAATAGCAGACAGACTGCAAATAAACCAACTCGTAGAAAAACTCACAGACATCAAAGAAATTATCCTGGTGCACTTTATGTATCTGCATCAAATTCCGTTACCAGCATTACCCCTAGACAACGGCAAATATTTAGGCGATAAATTCCTGGTGAGAATAGCACCCAGCACCCAGGTATTAACATTTTGTCGGCAACAAGCACCATATTCGGAGTCAGACCTACCACGTTACGGTATCGTCGAAAATACCAGAGACGACTTACCATACACTCCCAAAGAATGCGAGTTAGTAGCACAAATTTATGGAGTCGCCCCCGAACACCATCTCAAAGGCAGCAAACAGGCAACCAAAGCTAAGTATAAACAGTTGTTGACGAGAGAGAAAGTATTAGGTTTACTCTCCAGTCACCACGCAAAATCTAATTTAACCGAACCTTTGGAGTCAAAGTTATTGCTAGGAGACACGGACTTAACATTAGGGGAGTTGCTGAATGCGAGCATCCGTTTCCCCCAGTTAGGAGACTTATTTCTCTCCTGTTGTGAAACGGCGTTAGGAAATTCAGAATTAACGGACGATATTTTTACCCTCAGTGCTGCCTTTTTATCAGCAGGAGCGTCGAATGTTATTAGTAGTTTGTGGGCAGTCAATGATTTAGCAACGACAATTTTATCATATTTTTACCACCGCAACCGCGCCGCAGGTATTTCTAGTGCGAATGCGTTATGGCAAGCACAGATGGAGTTGAAGGAGTTAACTTTGGCAAAAGCGGAGGAAAGTTTGGAGAATGCAGAGGAAGTATTAGAAGAGTTTGAAGAAGGGAGCAGAGAGTATGAGGAACAGGAGAAAATAGCTGATAACTGTCAGGAAGTTTTGGATTTAGTCAGCGAAGCTAAAAAATCAATAGGGGGCGAAAAACCCTTTAATCATCCTTATTATTGGGCAGGTTTTGTTTGTCAAGGAGAAGGGTGAATTCAGTTATCAGTTGTCAGGAGTCAGAATTCAGAATTCAGGAGGAAACAAGAGTTATGCTCAAGGAAAGAAGATAAGATGGTACGCTAAAAAGTAGCGATCGTGCTATTATGGGGAGTGTAGGGAGATCGAGAAAGATTTGGCTAAGTATTTAACCGAACATGATATAATATGAACAGGATTTACCGAGTGACACATATAAGACTTAAGCAGTACAACGTATTTTCGTCATTGCGACCTACAGGGTTTACGGAGCATTTCGTCCCGGAAAACAATCTCAAATCCTAATTTTTCGTACCTTATGCGTAAGTCCTGATATAGATATAGGGTTCTGGTGCGTTACGCTACCGCTAACGCACCCTACTGGACTACTGTTTTTTTCAATGGTATAATACAACAGACGAAAAACATGACAGCAATTATTCAAGCAAATAAACTAAATATGATTGATGTTGAGCATAAATTTAGTCTCAACCAAACAGATGATATTCAATTCTTTAGAGAATGGTTTGATAATTTACCCGAAATAACCGATATCGAAAAACAAGTATTAGACCGAGCAAAAGCAAATTATTTGAATGCTATTAAACATCGGGAAATTTCAGAAAATTTGGTAAAAATGACAGTAATTGCTCCCCTACTTGCTTGGGCAGATTTTTATCAGCTTCCTTTTGATATTGTAGATGAAAATTCTATTGATGTTTCTGTGGAAACACAGGATGAAATAATCAAAGGTCGGATTGATATAATAGTTTTTAAACATCATCTATGGTTATTAGTAATTGAGTCAAAAAATGCTGGATTATCTATAATTAATGGTATCCCTCAAGCCCTCACTTATATGATGACTAATCCTCATCCAGAACAACCAATTTTTGGATTAGTAACCAACGGAGATGATTTTCAATTTATCAAATTAGTTAAACAAAATCTACCTGAATATGCTTTATCTAAAAAATTCACAATTTCTAATCCCCAAACTAATGAACTTTATCATGTACTCAGTATCTTAAAAAAATTAGGTCAAGTTATCAATTAAACATTTACAATAATAAAAAATCAAATCAATAATTACCGAATAATTAATTATTAATAATTAAATAATTCGCGCCTTGAAGCCTCCCCTTTTAAGGAAAAAAAAAAGAAAATATTCGTTATATTCAATCAAGAACGGTTTTAACCAGAGGTAATTATCAATTATCCATTATCCATTAATGAAAGCATATTTTGGGCAAATGAGATACAGGGTAAATGATGAAAATATTGTAGTGAGGCAATCTAGCCATCTTCGGGGTGTACCTCGCGGGCAACGGGAAGCGCTGTATAAATTATTTCCCCCTACACAGAACAATCTTGGGACAATTCTTACTCCTATCTCCTCGCTCATTCCCATTTCTCCTGTCTCCTGTCTCCTGTCTCCTGTCTCCTACCCCTACTAAAAGACTTTCCATACACAAACCCTAATTATTATGTTAAAACGTCCTATATATCTCGACTGCAACGCGACTACTCCTCTTGATGAACGAGTATTAAAAACAATGTTGCCCTATTTCACCGAATATTTTGGCAACCCTGCCAGTATCACTCATCAATATGGTTGGGAAGCAGAAGCAGCAGTTAAAAAAGCTAGAGAAATTTTAGCTTCATCTATTAATGCCACCCCCGAAGAAATTGTCTTTACCAGTGGAGCGACAGAGGCAAATAATTTAGCAATAAAAGGAGTCGCTGAAGCTTACTTCAATAAAGGCAAACATATTATTACTATTGCCACCGAACATAATGCCGTTATCGACCCCTGTGTATATTTACAAAACTTGGGATTTGAAGTTACTTATTTATCTGTAAATACAGATGGAATTATTGATTTAACTTCCCTAATAACTGCCATACGTCCCGATACAATTTTAGTTTCTGTCATGGCAGCAAATAATGAAATTGGTGTCTTACAACCCTTGGCAAAAATAGGAGAAATATGTAAAGAAAATTCAGTAATTTTCCATACTGACGCTGCACAAGCTATTGGGAAAATTCCTCTAGATGTGCAGACAATGAATATTGATTTACTATCATTAACTGCCCACAAAATTTACGGTCCAAAAGGTGTTGGCGCTCTCTATGTGCGTCGTCGTCATCCCAGAGTAAAATTAGCACCTCAAATACATGGGGGCGGTCACGAAAGAGGAATGCGCTCTGGCACTTTGTATACTCCCCAAATAGTCGGTTTTGGTAAAGCTGTAGAAGTGGCAGTAACAGAAATGGAGTCAGAGGCAAAACGGTTAACTACTTTGCGACAACGGTTGTGGGAAAAGCTGCAAACAGTGGAAAATATTTTTCTCAACGGACATCCGACTCAGCGTTTGCCAGGAAATTTGAATATTAGTGTTGAGGGTGTAGATGGGCAAGCATTGTTATTGGGGTTACAACCTGTGGTGGCGGTCTCTTCCGGTTCCGCTTGTACTTCTGCAAAAATAGCACCTTCCCATGTTTTGGCCGCTTTGGGACGCTCAGAAAAATTAGCTTATGCTTCCGTGCGTTTTGGTATCGGGCGGTTTAATACTGCTGAAGAAATAGACTTGGTGGCCGAACACGCGATCGCCACTATTACATCTTTGGCGTTGATTAAATGTAATGATAATTAGACATCTACTCCACCCATAGGGAGTAGGCAGCTTTGCTGTAGGCAGTAGGGAACCCACCCGCGGGCCCCGACCATGGAGGGGAAAGAATTGATAATTTCTTTGGGATATAGATATTGATTTTTGATTCTTGGAGATGTCTATTAGCTGAAGGTATAGCGCTGCGCGCAGGGAACAGGGAACAGGCAACAGGCAATAGGGGGAATAAATTGCCGATAATATAAGACTTTTAGCTATTGGACACCTCCTGCAATTTGTAAATATGCCAGCGCGCAGCGCTATAAAATTGAAAAACTGATGTTTTGTGCCCAAAGTTAATCTCAAAATCATTACCACTCAGCAACGCCACATTTTTACGTCAAGCAACCGCAAACATATAGAACCCCCGATCGTATCTTCATAAATATGCGCGTTTTTTTAGCCTTGAGTCAGGAGACAGCTATACTGGAGACAGGAGACAACCCACCCCTAATATCAAATCCGGTTAAACAGCCATAGAATGGTTAAGTTAGGAGGAGTCAACCCACCCCTAACCCCTCCCAGGAGGGGAGGGGAAGTCAGGAGGACCTCCTCAGGAGGAGAAAGAATTACAAAGATAAACGTAGTTATGGCGATTGAAGATTTTTTTTATGTCCAATTAAACGGATTTGATATAACCCCTCCCAGGAGGGGAAGGGAAGAGGGAAGAGGGAAGATGTGGGGAGAAATAATACAAAAAATTCAACACTCCTTCAGATGATTTTTCCTCAAAATTGATGGGCGAAAAGACTTGACTACCATAATTATATAGAACTCAAATGGGTTCTATATAACCCATTTTATATCATCTCCGGTAGCATCGGTATTGTAAGCGCGAAGGTAAGGAAGAAGGAAGAAGGAAGAGGAAAGAAGGTTATTGAGCAAGAAAAAAACCTAAATTTCCTGTAGATATTCACCCTTGGGTTTACACAAACGATACCAAAAGTACATACCGCGTCCAAAGATATAGCAATGTGCGCTGGCATATTTACAAATTACAAGAAGTGTCCAATAGCTAAAAGTCTTATATTATAGGTTTTTTATTCCCCCTTCCGGAGCTGTTGCCTGTTGCCTGCGCACAGCGCTATATAGCACTACGCAAATAGGATGTGAACATTTATAAATGCTCAAAGTTAGTTAGGAATTACTTCTGACTTGCGCGTAGCGCTATACTCCCGTTGTTTGAATTACCAAACTACCTGTAACCTTTCTGCTGCCACTCTCTGATAAACCATATCTGTTTGTTTCGCTATCCTACCCCAACAGAATTTATATTCTAATTCCTGATAAGCATTACTAACCAATTTTTGCATATAATCAGAGTCTCTCAACACCTCTACAATGCCTTGTGCTAAAGAAATAGAATTACCAACTTTCGTGACAATACCTGTTCTACCATGTTCCACCACTTCTGGTAAACCACCCGTATCCGAAACTACCACAGGCACTCGCGCGGCAAAACTTTCTAGGGCAACAATACCAAAAGGTTCGTACAGACTGGGAAATACTGCACAGTCAGCGATCGCTTGAAACTTATCTAAATTTTCTTCAGACATAAACCCGGTAAAATTAAATCTTTCAGAAACTCCCAAATGCCATATTTCTTTTTTCCAAAGGTCTGTTTTTCCGCCACCGATCATAATAAATTTTACCCGGTCTCCCATTTCTGCAATTACTCTCGGTGCTGCATGAATTAACACAGAAATACCTTTTTCTGGGGTCATTCTACCTAAATAGTAGACAATTTTTTCTCGATCTTCTGCAAAATGCCTGCGGAAATTTACTGCATCAAACTCATCTCTACTTGGTTTTTTTTCAGCACAAATACCATTATAAATTATATCTATTTTATCACAAGGACTGTCTAAAGTTCTTGCTACTTCTAGCTTCATATATTTAGAACAAACAATGACTCGCCAAGCATTATAAACTAGCTCTTTTTCCTTCTCATTTATGTACTGTTGGCTATGATTATGAATACCATTGTGACGACCATTTTCTGTGGCATGAATTGTAGCTATTAATGGTAGTTTAAAGATATGTTTAAGAGCGATCGCTGCATCGGTGACTAACCAATCATGGGCATGAATTATATCAAAATTTTTCTCTTCTTTTATTAGTTTCCCTCCATGACGACCCATAGCTTCATTCATATTTGCTATCCAATGAAAGAAGTTTTGACTTGGTCCAACTGGCACTCTATGTACTTCTATCCCTTCTACAATTTCATACATTGGCGCTTCGCCAGACTTGACTGTGATTAAATGCACTTCATGTCCTAATTTCACCATTTCTGGATATAATTCTGCAACATGACGTGCTATGCCTCCAATAATTCTTGGTGGAAACTCCCAGCTTAATACAAGAATTTTCATTACTGCATAACTCCCATTTTTTACAATTCTTAATTTTTAGTAATTTTACTTCAAAGATGATTTTTAATATTTAACATTTTCTCAATAAATTACACGGATGCTTTAATTCAACTATTCTTGGCGATGTGAGTTAATTCTGGTTAATTACTATACCAAAAAATATACTTAATATAATAATGATGTTTATGCAAGTGAGATTTTTATCCCTGGACTATTTTATAAATTTTGTCAAGGCTATTAAATGACTGAAAGACGAACTTGATACTGGGATAGAATTAATATATACACGATCATTTCACTTAATACTAATAACTATTATTCCATTATCTTTTTAAGATATCATTAATTTCCCCTAACTCAAAATCTCAAGCAATCAATAAAAATAAGTATGATTATACAAGCATGAGGAATTATTAAAAAATATTAAGTAACTGCGATCGCTCTATTTAGCCTGTAAGTAATTCTCTGCATTTATCCCCTGAACTCTCAAAATATCAAAATCATAGAAGCCAGAGTTAAATTATAAATTATTGCCATTGCTGCGATGAATAGATCGAAATTTGATATTGTTCTTCCTTTTCGTCTCAAGTCTATATTAATTTCTGATGTTTTTTCGATAATTGATAAATTGTTTAACAATAAAATTGTAATTTCTTAACAAAACTCATTAAACACGGAAGCTTGAATCATCATCTCCTCCTATAATTTTTTAATTCTGGTTTACAACTGCTGAAACCATACTAATATTTAGTATATCACTTACCTTAATATCTCCCTTCTACTGCAGCATTAAAAATTTCTTTTTCTTCTGAGGTAAAATCATCAAGTATTGTCGATAATAACTCTGTTGACATAACTCTCTCAACCCTTTTTTTTTAGTTGTTCATCATTGAGAAATAGGAAAATTTGAGGTGACACTCTATCTAATAATTTCGAGAAAGTCTGAATAAGTTCATCTCGATCTAATTCCTGATCAAGACTATCATTTTCCATTGTTTGGTCAATCATTTATGATATTCTTTTAAGAACTGTATTATTTTCCACGGAAGCTTGAGTTATCATCTCCTACTATAACTTTTTAATTCTGGTTTACAACTGCTGAAACTATATCACTCTGCATCATCTAAATGATGCCAATAAAAAACAATTGTTCCACAATTTATATCGGTGGTTAAAGTCTGATGGGTTATTCTCTTATTTCTCTTTTACACATTGAGAAAAATGTGGTTTTACAGTATCTTTAATTTCCCTATAGACGCTCTCTAGTAGATCATTCCATAAAACAACAATTATTAAAGCATTGTTTTTAATTTCAGATTTTATTTCTTTTAATTTATGCAGCAATGAGCTTCCTGACCGCTCTTTTTTTTCAGTAGAATAAGACCTTTGCAAGACAATGGAACAATCTAATTCTGTTTGTTGTTTAATTTCCTTTTTTAAGTCCTTCAAAAAAATTCGCGATCGCCTCGTTTTAATGTGTCAGGATATAACAAGATAGTGTCAGGAAAAGGAAATTTAGAGTAAGACTTATTTCTGTATAGAGCTGATAATTTACTTGAAGCCCATTTTGTTACTTGATCGTCAAAATCTTTACTTGTTTTTTGAGGAATATTTGAACTCAAGAAAGGTTTATGAAGTTCACCACCACCGTACTCTAAATTTGGAGGGATAAAGACCGTTCTCTCTCTTTTTAAATATTTTTGTTTAATTTCAACTGGTTGATTTTCATACTCCACACCAGATAATTCATCGATAAAACTTGAAATTATACGAACTCGTTTATCAGGACTAACTTGAGGACAAATAGGCCATTTTCGTAATCCTTCATACTCCGTTGTAAAAATTGGAAAAAGACGTGAAATAGGAACAGCTATAAATCTATCTTTATCCAAACGATCTTTTACAAAAACTGCCTCCTCGTGAGGAGATATTTTAAGTTGTGAATACTTTTGACAATAATATTCATAAACAGTCTTACCCAAGTCTTTAACAGTATATTGATTTATCGTTTTTCCTGTAGTACCTACATAACGACTAGCATCTTCAATTTTTACATCCAAAGTTTCTTTAGCCACTTCGATAAAATAAGTCTTATCAGGTACATCTGTTATTTCTAATATCTTTCCTACTTCTGGACTATTTCCATCAGGAATTAGAAAAGCTGGATAACCAAAACGTTTAGTAGGATAAACAGGACAAAATAGTTCTTCTCGCCATAATTTATCCGCCCATCTTTGAAGTCGAATTGGTTGATTATTAGCTTTAGGAATCTTTTCAGTTACTTTAAGTATCCGGAAACGATAGACTTCTTTTTCAACACCTCTTTAATTATAATTGATAATCAAGTCAATAAAAACCAAATCGACTTATGCTTTAGTTTTAACTATTAGTACCCAATAGCATTTTTTAGTATTAGTTTAAGTTCTAATGAAATTGGTAATCTATCAATTTATCTACATAGATTTGATAAAGGTTCACCATCTGATTTTCTCTGTAGATAAACTCCTTTCAACAAAGCTTCTAACCCATACTTTGTCAGTGCATCTGATGCGAGTCCTATTACTCCCAAGAATACGATACCACCAATCATTCCTCCGGGTCCTAACATTGCTAATGCTGCTGTAATTGCTGCAGCACCAGTGAACCCCGTCGTTGCCATTGCAATTAAAAGTATAACACCGGGTAATCCTACACCTGCTATCTTTCTTACAGCTTCATCCATAACTATTTTTTCTTGTTATTAAGTAAAGATTTTTTCTTAGTATAAGAAAAACTGTCTAAATATTTCCTCAGCAATAGTAAAATCACGGAAAACAAACTTATTTTTTATTAATAAAAACAAGAATAATATCATGTCCGGTAGCATCGGTATTGTATAGCAAGGGTAGGGAACACCGGAGCTGGGAACAGGGAACAGTCAGGAATACTTAAGAGCAAGAAAAAAACTTAAATTTCCTGTAGATATTCACCTTTGGGTTTACACAAACGCGCCCCAGCGGACATGATATAAATCCTGAAAAATACTGAAGGGAATTGCTATGAAAATTTAAAAGGTTCCCTATTTCTAGAGAACCTCTTTAATGATAGTTGAAATTTTGAGATAGCTAATAGGCAGATATAGCACTACACACTACAATTAAGACAACTATAAAACTTTAAAGCTTATTATCTGTAAAGTTTTAACTCTAGATGACTGCTGACTGCTGAATGCTAAATGCCGATCGCTATGAAAACTAACCCAATACTTCCTTAGCTTTAGCAACAATGTTATCAACAGTGAAACCAAACTTCTCCAGCACAACACCACCAGGAGCAGAAGCACCAAAAGTATCAACACTCAAAGTTGCACCTTCATCAGTCACATAACGATGCCAACCAAAACTAACACCAGCTTCCACTGCCAAACGCTTCTTCACAGCAGCAGGGAACACAGACTCTTTATAAGCTGCATCTTGCTCTTCAAATAATTCCCAACATGGCATAGAAACCACCCGTACTTTCTTACCTTCCTCACGGAGTTTTTCTGCAGCGTCAACACATTGGTAAGTTTCTCCACCAGTACCAATTAAGATAATATCTGGAGTACCTTCGCCATCACTAATAATATAAGCACCTTTAGCAACCCCATCAATGGAACTACCAGCTAAATTAGGTAAACCTTGGCGAGATAATGCTAACAGAGTAGGTTGAGGATGAGAAGATTTAGCCTTTTCCACTGCAACCTTGTATGCACCAGAAGTTTCATTACCATCTGCAGGACGCATCACAAGTAATTGTGGAATCAAACGTAAAGATGCAATATGCTCAACTGGTTGGTGAGTCGGTCCGTCTTCACCTAAAGCGATAGAGTCGTGAGTCATTACCCAAATAACACCAGCTTCAGCTAAAGCAGACAAACGGATGGAGTTCCGCATATAGTCAGTGAACACCAAGAAGGTTGCACCATAAGGAATTAACCCAGAACCATGGAGAGCAATACCATTACAAATTGCTCCCATACCATGTTCCCGAACACCAAAACGCATATTTCGGTTTTGATATTGACCTTTTTGGAAGTCTCCTAAACCTTTGAGTAGAGTCTTGTTAGAAGGAGCTAAGTCAGCAGAACCACCAATTAACTCTGGTAAAACTCCAGCTATAGCATTTAGTGTTGCACCAGACTGGTTACGAGTTGCATCCTTCTTGCTTTCAGGAGTATATTTAGGAAGTGCATCTGCCCAACCTTCAGGTAACTTACCACTTACCATCCGTTCCAAAGTAGCTGCATCTTCAGGATATTTGGATTTATAGTCGGAGAAAAGTTGATCCCATTCTTCCTGATATTTTGCTCCTCGGTCAACTGCTTGGCGGAAATGACTCAGAGCATCCGCAGGCACTTCAAATTCTGGATATTCCCAACCAAGATTTTTCCTAGTAGCTGCTACTTCATCAGGTCCGAGTGCTGCACCGTGAACATCGTGAGTATCAGCTTTATTAGGAGAACCATAACCAATAAGAGTAGTAACTTTGATCATGGAAGGTTTATCAGTAACCGCTTTCGCTTTTTCAATTGCTTCGGCGATCGCATCTAAACCAGTATTACCATCAGTAACGTGCTGAACGTGCCAACCATAAGCTTCAAAACGCTTACTTACATCTTCAGTAAAGGAAATGTCTGTATGACCGTCAATGGAAATATGGTTATCATCATAGAAAGCAATTAACTTACCTAAACCCCAGTGTCCCGCTAAGGAAGCAGCTTCACCAGAAATACCTTCCATGTTACAACCATCACCCATGATGACGTAGGTATAGTGGTCAATTAGGTTACAGTCTGGCTTATTGAATGTAGCAGCTAAATGGGCCTCTGCTGCAGCTAATCCTACAGCGTTAGCAATACCTTGTCCTAGTGGCCCGGTAGTAACCTCGATACCTTCAGTGATGTGATTTTCTGGGTGGCCAGGAGTTTTAGAATCCCACTGACGGAATTGTTTAATTTCTTCCATAGGTACGCTGTCAAAACCTGTGAGGTGCATGAGAGCGTAAAGTAACATACAGCCGTGGCCAGCAGAGAGAACGAAGCGATCGCGATTTAACCATTTAGGATTTTTGGGGTTAAAGCGCATGAACTTATCCCAGAGGACAAAGGCCATTGGTGCAGCACCCATGGGTAGTCCTGGATGGCCAGAATTAGCTTTTTGAACTGCATCAATTGCTAAGAAGCGGATTGAGTTAATACAAAGTTCTTCCAGTGATTGAGTTGTAGCAACCATAGTTATTGTTTCTATATATTGAAATGTGTGAATGCCGGAGCGAATAAACCAGATATTTGTCCACTGTCATACTACAGTTATACTGCTCTGGAATTGTTCTCAGACCATATACATTACAGATCATCTCACTGTAGGGATCTCTAGGCAAGGGAAGTTATCAAGTCAAAAATTTTAAGGCCCTTATGAAGTTAAACTTATGGTGTGGACTTTAGTTATTATTATGAGGTTAAGGGTATGAAACAGTCTATAAGGTTTTATCTCCCAGCCGCATTCCTAAAAGTATTAATATCTAATGTTTGGAGATACCTAGATGAATCAAGATAACACTACTATAGAAGAACGTCGCTTTGATGATATCCAAACTTGGATGTCAACAGGAAAAGGTACAGATTTACCCGAAGTCTTACAGGGTATCTACTTTATGGATGGAAACGATCTACCAGAGGATTGTCTGACTCTGAATGCTTCTGCTTCATGGAATCCTGAGACTCTAACCTTGTCAGTGAGGACTCACGATCCCTTTCAATGGACATTTCATCCTTCAGTTGCTGGACGAAGACTTCTTCAGCAGAATAAGTCCCAAAAATTGCTCATCAAGATACTTTTTCAGGATAATACTTTGAGACGGGCAGATGTGATTCCCCAATTTTATGGAATACAATTTCCTCGCTGGATTCTTGGCTTTGAGATGATCCAAACGGAAGATAGTGTCGATGGTATGACCTGGTATCGCAGAAATAATATCTTTTTTGGTTTGATTCCTGCAGGGAGCTATATTCTCAGGAAGATTGTGGATAAAAATGGCCAAAAAACTCCTGCTTTTCACGATATGCTTGCTAAAGTTCAGGAAACTTGCATTGTTGTGACTAAAAGTAATAAGTAGCTTTTGCTGAAAAAGTCTTTTGGTGAAGTTAGGGAATAAAGTTATTCGATTGACTACTCCCCTAGCTGAAGCCTAGGGGATTCTAAGTTGATACTACGCAACTTCAAAATCAGCAGTTTCTTCAAATAGTCCAACTTATGGGGAGTCACCAATGACTCAATGCTGCAACTCTGGTTAAATTTGATCGGGTGTTAAAAAGTTTTTAGTGTTACTTAGACATTTTATGGTATAAAAAATGCCTGTTAGCTCCGCATTCCGCCGGAAAACCCGCTTGCTGTTAATAATTCATGCCTTTTTGAGGTAAAAAACCCTGCATGTCTATATTTGAGAATATTTTATGACTCTGTTTTGTCTAAGTTCCACCCATTAGAAGATGTTGTTTAAGTTCCCTTCTCCTTAAAATCAAGATACAAATTATACTAAAATAAGCTTAGTATTTTCTAACGGAAAGAGCAAAAGATGTCTGAAATCCAACTAGCAAATTCTTTATCTAAAAATAGCGAACAAAACACCGCCACGAGTCTAGTCAAATTGGCGGCTTTTTTAGTAGCGTTGTACATCCTAGAGCGTGACAGCCCAGCTGAATATAAATATAATTACAGCTATCTCAATCCTCTGGCGATGACAAATGTACCAAGATACAAAATTATAGAGAAAATTGTAGGTTTTCCTGTAATAAAGCTACCTAAAGGCACATTTCCAACACTGCAATGGCTGATCAAGTTAGCCGAGAATTAGAACAGCAAAAGTATATTGCTACTCCAGTAGCACTATTTGCCGTTCCACCTACTGATAGTTGGTCTAGGTCTTTATTTCCTGTTGCCATTAGTTATCAACGAACAGCTATTAGCACTGAATGGATTTTGTTTACGCCCCTAGATGGGGAATCTTGGATGACTGCTAAAAACATAGTCCAAATGACTGATTCTAACTATCATGAACTCATCAGCCATTTAGGACGCACTCATTTAGTGGTGGAGCCTTTTATTGTCCCTACTAATCACTTACCCGAAGATCATTGTTTAAGAAAACTTTTGGTACCTCATTTCGAGGGGACTGTGCTGATCAATTATGGCGCTCATGCAATATTAGTTGCGCCTGGTGGTACAGTAGACTCTATATTAGCCAGCAGCGTCGGTGGCGATCAAGCTATGGCAGCTAAAGCTGCACAAAGTTATTTGTTTAACTTTAATGAAATTTCATTTCCCCAAACTTTATAAAATCGGGGTGTAGCCGATCCTGACAAGTTACCAACCTATCCCTACCGAGATGACGGGTTACTAATTTGGAATGCCATTGAAATTTGGGTACGGGATTATTTCAACATCTGCTACAGAAACGACTCAGCAGTTGAGAGTGATACCGATTTACAAACTTGGGGCTCAACATTAGTTTCTTTGCAAGGGGGACGGTTGCAAAACTTTGGTGATGATGGACAAGGCAAATTTAACACCATAAATTGTTTAGTCAAAACAATCTCGACAGTGATTTTTACAGCGAGTGCTCAACATGCAGCGGTGAACTTTTCTCAACAAGAAATGATGTACACGCCAGCATTTCCTTTGGCTCGCTATCTTCCAGCCCCAATAAATCCCCAAGATCCTGAGAGTTTCATCAAAGGTTTGCCTTCACTCAGTCAAGCTCAAAGCCAGATTAATACGCTTTATTTACTTGGCTCTGTCTATTACACCCAACTAGGTAAATATTCCCCATCAGCATTTCCAAATAATAATCAATTGCAAGCGGCTTTGAAGAAATTCCAGGATAATTTACAAGCTGCTGAGACCACAATTAAGGACCAAAATCGCCATGCTGACCGTTTAATGCCTTACGAGTTCTTCCTCCCTTCCCAAATTCCTCAAAGCATCAATATTTAGCAGATAGCAAAGTGGGGAAAATGCGATCGCTTTCCATCAGGCTATTCATCTACTAGAGTTGTCCCTAAATAGAGAAAAAAATCGCTCCAACCTAGACAGAGCAACAATTCCAACATCTTTTATCTCATGTCCGGTAGCATCGGTCTTGTATAGTAAATAGGCAACAGGCAACAGCTCATCTGGCAACAGGCAAGAAAAAAACTTAAATTTCTTGTAGATATCCACAAATAGAGGAAAAAATCGCTCCAACCTAGACAGAGCAACAATTCCAACATCTTTTATCTCATGTCCGGTAGCATCGGTCTTGTATAGTAAATAGGCAACAGGCAACAGCTCATCTGGCAACAGGCAAGAAAAAAACTTAAATTTCTTGTAGATATCCACGCTAACTTTTACACAAACGATACCAACAGACATGATATTAGTCGCCAATAGCTACAATCCTTATATAATAGAGTTGTTGGGAATTAAGCAAAAAAAATGGCTAAAACTCTTATTAGTCAAAGTTTATAGCGTTTTTATGTCTAAACTCCTGAAAAGCTTATATAGTAAGCTTTTGAGCATTGTTCAATTCTTATTTCCCAACAACTCTATTTTTCAAATAAGCGTGGGGGATGCCGAAAACGCAGATTTTAGCTGTTTGCGTAGCATCCCGCAGGGAAGCGCTGATAGCTTGTTAAAAAGCGTTTCCGTTCCGGAATCTCCGCAAACAGATACCATTATCTATGCACTACCTTTTTAGGCTGATAGCTGACAGCTAATAGCTAATAGCTAGTAAAAAAGGGGGTGCAAGCCCCCTAAATAATTTCTAGTCCTAACCTCTAGACATATTTCTTAAATGCTAGAGTTACATTATGCCCTCCAAATCCAAATGAGTTGGATAAAGCTGCTTCCACTTTGTGAGCACGACTTATATTAGGGACATAATCTAGGTCACATTCTGGATCGGGATTATCTAAATTGATTGTCGGTGGAATTTTGTCATGGGCGATCGCCATTACTGTTGCTATAGCTTCAATACCCCCAGACCCTGCTAACAAATGACCAGTCATTGACTTAGTTGAACTAATTGCTACCTTATAAGCACTTTCACCTAATGCCTTTTTAATAGCTTTTGTCTCTGTTGGGTCATTTGCTCCTGTACTGGTACCGTGGGCATTTATGTAACTGATTTGTTCTGGAGTTAAACCAGCATCTTTCATGGCCAACTGCATAGCTCTACTTGCCCCCTCTCCATCTGCAGCAGGAGCGGTCATATGATAGGCATCACAAGTCATACCATAACCAACTACCTCTGCATATATCCTTGCCCCACGACTAAGGGCACATTCCAATTCTTCTAGGAGGATAATTCCAGCACCTTCACCCATCACAAAGCCATCGCGATCGCGGTCAAAAGGACGACTTGCATGAGCTGGGTCATCATTACGCCTGGATAAGGCTTTAGCAGAAGCAAATCCTGCCAATCCTAAAGGGGTAATTGCAGATTCCGCCCCACCACAAATCATTGCTTGAGCAAATCCCCTTTGGATCAGACGGAAAGCATCTCCTACAGCATTGGACCCTGAAGCACAAGCAGTCACACAACAAGAGTTAGGTCCTTTGGCTCCAGTGTGAATTGCCGTTAGACCTGCGGCCATATTAGCAATCATCATTGGAATCATAAAGGGGCTACACTTAGAAGGACCACGAGTCAGATATATCTCTTGTTGATCTTCTAATACTTTTAGGCCACCTACCCCAGTGCCAATTATTACCCCCACCTGTTCTGCGTTTAGGTCATTGATTTCAAATTTGGCATCAGTTACAGCCTGTTTGCTCGCTGCAACTGCAAACTGGGAAAACCGGTCCATTCGTTTCGCATCTTTAGGACCAACATAGTCGTGAGGGTCAAATCCTTTTACCTCTCCAGCAATACGACATTTGTGTTTTGAAGCATCGAATCTGGTTATTGGGCCTATACCGTTTTTACCGCTTAATAACCCGTTCCAATAGTCAGATAGGGTGTTGCCAATAGGTGTTAAAGCACCCATTCCTGTGACAACTACCCGTTTCAACTCAGAATTTGTCATAATTTTCGTTTTCAGAAGTTCCATACCCAGAAGGCAGAAACTTTGGGTTTTTGATCGGGATGTTATGCTTTGGCTGTTAGTTCCTGTTCAATATGGTCCACAGCAGCTTGAACGGTAGAAATTTTTTCTGCTACTTCATCTGGAATCTCGATTTCAAATTCTTCTTCCAATGCCATAACTAACTCTACGGTATCTAGAGAATCAGCTCCTAAATCATTGGCAAAATTAGATTCTGGTTTGATTTCTTCTTTTGGTTTTTCTAGCTGGCTGGACACAATTGTCTGTACTTTGTCAAAAATGTCTTCTTGGCTCATAAAATTTTCTCCTTTTTAGTTTGGATGTCGCGTATACAATCTTATCTGAAAACTGAGACCCCTCTATTACGGCACACAGGCAAATGAGTTTTCTAAATGCCTTTTTTTATTTTGTGGTTAAATTTTGTATCAGAATAAGCTTTTAATTATAAATAAGTAACAAAGAAATTATATATACTAATAAGTTATGTCTATGATACTTATCTTCTTTATATAATTAGTTAATGTTATGCCTGTTCAAACACTGAAATATGCTTACTTCCCTGGCTGTGTTGCTCAAGGAGCTTGCCGGGAGCTTTACCAATCGACTCAAGTTCTTACTCAAGCTCTGGGAATAGAGCTAATAGAATTGAAAAAAGCTGCCTGTTGTGGCTCTGGTACTTTTAAGGAGGATTCTCAACTACTAGAAGATACTGTTAATGCCCGTAACATAGCTTTGGCCGAAGAGTTAAATTTAGCCTTACTAACCCACTGTAGTACTTGTCAAGGGGTAATTGGTCATGTCGATGAACGTCTCAAGGAATCTCAACAAGTCAATCCTGACTATGTAGATCAAATTAATGGCCTCTTACAAAAACAGACTTGTTCTCCCTATCAAGGCAGCACAGAGGTCAAACATTTACTTCATGCCCTGGTTGCAGATTATGGTCTAGAAGAAATTCAAAATCGCGTTACCCGTAAACTATCTGGCCTTAAATGTGCTGCGTTCTATGGTTGCTATCTACTTAGAGGTCAAACTAATTTGCCGTTAGATGACCCCTATCAACCAGAATCTATGGAAAATGTATTTCGGGCTATTGGGGCGACTCCAATTTATTACCGAGGCCGGACTCAATGTTGTGGTTGGCCTCTTTCTAGTTATGCCACTAATCAGGCTTTTCAAATGGCTGGAAATCATGTGAGCGAAGCTATTGACAAAGGTGCTGACTGTATGGTAACACCTTGCCCTTTGTGTCACTTAAATTTAGATTCTCGTCAACCAGAGGTAGAAAAAGTTATTGGACGTAAGTTAGGTTTACCAGTGTTGCATTTACCTCAACTGATAGCTTTAGCTTTAGGCGTTTCTCCAACAGAATTGGGTTTGGATCGTCATGTAGTCTCAACTCGTCCAGTATTAGAAAAGTTAGGACTTTGAATTATTTTGAAGAAGGAGTCAGGAGACAGGAGACAGGAGACAGAATGAATTTTATGGGAATTTAAGGAGTCAGAAGTAGGGGCGAAGGCAGTTCACCCCTATAATCAGAAATTTTTTTTGCTTTGGTCTGAGGAACTTGCTCCTGGCCTGAAACTTTTCAAGCAAATCCCCTAGTTGTTAATATTTACTTTTTCCTACAAATAAATTCGGAGGTGTGCTTCTCTACTCTGAAAAAGTTTGGTCATTCATCACTAATTTACCCGAACGTTGAGAAATTTTAAGTTTTTCAACAATGTTTATCAAGGATGAGAAGTGGTGCGGTAAACTAAGTCGAAGCATTCACTTCTAAAACTTGCTGTCTCATCTGCCTTTATGCAGGTACGGCAAAATCAATTTGTTGGGAGAATTTAATTCATGTCTCATTCAGTAAAAATTTATGATACTTGCATCGGTTGCACCCAGTGTGTTCGTGCTTGTCCATTAGACGTTCTAGAAATGGTACCTTGGGATGGTTGTAAGGCAGGCCAAATTGCTTCATCTCCTCGTACTGAAGATTGTATTGGTTGTAAGCGTTGTGAGACTGCTTGCCCCACTGACTTTTTGAGTGTCCGCGTTTACCTTGGCGCTGAAACTACTCGCAGTATGGGTCTGGCTTACTAATACTCTTTTCCCTCTATTGGTTTTTGATTTTAGATTTAATAGAGGGTGGGAAAACTTTAGATATAATAACTTAAAATTTTGTAGAGGGAATTAATAATTTTCCCTCTATTTTTTGTTAATTTCTATAATTATTACCGAATAATTAATAATTAAATAATTCGCGCCTTGAAGCCGACCTTTTTAAGGGGAAAAAAGTGCTAGAATATTTCCTTATATTCAATTCCGTAGCGGTTAAAACTTTCTTGTAATTATCAATTATCTATTATCAATTATCAATTAATGAAAGGAGTTTGGGAGGGTAATTTCAGTTATCAGTTATCAGTTATCAGTACCTCTGGAATAAGGAGGCTTGACCTTGGCGAATATTCTCTTCTCTTGGTCGATTAGATATGGCGAGGAGACCTCGCCATCTCTCGACCGCTTTTTTATCCCCTTAAAAAGGGAGGCGCATACCCACAATTTTCCGGTAAAATTATGGAAAAGCCTATTATTAAATAGGTTTACTCTGGCAAAATATTGATTCAATGGCAATTTTATAACTTATCTATTTTGTCAAGTTTTATCTTAAGAAATATGTTGATAAAACATAACCTTTTAAGGGGATGAAAAGAATAAACTTTAGTATTTCAAGCCTCCCTATTGCACAAAGTACTGATAACTGAAATGACACCCAATTCAAATGAAGTAATTAATTTTGTAGATCGTCCTACCAAGTACAACAAGATTGCTTCGGCAATGAGAGAACTTGTGGGTCAATTTATGCTAATTAAGGTGATTGAAGACTCTCCACCTTTTGCAGTTGAAAGGTTGGGAGTATTTTCCCGATCGGGACAAGGGCCAATTGTTGAAGAACTTGTAATGTATCTGCCTAATTCTCGTCATAGAGCTCATATCCATGATGAATCAGATGCAATTATCAAAATAATTACTGGAACTGGTGTTGTAGCAATTAACGGAAAGCCTATACTTTACCAACCAGGTGATGTGCTTGATTTCCCAAAAAGTATCAGCCATGGTTTTGAGGTAGGAGATGAACCTACGCTTTTCCTATCTACTCAAACGCCTGAAATTATCAGAAGTGATGGCTCTGTAGACTTTAGATATGCAGATTGAAAAGAGAGTTCTGCTTCGTGGTAAAAAATTACCTAATATTAAGATAATACTTGAAATATTCAGGTAAAAAAAAGTAGTTAAATGGACTTACAAGAGGCTTTAGAAAGATATCAAGGTACGAAACTAAACCTCAATTAATTAAGCAAATATCAACAGTGGGCTTTCTCTTTTTTCCATAATGAAGAATTTGTCTTGAACTCAAACCTTTCAGTAACTATACAGTTAGACTTGGTAAAACCTCGTGAGGTTTATCTCAAGGTTGGTTGAAGACCCGCGCTCTCCCGAAGGGGAGCGTCGGGATGAATGCGAGCGCATTCCGCAGGAAAAACCAATCAATTTTGCGGTGCATGCCAATAGTGTGTTAGACTTAAAACTTGGCTGCTGGGCTAGCAGTGTCAGTCTGTGGAGCGACCGTAAGACCGAAAAGAGGCTTGACCTTGGAGGCTGGTGCATTGAAGCAGAAAGACCTAATCAGCGATGGTTAGGAATCCCGCACTGTCTCGTAGAGCAGCGTCGGGAGGATGTCAAGAAAGGTCTTTTCAAAATGCCCAAGAAGCATCTTTTCAAGGTTATCTTGTATGGAATTTAGTCAAAGCTTTATCTCTAGAGTGGACTTTCTGTACGCGTAAAATTGACGAGGAGTGGTATCTCTTTAAAAATCTTCCAGTTTTTTTCCCTATTGCTGTTGGTGGGGAGGATAAATTTAAAGACGTAATTATTAACGATGTTATTTTCATGGATTGGACAAAGTTTTGTAGAGTATATCGAGACTCTATTGAAAACTCCAATATAGATGTTGGCTCTCTTCCTCCATTGACATGGGGGATTTCTCATTTTATTGGTAATTTACCCTACCTAAACTTTACATTATTTCAAATGCACAGTGGAGTTATGAAAACTAGTCGGTCTATGTTTTACTTTGGACAACGCCACAATTTGTAGCAACGACAGACTGTTCCGTTAAGCATTACCTTCGACCATGCTAATTGAGATCCCTATGTGTTGAACAATCTCATGCAAACCTATCAAAATTTGTTGATAACAGTTTAATTTAACTGAGGGAAACAATGTTGAAAAAGGTCGTAATTTAAAGAAGCAGTCAGCGGTCAGCAATCAGCAGATTTTTTTTGAGACTCCCTAGTTTGTGGAGCATTCCAGAACGGAAAGGAGATTTCAACTCCTCCGAGGGCGATCCGGCCGATAGGAAGCTGAGGATTTTTACCCAGAGCTGCTAAAAGCTGATAGCTAGTTAATTGGCGATGAACTTGAGAATTGTCCTAACAAAACCTGCAATTGCTATGGCAAAGAAAAAGCTAACTATCCTACGGGATAACTAACTTTGAGTAAGTATTATATATAGTCAAAGTTAGTCAGAATAAAAAATAAAATGTGTGGAATTGTTGGTTATATTGGTACGCAGTCAGCTACAGAAATTTTACTATCTGGACTAGAAAAACTAGAATATCGGGGTTATGATTCTGCCGGACTGGCCACTGTTTGGGAGGGGCAAATTAAATCTATTCGGTCTAAGGGTAAACTACACAACCTGCGGGAAAAATTGGCCGGAATAGAAATGCCAGCTAATATTGGTATTGGTCACACTCGTTGGGCGACTCATGGCAAACCGGAAGAATATAATGCTCATCCTCATACTGATGATACTGGACGAGTGGCAGTAGTTCAAAATGGGATTATTGAAAATTATCGGGAATTACGCAGAGAATTAGAAGGTCGGGGACATAAATTTATTTCTGATACTGATACGGAAGTTATCCCCCACTCAATCGCAGAATTTTTATCTAATTTTACTGAAGGCAACAGGGAAGCATTTTTAGAAGCTGTACGTCAGACTGTGAATAAACTGGATGGAGCATTTGCGGTCGCTGTTGTTTGTGCAGACTATCCCAACGAACTTATTGTTGCTAGACAGCAAGCACCTCTATCTATTGGTTTAGGACAAGGAGAATTTTTCTGTGCTTCTGATACTCCTGCTCTTGTATCCCATACTCAAGTTGTTGTCAGTTTAGAAAATGGTGAAATAGCTCGTTTAACACCTCTGGGGGTAGAAATTTATAATTTTGCAGGCGATCGCTTGAATAAAATACCCCGTATTCTTAACTGGAGTCCGATTTTAGTTGAGAAAAATATTTTTAAACATTTTATGCTCAAGGAAATTCACGAGCAACCAAATGTTATCCGGGGTTGTTTAGAAACTTATATTAATAGCGATTGGGATATTAATAACGATCATGTTTCTCCGACTAATTTAGAATTATCCCCTGCTCTATATCAAGACTTAGAACAAGTTGAAATATTTGCCTGTGGTACGAGTTGGCACGCTAGTTTAATTGGGAAATATTTATTGGAACAATTAGCGGGAATTTCAACTACAGTTAATTATGCTTCTGAAGCTCGTTATGCACCTTCTCCTCTGAAAAAAAATACTCTAACAATTGGTGTTACTCAATCTGGAGAAACAGCAGATACTTTGGCAGCTTTGTCAATGGAACAACAACGACGTTTAGATAAACCAGCCGAATTTTCATCAAGGTTGCTAGGAATTACTAATCGCAGCGAAAGTTCTATTGCTAACTTAGTTCACCAAATTATTGATATTCGGGGAGGTCTTGAAATTGGTGTAGCTGCTACTAAAACATTTGTGGCACAGGTAATGGCGTTTTATTTATTAGCTCTAGAATTAGGCTGGCAAAAACAATATTTATCTGGTGAAGAAATTGCAGGAATTGTTAATGGTTTGCGACAGATACCTGCACAGATGGAACAGATATTAGAAGCTCAAGATAGCCAAATAGAAGATTTTGCTCACCAGTTTAATGATACTCAAGATTTTATCTTTGTGGGTCGAGGAATTAATTTTCCAATTGCTTTAGAAGGCGCTCTCAAACTGAAAGAAATTAGTTATATTCACGCTGAAGGATATCCCGCTGGTGAAATGAAACATGGTCCGATCGCTTTGTTGGATGATAAAGTGCCTGTAGTTGCGATCGCTATGCCTGGTTTAGTATATGAAAAGGTACTTTCTAATGCTCAGGAGGCTAAAGCGAGGGATGCACAGTTAATTGGGGTGACTCCTGAAAGTACGGAGGCGGATGTGTTTGATCATGTGTTGGCAGTGCCTGCTGTGGATGAGTTGTTGTCTCCAATGTTGACGGTTATTCCTTTGCAGTTATTAGCTTATCATATTGCTGCTCATCGTGGTTTGGATGTCGATCAGCCGCGAAATTTGGCGAAGTCGGTGACTGTGGAGTAGGGTTTCAGTTATCAGTTATCAGTTATCAGTATTTTCTGTTGAAATACTTGACGTTTTAATCCCCCCAAACCCCCCTTGGGAAGGGGGGCTAAGAATTCAGACTTATGCTATAACTTTATTAAAATGGTATGAGTAGACTAAAAAGTAGGGACGTTGCATGCAACGCCTGGTTTATCATTTGTAAAAAAAGGAAAATGGAGTCATGTTAAAACACCTAAATCGAATTACTTTTGACCCGAAAATTATGACGGAAAAAACGGCGTTGCACAGTGACGAATGATTTGATATTTTTGATTGAATTGGATTGTGGATTAATCAATTGCTAGAATGATGAATATTAGGTTTTTTTTAGTCAAAATATAAACCAATTTTTGGCAATATCATTCCATAATGTGCAACCCCGGAAAAACTTGTATTCGAGGAATGCGAATACCTGTTTCTTTAATTCTGAATTTAGTTGCTAATGGGAAACCTAATCAAGAAATTTTAGAGGAATATCCTGATTTAGAATTAGACGATATTAAACAATGTTTGTTTTATGCTGCCTGGTTAGCTGAAGAAAGAGTTATTCCTATTGAAGAAAGGCAGGAGTTAAAATCGGTAAAATGAAGTTTCTAGCAGATATGGGTATTTCTCAAAGAACTGTAGAATGGCTACAAAATCGAAGTTATAATATTGTTCATTGCTTCCCGTTGTTATGAGGTATACCTATCGCGGGCAAGATGCCCCCACTAGAAGATTTTCACCATTTACACTTAATTGAGGGAAAAGATTATGAAACTAAATTTTCTCGAGCTAGTCGAGCAATTTAAAGAGCTAATTAAAATATTTTTTAAAGGGCAAGCTCCTGATTGGCTACTTGGATTAATTGACGTTGTTTTATTTGTTGCAATTATCCTAATGGGAATCTGGGGGGTGCTTTTTGTTTTTAGCCAGATCATAAAAATATGGATAGAGCAAATCAAACCGTTATATTACAATGAAGAGGAAAAACGCCGTCGTCGGAAGAGACAAAGATTTGCTGATTATATAGAGAGTGAAATTCGGCTGTTAAACAGTCGAGAGGAGTGGAAAGATTATCGTTTTACTGAGTTGGAAGCTGAGGTTGAGGCTGAAGGAAGGCGAGTAGGATTTTCGATACTGCCGTTTGTTCAATCAACTAAGAGGGGATTACGCCGCGAAAAGTCTCTTTCTAAATCCCTGAAATCAAGTCGTGAGAGACTGATATTAGTAGAAGGTGAACCTGGTTCGGGAAAAAGTGTTGCTCTCCGACACGTTGCTGAGAAGTTATCTCGACTGGCGATGAAAGATAAAAGTATAAAGTGTGTTATTCCTTTATATATCAATTTGAAAAAACTGGAACGTCGCTCTAACGTTAAAATTAACAGGGAGTTGATAGAATCTTTTGTCAAACAAGAGTTAAATCGAGTTAACGATCGCGACATTGAGGAATTCTTAGAAGAAGAATTTCAAAAAGGGGTTCGGGAAGGAACTTGGTTATTTCTTTTTGATTCTTTTGATGAATTGCCTGAAGTATTAAGCTCCGTTGAAGCAGATGCAGCGATTAGAAATTATGCTGAAGCGATCGACGATTTTTTGAGTGGATTTAATAAATGTCGCGGAATTATTGCTTCCCGTCAATTTCGGGGACCTAAACATTTGGGTTGGCCTAGTTTTCGCATTTTGCCTTTAGAAAGTCGCCGTTGGGAACTGATTCGCAAAGCAGAACTCAAACCGAGGATAGAGAAAGAATTAAGCGGAGAACTTAGAAATGCTCCCCAAGAAATTCAAAATATGACTAAGAATCCTATGTTTTTAGGTATTTTGTGCGAAGATATGCGAGATGGAGGTTCTTTTCCCAAAAATACCCATAGCGTATTTGAAAATTATTTAGAAAAGCGACTTACCCGCGATACTGATCGTTTGCAAAGGCGTTTTAAGCTGAAGCCTGCTGAGGTAAGAACAGCGGCAGAAAAAGTTGCTTTTTGTATGTCTATAGATCCTAGCTAATGAACCATTGAAGAAGGAGACAGGAGACAGGAGACAGGAGACAGGAGGAAAATTACTTATGGATTCGCTCCCCCAAGTAATTTTGAACACTCCAGTTGACGGTGGGGTATTAAACCCACAAAGAAAATGATAATCTGATATTTTTGCCCATATTTTCGTTAAAGTTATTGTGATAGATGATCGCCAAGTTGGTAAACTTAAAGAATTAGTCAGAGCGATCGCCCAAACAAGACCCAGACCCAGAATGAATTTAATAATAGTAGGTTCTGATTGGTCAATTCCCACAATATAGAATCCGGTTACATAATATATGGGTAGTACATTAGCAAAATTTTCATTTTGTGAAGCTTCAAAAAAATTTAGAGAGGAAGATAGATTGCATTCGGTAAAAAGCCGTGGTAGTATAAGTATATTGGGGGTAGTTCGCCCATATGCATGACTTTTTATTCAACACAAAAAAAAGATACTTTTAGACAAAAAGGAGCGATCGCTGAGAGTAGTAAGTGAAAGTTTAGTCATTTTGTGAAGCTCAAAAAAATTCCTAGGTAACAGAGCGATCGCCTTCTCTTCCCAAAAAAATCGTGATACTATAGATATATTAGGGGTTGTTCGTACCTACGCATGACTTTTTATTCAACCAAAAAACATTTCTTCAGCTATGAGAAATATTGTGCGATAGCATACGCTGAACTGGAGGTGATCGCTGAGAGTAGTAAGTGAAAGTTTAGTCATTTTGTGAAGCTCAAAAAAATTGAGAAAGTAAGGTAGGTTGCATTCGGAAAAAACCGTGATAGTGTAAATATAATGGTTGTCGTTAACCTCAAGACATGACTTTTTATTTAACACAAAAAAAAGATACTTTTAGACAAAAAGAGCGATTGCGTACGCTTAACGGAAGGTGATCGCCATCCCTCCTCAACTAATAAATAATTAAATTAACTCCAACGTTGTAGTTATTAGGAAAGACAAAAGCAAAATTTCAAGCTTTCAATCTTCCCTTTCCTATTATTTCAACCAAGGACGAGTAATTTCTTCTAACTGATTAAATTCTTCTTGACTCATCTCCCAACCAATAGCTCCTACATTTTGTCGAACTTGTTCAGAATTTTTACAACCAGCAATAGGAATCACACCATCTTGAAAAACCAACCAATTCAGAGCAACCTGAGCCAGAGTTTTGTCATATTTTTCACCAATTTGTTTTAACAAAGACATCACAGGATCAATTTTTTCCAAACCCTTTTTCTGGAAACGAGAGTCAAATTGACGAGCACCAGTCGGCGGTTTTTCCACAGTATATTTCCCAGTTAATAAACCTTGAGCCAAAGGACTATAAGCTAAAATTGTCACCCCTAACTCTCTAGCAGTATCCAAAATTCCTTTAGCTTCAATTTGTCGAGAAAGCAGAGAATATCTCACCTGATTAGTTGCTAAAATTACCCCTCGTTTTTCCAGAATTCCATGAGCTTGACGCATCTCTTCAGCCGAATAATTACTAACACCAACCGCTTCAATTCTGCCCTGTTTTACTTCATCAGCCAAAGCATTTAATAAAGTTTCCTGACTCATAAAAAAAGTAAACGGCCAATGTACTTGATAAAGAGTAACTTTCGGCAACATTAATCGTTTCAAACTAGCAGTAACAGCATCAGCAACAGACTCTGAAAAAAAACGCCAAGGTACAGGACCATATTTAGTAGCAATTTGCACAGGTTGTGCAGTTTTTTGCATAAATTTTCCCAGCAATTCTTCTGATAAACCATTGCCATAAACTTCAGCAGTATCAAAGAAATTTATCCCTGCTTCTAAGGAAGTTTGAAAAGCAGCTTCTACTTCATTAGCTCCATAATTATTGCCATAATTCCAAAAAAATTTATCCCCCCATGCCCAAGTGCCAATACAAATGGGATTAACAGTTATTCCTGTTTTACCTAAAGTAGTTGTTGCCATGTTCAAAAAAATCCTAATTAGTGTATAATGCTCAAAGCCAGACTAACAATTTTTAGTTAAATTTTAATCTAGATAGATGTTAATTTACCAAAAAATAATTCAGTTATCAGTCTTCAGAATTCAAAATAAAATTCAGTAAGGCTTATGTATGAATAACAGGGTTTAAAAGCCATTAAGTCATAAAATTGATAGTTTTCAATTAGTTCATAGCAAACAATGCTAGAATAATTATTTTGTCTTCTAGTTTGGTAAGCATTCAGCCATCAGCTATTGCTTTTAGTTTTAGATAAAAGCTTTACTAATTGAGTTAGAATTTATACTTACTATAAAAGCTGGCTGAAACAGTCTATATTCATTAAAATCCTCTGCTTTTGCTGAGAGCTAACAGCTAATAGCTGTTTGGGCAGCATTCCGCAGGAAATGCTTACTTAGTTTGTGGCAACTGACTCAAAAAATCAGGTCTCAAACCTCCCTTTTTAAGAGGATAAAACAGAAAATTTTGCATCTTCTCGCCTCCCTATTATAGGAGGTACTAAAAAAGGAAGCTATAGCAATCATAAATCATTTGTAAAAAATCTAAGAATATATAAAAAGTCTGAAAGTTTTACCGAATAATTAACGTTTAAAGCCTCTCCTTTAAAGGAGAAACAAAACAAATTTTTCCTTTGAGTCAATCCTATCAGTTTTCAAGGAGAGGTAATTATTAATTATTAATTATTAATTTTTGAACCCTGTTCCCTGTTCCTTAAATTCAAAGATTTTTTTACCCGCAACTGAAATAGGATTGCTATAACTGATATAGCAAGGAAGGAGTTGGTTAGGACATAGATTGATGATGAACCTCAGACAGAGAAAAGCTTTTGCCACTGTTCCCTGTTCCCTGTTCCCTGTTCCCTGTTCCCTGCTATAACTGAATTGACTCCTTATTCAATACTTAAATAATAATATAGTTATGACAATAAAAGATTCTTCCAGTCCACTCAAATTTATCAAATTAATCCAAGAAAATTTTCTATTTTTTAGATTAGGTTTATATCAAATGGGGTTAGGAACAATGTCAGTTTTAACACTCGGAGTTTTGAACCGAGTGATGATTACTGAATTAACAATTCCTGCCACAATCGTAGCATTTACTTTGTCATTATATCAATTTATGGCACCAGCAAGAGTTTGGTTTGGTCAAATGTCTGACGTTAAACCTTTGTTTGGTCAACACCGTACAGGTTATATGTGGATAGGGGCAGTTTTGTTTACTTTAACTGCTTTTATTGCCGTACAAGTTATGTGGCAGGTTGGTGATAGTTTAGAAGTCAATGGTTGGACGAATCCTACATTTTTTTGGGTGGGAATGTTGGGTTTAATGTTTATAATTTATGGTTTGGCTTTAAGTGCAAGTTCTACACCTTTTGCTGCATTATTGGTAGATATTTCCGATGAAGATAATCGTTCTAAAGTTGTCGGTATAGTTTGGTCAATGCTGATGGTAGGAATTATTATTGGAGCAATTACCAGTAGTATTTTACTTAAACAAGTTGGTGTGGGCGCACCATTAGAAACTGTCAAGGCATCTGTTAATAGTTTGTTTATTAAAGTGCCAGCAATTGTATTAATTTTTGCCTTTATTTCCACAGTGGGAGTTGAACAAAAATACTCTCGTTATCGTACTCGTTCAACTATTGCTAATCGGGAAGATAAAGTTACTCTAGGAACAACCTTAAAAGTTTTAAGAGCTAGTCGTCAAACAGGTTTATTTTTTACATTTGTATTTGTACTAATTATTAGTTTATTTATGCAGGATGCAGTTTTAGAACCCTATGGTGGAGAAATATTTTCGATGCCAATTTCTGAAACTACAAGATTGAATGCTGTATCGGGTATGGGCACTTTAATCGGATTAGGTACAACGGGATTTTTAGTAGTACCAAGATTGGGTAAGAAAAATTCTCTAAAAGTGGGATGTGTGGCAACAACAATTAGTTTTATTTTGATAGTTATGTCGGGGTTTACTGGCAACCCTTCTTTATTTAAGGGAGCTTTATTTTTATATGGTTTAGCTGCTGGTTTAACTACTACTGCTTCTCTGAGTTTAATGTTAGATTTAACTGTGGCAGAAACAGCAGGAACTTTTATTGGTGCCTGGGGATTAGCTCAAGCAATGGCAAGAGGATTATCTACAGTTCTTGGTGGTGCGACTTTAGATTTAGGTAGACTTTTCTTTAATATTCCAATGCTTGCTTATGGCTTAGTTTTTCTCATGGCAGGAATAGGAATGATACTATCAATTTTTCTGTTAAATCGAGTCAATGTACGAGAATTTCAAGATAATTCAAAACAAGCGATCGCTACTATTTTAGAAGGAGAATTAGATTAATTAATAATTAATAATTAATAATTAGGGTTTGCTGAAAAAATCTTTTAGTTAGGAGTAGGAGACAGGATAAATAGGAATGAGCGAGGAGGTTTGAAGAAGAATTCAGTATACAGGATTCTGGAGATAAATTAGGTTGGGGTTTGATGGATAAAAGTAGCAATTTTTTAGTATCTCCATCATTTTTTCTCTTCTTGCTCCCTACTTCTTACTTGTTATTACAGATAAATTGACCGATGAAATTTCCTCAAGTAATTCTGATTGACCATAATCTAGATATGTCTGATGTAAGCATTCAGCGGTCAGCCATCAGCTAGCCTCCTCCGGAGGAACTGCGCAATTAAATATTACTTTTAGTTTAGAATCAAAGCAATATTTAATTGTCTTACTACAAAAGTTGGCTCCCTTGTCCTTAAAGTCAGTTGTTAATTTAAACACTATCCTATATGAGATAGTCTTGTTGCTGGTAGCTGACAGCTAATAGCTGTTTGCGCAGCATTCCGCAGGAAATGCTTACTGTCTGATTTCTTAAAGCTTCTCTAGCCTAGCAACTTGATATAATCAATTTGTAGAGTGAAAAAAGGAGTAATACGAATGGTTGGTTATGACCCTGAATTCTTAGGTACAGACTTTCCGTTACCAATGCCTAGTTTTTCCCCAACTCTAGTTGGTAACGTTTTGAGAAAACCAGAGCTGCGAGACGATATATATGTAGATTATATTAACTTTACTGTCATTATGAATCGCGTGCGACGTTCGCCACTCGTAACTGCTCTCAATATTGACCAAAATCTGCTCAAAAAAGTGCAACGGAAGCGTGGATGGGATATTGATACTCGTGTAGGTAGGAAGTATCAATTAGACAACGATTATTATGCTAACAACGATTGGGATAGAGGACATTTAGCAAGAAGAGCGAGCGCTGCTTGGGGTAATTCCAAACAGGAGGCAAGAAGAGCTTCTGATGCAACTTTTTTCTTTACCAATGCTGCATTGCAACATGAGAATTTCAATCAAGATGAATGGCTAGCTTTAGAGAATTGGGTCAGGAATTTGACTCTCGATCAGAACGGTTTAATCACAGAATTTACTGGTCCCATTTACGGCGATTTTGGTAGAACAATTACTCCTTCTGGTCGTCAACCTGCGGTAGTCCCTTCTGGATTTTTCAAAATTGTATGTTTCATTAACGGACAAACACAGGAATTAGATGTGCGAGCATTTATCATGTGGCAAGATTCAGATGCTCTAGCAGATAAACGAGGAAAAGAGCTTTTTAACTTCCAACGCTATCAAGTCACAGTATCAGAAATTGAAGAATTAACAGGATTATTTTTTGACGACAAAATCTATGAAAAAAATCCTCTCCTGTTTAATGAAAATGAGGAAGCAAAAGAGAAATTAAATATAGATAGTTTTCCGGAGTGTATCCCTGTAGATGAACCAGAAGAAATGATTTCTCAGGAGACAAAACGACAAGATATCGGTGAAGAATTACCAGTTTATATTGCTGCTGCGATGGTGAATCCAAAAGGAGACGAACGTCAAAATGAATGGGTTTCCGTTATCAATCTGTCCCCAGATGAAATTGATTTAACAGGTTGGACACTATCAGATATGAAGCGGATTCCTCTTGAGTTGGATACAGTTTTGGCAGGAGAGCAACGGATACTAAAACCGGGAGAAGCGAGGCAAATTAAACCTTTAAATCCGTTGGCGCTTTCTAATAAAGGAAGTACGATTGCTCTTTATCAACCAATGGAAGGAAGCGAAAGAGGTTTGCGCATTGACCGAGTTTATTATACTCAAAAACAAGCTAGTGTAGAGGGAGTGCCAATTGTGTTTTCCTATCAAAGAAAAAACAAATCTTAACTTTCTTTTTACACATATAGCAATCCTAAATAGGTCGTGACAAATCAAAAAGTAAATCAAAAAACTGAAACTCTTATTTGTTCTCTGTTCCCTGTTCCCTAAAAAGCAGTAAGATTTTTGACACGAATAAAATAGGATTGCTATAGATTAGGTATACTCGATTTTTTGACCAACTTTAATTCTTTCCACACCAGAATAAATATTAAACTTTTTCCCCCGCAAAAATCCGATTAAAGTAATATTAAATTCCCTAGCTATTTCTACTGCTAAACTACTAGGCGCAGAAACAGCACAAACTATCGGCACACCTACAGTTATACATTTTTGTATAATCTCAAAACTCGATCGCCCACTCACCATAACAATATGATTATTCAAAGGTAATATACCTGCTAAAAATTCCGACCCTATCAACTTATCTAAAGCATTGTGTCTACCCACATCTTCTCGCAATTTCAACAATTCCCCTTGAGTATCAAATAAAGCAGCAGCGTGTAAACCACCAGTAGATTTAAACACCCTTTGAGCATTACTTAATTTCTCAGGCAAACTATAAATAACTTCCGCTGGAACTTCAGATTTTAAAGGAATAGCTGAAAAACCTTTAATATGCAGAGATTCTATACTTGCTTTACCACAAATTCCACAAGCGCTAGTTGTGAAAAAATGTCTTTCTAAGGTTTTTAAATTTGGGTTTAATTCTGATTTAAGGGTGATATTAACAATATTTTGCCGTTGTTCCCCGTCAATTTCTGGGTCTATACAATAACTAATTTTTTCAATATCTTCACGATTTTTGATAATTCCTTCACTATAGAGAAATCCTGCTGCTAAATCAAAATCTGCTCCTGGAGTTCGCATCGTGACTGCTATAGTTTGTTTGGGAAAAGTTAGGCGAATTTCTAAAGGTTCTTCTGTTGCTAATTGGTCGGAACGAGTAACAAAATTGTGATTGTCTACTACCCAAATTTGTGCTTTTGTTTTGCTACTTGGGGAATTTTTCATACTTAAGAAACAGGGAACAGTTTAACTGGGAACTAAGAACATTTGTAGGATTGTCATTTCAGTTATCAGTTTTCAGTACCTCCAGCTAAAGTCGGAGACTTGAAATACTAAATTTAATTTTTTTATCCTCTTAAAAGGGGAGATTTGAGAGCTGATTTTTTGTCAAACAGCTAGTCCTAATATAAAAAAAATTGAGGGGTTTTTCTGTGCCTAACTCTCCTGGTTTAATTGCTTCGGAAATGATTGATAATGCAGCAGAAGGAAAGTTAGATGTTTTGTTTTCTGTAGGGGGAAATTTTTTAGAAGTTTTGCCAGATCCAGATTATGTAGAAGCTGCTATAAAAAGATTACCTTTGAGAATACATCAGGATATTGTTTGTTCTAATCAAATGTTAGTTGAACCGGGAGAAACGGTAATATTGTTACCTGCCACAACTCGTTATGAAATTCCGGGGGGAGTAACAGAAACAACTACAGAAAGAAGGGTGATTTTTAGCCCGGAAATTCCTGGAAGGAGAGTTGGAGAAGCTCGCCCGGAATGGGAAGTTTTTGTGGATTTGGCAAAGTTAGTACGTCCTGATTTAGCAAATAAGTTAGAGTTTGAAAATATTTCAGAAATTCGTCAGGAAATTGCTTTAGTAATTCCGCAATATTCGGGAATTCAGCATTTAAAAGAACCAGGGGATAATTTTCAATATGGTGGTTCTCATTTATGTTTTGGTTGGAATTTTCCCACACCGAATAGTAAGGCTAATTTTTCAATACTTTCTCTACCTCAAGAAGAGTTAAAAGAGGGATATTTTTTAGTAGCGACTCGTAGAGGCAAACAATTTAATAGTATGGTGCAGTCAAAGAAAGATGCTATTACTGGAGCTATGCGAGAAGCAGTTTTAATTAATCCTATTGATGCGGAAAATTTAAGTTTAAAAGATGGGTATAAGGTACTGTTAAAGAATGATTTGGGTGAGTTTCAAGGAAGAGTATATTTAGCTCCGATGAAACCAGGTAATTTACAAATACATTGGCCGGAAGGAAATGTGTTATTAGATCAGGGTAAACGTTCTGTTGAAGGTGTGCCTGATTATAATGCTTTGGTCTGTTTAGAAAAGTTAGATTAGGTTAAAGTTTTGAAGATATTGAGTGGGTGAAAAGATGGAAAATTTTTGATTCAAGGAGGTTACTGATTTTTGAGTAATACTAAATCTCACGCATTCTTGCTACATCTTCTTGAAAGTAGGGAGTAGGTAGCAGGAAAGAAAGAATATAGTTTTTCTAATCCTGAGTATTTTGTTAAGTAAGCTTTCATTATTTGGACTCTGAACTACTGTGCCACATTTACATGGAATCTACTCTATCTTCCAAAGAGAAGTGATTTTTATTGATTAATTGTTAATTTAAGAATAAATTTCTATAGAAACTTTCTTGTTGAATAGAGTTATATAATCTCCTTTGAAGAGTGTGATAAAAAACTTTCTCCTCTTCCTTCTTTGTTCCCTCCTGACTCCTGACTCCTCACTCCTCCAAAGAGAGGTAATTTTTAGTGATTAATTGTTAATTTGAGAATAAATTTCTATAGAAACTTTCCTGTTAAATAGAGTTATATCATGTCCTTTTAAGAGCGTGATAAAAAATTTTCTTCTCCTCTTCCTTCTTTATTTCTTCCTGACTCCTGACTCCCCCTCCTGGGAGGGGTTAGGGGTGGGTTGACTCCTGACTCCTCCAAGGAGACGATTCATAAATTTTATCATTTTCTTTGTGGGTTTAATACCCCACCGTCAACGGGGGTGTTCAAAATTACTTGGGGGAGCGAATCCCCATGTAATTTTCCTCCTGTCTCCTGTCTCCTGTCTCCTGTCTCCTGTCTCCTTCTTCAATTTTAATAATGGTCTCTATCATTATAAAATATTAAAAATATTGATAGTAAACCTCTAGGCATTATTGCTTGGGCATTATCTAGAAAATCTCAAAATGAAAATCTAAAAATTCAAGGTAGAAAATTCAACTAATAACTTAAGTTTACTGACAACTTACAACTGATAATTGAAATGACTGATTAATATTCTTTCAATAAACTTTAAAACAAAAATCTAGTGGGATAACAAAGCTAAAATGACAGAATTCTGGAATCAAGTTTTAAACTTCGCAGAAACAATAACTTTTCGAGTAGGAAATCAATTATTAAAAGACTTCGGAAATGTCACAGCAGATGAAAAAGCTGACGGTAGTTTAATTACTAAATCCGATAAATGGGCAGATAGAGAAATTAGAGAAGCGATCGCTCATACTTTTCCCACTCATGGAATCTTAACAGAAGAAACTCAACAGATATTTCCTAGTAATGAATGGTGTTGGATTATTGACCCCTTAGATGCTACTACAAACTTTGCTAAAGGTATACCAATTTGGGCAACTTCTATCGCCTTATTGTATCAAGGTATTCCTATATTTGGTTATATACATTTGCCTCCATTACATCAATCTTATTATGGTTTTTATTATCAAGAAAATCAGACTTATTTATCGAACCCACCTATCACCAGAGCATTTTTAAATCATCAACCAATTCAACCAAATCAAGACAATATTACTGGTAATCATTTATTTAATCTTTGTTCCCGAAGTACCAAAATTTTACCTCAAATTCCCACAAAAATTAGAATGTTAGGCATAGCAAGTTATAACTTTTTACTTGTAGCTTGTGGTGCATCTATTGCAGGAGTTGAAGCTACACCTAGAATTTGGGATATTGCAGGAGCTTGGGTAATAGCAAAAGCTGCAGGTGCAGTGTGGATACCATTAGAATCTACAGATATTTTTCCTTTAAAAATTGGCAAAGATTATTCGAGTCATCCCTTTCCTACTTTGGTTGTCGGAAATCAACAATTAGTGTCATATTTTTTGCCTTTAGTACAACCTTTAAGAAAGTAGGAGAAGGAAGAAGGAAGAAAGAAGAAGGAAGAAGAGGGAAGGAGGAAGGTTGATTACCGAAAAATTAGGTTTAAAGCCTCTCCTTGTTTAAGGGTTGAGTATCCTCTATTGACTCCTGATATCATGTCTCATTAAATAATTGTAATAAACAATCTTTACCCAACCTGGTAGGGACGTTGCATGCAACGTCCCTACATTGCGGTTAATTAATGTTACTTGATATGACTCGTGACTCCTGACTACTTCTTCAAAGGAAATAGTAAAATTTATAGCAATACTAAACGTTTAAAGGTTTAGCATCCTCTACTGACTCCTAACTCCTAACTCCTGACTCGTGACTCCTGACTCCTTCTTCTTACCCACTCAACAATTCCATCTGCTAATACCTTTGCTAACTTCTGTTGTTCTTGAGAATTCATAATCCATTCAAATTCATAAGGATTAATCATAAATCCTAACTCCAATAATACAGAAGGAGCTATTGTCGGACGAGCTAAAGCTAAATTATTCCAAAATACCCCATAAGAAGGTCGGTCTAATTTTTCCACTAAATAATTATGTAAAAATACTGCCAAACTATGAGCTTGAGCATGATACCAAAAAGTACCTATTCCCTGAGTTTTTAGAGCATCGCCATAATCAGGTAAAGCATTATAATGAACAGAAAGTGCTAAATCTGGAACTTGTTGATTAATCATTTCCACGCGATCTTTAGGATATAAATCCTCTTCTGCTTTTCGTGTCATATATACTGAAGCACCTCGTGCAATTAACTCATCCTGTAATAACTTTGACACAATTAATGTCACATTTTTTTCCGGATAACCAGTAGGACCTCTTGCCCCTAAATCATTCTCACTACCATGTCCAGCATCAATCAAAATTTTCATTCCAGTCAGAGGTTTATATGCAGAACTAATTCCACTTTTGACTACCGGAGGATGTCGTAAAGTTAATCGCAAAGTTGTACCATCATACTTTAATTTATAACCCCATTGTCGGTCTGTTTTTAAATAAAATTTATATCTAACTGCCTGTTCATTTTCCACTGTTGAAGTTAGAATTGGGTGCCAGTCTAATCGTTCAATTAAAGGGTCATCATCCAGACGAATAGTATCAGTTTGAGCCGTAGTATTATGCAGAGTTAAAGTTAAATAGCGATCGCCCTGTTCAACTGTTATTGGCACCGGTACTTGCAAAGGAAATTTGATTTCTGTTGCACCTTGAACTTGACGAGAAATAGCACTCCTAATTACCGAACGCGGTGGTGCTGCATCTGTAGAGATCTTAGTCTCATCTGCTTTTATCCAACCTCCATAGTCAAGGCGTAAATAGTCTCCTTCTTTCCCTGTAATCAAAGCTTTAGTACCTTTTGGCAAGGGTGTCAAGCGGGAATAAGTGGTACTAGGTCCGGTTCTGGCAACTCCCTCTTCTACAGTCACCTCCGCCACCTCAAATGTAGTCGCAGAAAGAATAGTCACTTTTCCCGGTGCTTTTTGAGTCACCGTTTTCCCCCTGACACTTAGTTTAAATTCAGGTTGACCTAACTCTCCTGCTTTCTCTGCTTTCGCACAACCTTGATAATATTCTCCCACAGAGGGAACAGGTTGATTATCTCCTGTTAATACTGCCAAATTTCCTGGTAAATTTACTACTTGAGACTGAGAAAGTAAAGGAATAGTTTGGGCAGCTAATAAAACAGAAATATTAGCATTTGGAGGAGCGATCGCCTGAAAACAAATTAATTCTCCTGGCATTCTGGAAATATCTTTTGCTGGAGTCAAATAGTCTTGACCAAAAGCTATTCCTACTGGTAAAGCTGGTTGATTTGAATTGCGTGTTATTTTTAAAATAATCTCTTCATTTTGATGGCGAAAAGTAAATATATTTTCCCCTATTTGTAATGGAAAACTAGGAGCAAAATGACCAGATTTACTACGCTCATTAATTGGTTTTCCATTAACAGTAACTTCCGCTTCTGGAGAAGCTGTACCAATGAAGAAAATTCGGTCTGAAGTAGTTTTGTGATTGGCTGAAGGATAAGCAATAAATAAATCTTTTTGTCTTGACTTGGAGTCTTCTTTAAGTTGATTATTATCTTCATTATTTTGTGACATTACATCATGTGACATTGCATTAGGGCAAATGGTACTTATTACTCCTAACAATATCATTAATTCCAGGGTGGATAAGCCAATAATTTTCCTAACTACCTTGAAATTTATTGCTTTTCTAGCTATTAGCAATGGATTGAAATTTCCCATATTACTTTTTTGTTTTTTTGAGTTTATATTACTTGATTTTACCAAATTTTTCTGTTTGGGAATTTTGGTGTTAGTAAATTGAACACGCCAAGAGCGATGGAACGGGTAAAATCTCTAATTACCATAGAGTTTGATTTTCCATACAATCTCCAGAGTATCTTAGCAAACATAATACCAATGCCGATAACTGAATGCTTACTTAACTTTTAATGACTTGACAAAAGTTAACACAATTCTGTTGATTTATGTGCAGGTACTTAGTAGAATTAAACCCTAGTTGGAACTAAACTAATATTTCCAGAAGCTTCACTAAAAGCTTTGGAAAATAAACTTTCAAAAATATGAACAGTACGGGAGAAAAATGATTATGTCAATATCTATGGAAGAAGTTTATAAAATTGTTGGTCTGTGGTTTTTTCAAGATACTTTTGGGTGGCATTTGAGTGAGCTTCCTCCCAATGAGACCTATGAAGCACTTACGAAAGCAATGCTTATTTGTGCAAAAGGAGATGGGGTTCTTGCACCAGAAGAAAGAGACTGGATTATAGGTTTCTCTGCAGTTAGAGGAATGCAACCCACACTGATTGAGGAAATGAAAAAGTATGAAGCAACAGAAGATCTAGAAGAAGTTATTAGTCGTACACCTCAAGCAATTAAGGCAAAAAGAGCCGCTATATATTATGCGATTAAGGCTTGTTCAGCGGATGCTGAATATCATAAAAATGAGCAAGCATATGTTCGTAAAATGGCTGGCTTAATAGGTGTATCCGAAGAAGAAGTTACTCAGTTAGAAGCCATGTATTTTGAAGAAGAAAGACTGCGAGAAAAACGAGTTAAACTTTTATTTCCTGACGGTCTACCTTATAGCTCTTGAAGCCAAGGGAAAAAAACATAGACCTATTTTATCAAGCTGATTTTAAGCTACTACTTGGAAATACCTAATCTTCCACCAACACATGTCGGTTTAGTAAACAATTGTAAAGGAAACTTAGGGTTTACTCAAACCATGTGATACGATTTTCCTGATCGAAAGTGTAAGAGCTTCAGAATTTCTTTTAACATAACTTAAGATTCCATGACAGTAAAAACCAAAACAGAAGTTGATTATTTAATTATTGGTGCTGGTGCAGCGGGGTTACAACTAGCCTACTTTTTAGAACAAAATCAGAGAAATTACTTGGTTCTAGATGGTGCTGAAAAGCCGGGAAGTTTTTGGCATAAATTTCCCAGACACCGAAAGCTGATCTCAATTAATAAAGTCTACACAGGTTACGAGGAGAGAGAGTCACAACTAAGATGGGACTGGAATTCATTGCTTTGTGATGACGATCAATTCTCATTTAGTAACTACAGCAAACGTTATTTCCCAGATGCTGGAGATTATGCTCAATATCTGGAAGATTTTAGTAAGCACTTTCAACTTAAGATTAAATGTGGAACTAAGATAGTTAAAATCTCTAAAAATAACCAATTCTTTGTTACTGACGATCAAGGCCATGTTTATACCTGCCGCCGTCTAATTATAGCAACAGGAGTCTCCAAGCCCTATATTCCTGATATACCGGGTATTGAGCTGACCGAGAACTACTTTGATTTTCCCTTTGATCCTGAAGAATATGTTAATCAGAGAGTGTTAATCATCGGCAAAGGAACATCGGGTTTTGAAACTGCCAACCATCTAACCGAGACAGCAAGAGTAATTCATTTGTGTAGTCCCAACTCCATTAAATTTGCCTGGCAGACACACTTCTCTGGCCATTTGCGAGCAATTAATACACCGTTTTTAGATACATATATACTCAAAGGTCAGAACTCTGTACTTGATGCCAGCGTTGAGAAAATCGAATATAAAAACGGAGAGTATCTGGTCGATATGTGTTTCTCTCATGCTGATGGACAAAAAGCTGTATTCGCTTATGACCGCGTCCTTTGTTGCACTGGTTTTCAGTTCGATAGTTCCATCTTTGATGATACCTGCAAACCAGAATTAGATATTCACGACAAGTTTCCGACAATGACCAGCGAATGGGAATCTACCAAGATTGCCGATATGTACTTTGCTGGGACTTTAATGCAGGTGCGAGATTTTGACAAAACCAATTCCAACGTGATTCATGGATTTCGTTTTAATATTAAAGCCCTCAGTCAAATACTAGAACAGAAATATCATGACAAACAATTGCCATACAATACTCTACCGCTTCAGTCGCAAGCAATTGTAGAGAAATTAATTGAAAGGATAAGTACCAGTCCAGAACTTTTTCTCCAGCAAGGTTTTCTCTGCGATTTGATTGTGTTCTCGAAATCAAGTCAAACAGCAAATTACTATGAAGGTTTACCTGTGGATTATGTGCGCGATCGCGCAAGCAGCATTGGCTTTAGCAATGGGGATTTAGCTGAGAACGACCAGTACTATACAATTACGCTGGAGTTTGGTAAAATTGAAGGAGATCCATTCAGTGTCAAACGGGAGAAAGACCCAGATAAAGCATATTTAAGCGCTCACATACATCCAATTGTTCGACGCTTTACTAAGAGTTCTCTACTGTACGAACAGCATATTTATGAGCATTTAGAGAACGATTGGCGACCAAACCAAGAACGCGGTGAAAAATCTGTAATTCGCTCCCTAGAATTCATCGGTCAGTCTGACTATAGTCAGTTTCAAAGCACTTATGCTCAAAAACTTATTGAATTTTTTGAACAGGAAATTAGCTTTACCGAACCATTTGTTCCACCTGCTTTAGTCGGATCAACAAAATGACAATCAAACTGTTGAAAAAAGTCGTCTAATTCACAAAATATCTTGGTGATAAGGTGGTCTTAATTTAAATTATATTGTTCTGAGCTGAGACTGAATTCTTAAAGCCTACTCTCAGCTTTTTTTCTGGCTTTGTCCAATCTGCAGAGTATCAGTTTTCCATGGTTTAAAAAAAATTCAGTTTTTCAGCTAATATCTGAACGTGAGGTTCACTCAACAGTTTAATTAATGATAAACCTGCTATAGGGCGATCGCGTAGCGGTGCGTAGCACTATCGCCACCCTTCCTATTTCATCTAAAATCAAAAAAAAAATACATTACGCACGACGAAATTTACTATAAAAATCAGGAGTCAGGAGAAAATCATAGTGGTCATAATTCAATACGGTTTTGCACTTTGCACTACCAGAAATAATTGATAATATGAATATCGAGAAGCGGATATGGCGATCGCCCGATTATATAATTTATAATACTACCGGACGTTCAGAATTCAGGTAGAAACTTAATGGCAGAAACAACAGCAGATTTCAATGCAGATGTAGTTATTATTGGTGGTGGTATTGCGGGTCTGGCAACAGCTTATTACCTTAGCCAGAAACAAAATCTACAAATTATATTGTTAGAGAAAGACTCTATCCCTAATCCCAACAACAGTTCCTATGGCGATGAACGGATGTATCGCCGAATGTATTCTAATGAATATCTGTCAGAATTGCAAGAGGAAAGCTTGAAAGAGTGGAAAAACCTTGAAGCTCAACATGATTGTCAATTACTGAGACAAAATGGCTTGCTCTTCTACGGCGAAGCTTGGGATGAAGAAACAATAGAAGGTAGTATTCCAGGTGCTCGTCGGGTGATGGAAAAGAAAGGGATTCCATTTGAAGCCTTAAATGCGGAACAACTCCAACAACGTTGGCCAATGCGTCCTAAACCAGATTTTATCGGTTTGTTTGAAAGCACTTCCGGTATGGTTTGGTCTACAAAAGCTATTGAGCTATTTCGATCTCAAGCCGAAACTAATGGCGTATCTATTCACACTGGAGAAGAAACTGTTAGTCTCAACGTGACTATTTCCGGTTCAGTTGAAGTCAAAACACAATCAGGAAATATATTTATAGCCAAACAAGTTGTTTTAACGGCGGGACCTTGGACTAATGATTTACTCAGCTCATTTACAGATCCCCTCAATTTAGAAATTTGGCCGATGTTATGGGGACACTATCGGGTGGAAGAGACTTTACGAGATCAGTTCCCACAATGGTTCTGTTTTCAGCAAGAAAAGCCAGATAGTAACGATGGTGGACTCTACTACGGATTTCCTTGTCATACTCCTGAAACATCACTTATCAAAGTTGGGATTGATTGGTGTCCGCCAGAATTGCGGAGCAAAACCATGAGTACATTTGTAAGAGAACCCGATTCAGAGCTTGCGCAGTTACTCGATCAATTCCTTCGTAATAATTGGGATGGAATTAAGGAGTGTGTGGGTCTGTATTTTAGTCCATACACGATGACAAAAGATACTTTATTTGTGCTAGATCGGCTTCCCGGATATCCACAAATTAGTCTTTTTACAGGTGGATCGGGTCAAGCGTTTAAGTTTACACCACTTTTAGGCAAGTTGCTTGCTGAGTTAGTTTTAGATCAGCCCCCCTCTTTTGATTTATCTCCCCTCAGTGCTAGTCGGGAGTGTGTTAAGCCGTTGTCCACTGTTTCTGCATAATCTTTGAAAATTGCCAGGATGCCATGAATTGAGAGAACATTCAGCATCCTGGTTTTGCTTATTCTTTGTAAATGCGAAGATGGGTGTGTGAATAATCCATTGAAAACTGACTGGGATTTTCTCGAACCCTAGCGGTAAATCTTGCGTAAAATTGGTTGACAATATCTAAAACATCTTCATGGGAGCGATTAGTGAATGCATTTCGGAAAGTATGCTCACTCCAAGAACGAATTGTTTGGGTAAGTCCTTGGGCAAATTTCTCAGTGTCCCCATCTTCTTCGTACTGAGATCGATAAGGACAGGGAATTAAGATGGTTTGTATCTCCCCTAATCTTAACCCAGCTTGATAAACTTCACTTTGGGAATCTTCAAGACAGGCAATAAATTCAGCTTCTGTACGATAATAATTTTGGAATGTAGCACCAACATACTCCTCAGGCTTAATTAAACCCTCAATCTGCATTTGTTTCCAAATCTCATGGAGAACATCATGCATGTTTAAGTCTACCTGATTGTTGCCTAGATAACGCCCTTTTCCATCTGTGGATAAGTTGGCACTGACTATTTGTCCCCCAGATTTGAGTTCTTTCGCCCTCGCTAAGAGAATAGTAGTCCAGTCAAGCTGAGATTGGGCTTGAAAAATGGCTTTATCTTCTCCTTGGTCGCAAACATTAATATGGGTATGGTAATTTAAGTGCTTAGGCAACTTACTTAACCAGTGCATAGCTGTGGAGGAGAAACCAAAGTCTAGACTATTGGGGGGACAAACAGGTTGATAGAATGAGCGTGGAACCATTGAAACGACTAGATTTTGATCGTCTTGCATTAAAAAGGATGAAGTTTGACCCAAGGCATTAAAATCATTACTGGGTAAATCACTAAATATTGCTTCAATAAAAACCCCGCTATTTTGTTTTTTGATTGTATCAAAAATTTGCTGCCATAATCCTTGGGTAGTACCGCCATCTGCAATACCGTAATCAGCTAGTCTTACTTGTGAACTGTTTTGGATGGATTGGATTGCTGTTGTGACTAAATCCCCAGCAGCTTCGAGACAAAGTTTTGCTCCAAGTGTGTTGAGTGAGTAGTCAGATGCCATATAAATTGCCATGTCAGATATTCTCCAATGATGATGATTTTTTTCCTGCTTTTGGGTTTAATTTTTCTCTAAAAAATCTGGCATTTGACATCCCACTCTGGGTTGTTTATCTGCTGCTAAAATTAGGCTTGATATGACTTGTTCGTAGGATTCTTCGCTATTGGTTAGCTCTGTCACAAAAATCTTGACTTTTTTTTCAACTATTTCTTGAACAAATGCATAAATATAGCAGGGGTCTACTTGCTTGAAAATTGATGGGGCATAAAACTCGATTGAGTCGCAAATAACAGCACCAGCACTACTAATTGATTCCGGAATAAAAGTGATGGATTTTGCCTGTAAAATATCAAGTACCGAAGGTTCACTTAGGGGAACATTAGCAGAACCAACAATATATTGACACTGCAAGGAATCAGCAATCTCTGGTGTAATTAGACCACTGATGGAACAAGGAACTAATGCATTACAGGGAATATCCCACCAGTTATGATCCTGTGAGATATTCTTGCAATTTGGAAGATCGGCTCGCTGGGGTACTATATCATAAGTCATGATACTTGCTCCCAGTTTTTGGAGACCTAGAGCAGTAGCTTTACCCACCTTTCCCAAACCATGAACCAGAAAAACTAAGCCCTCAAGATTTTTTCCAAAAATACCTTGAATACTACCCACTACACCATAAGCTGTGGCAATACTCGGGTCAACTTGAGAATCTAGAGATGCCAGAATATAAGGACAGTGGTTTCTGAGATATTCCATGTCCTCCAAGGAAGTATTCAAGTCACAACCAGTGTACATCAAACCGTTAAGCTCATTCAGCATAGAACCGATAAAACTCAATAGCTCTTTCTTGCAGGCTTGACAATCGGCCATCGCTACAACAATTTTACCACCGCTAAAACCTGTATTGTACAGACGATGTTTATTGGTCATAACGAGGGACAAATTTCTACAGTCCTCCCAAGCAAGTGTCTGAGATTTATAAGTTTTGACCCTCAATCCACCGTTACTGGGATGACTCAGGGTTGGTCTGTCTAACCCAATAAAGCATTGCAAACCATCTCTATCTTTCTGAATAATTTTCATCTAAACTAAATTTGTTCTATTTATTATGGTGGATTATATTACAAAGGTTAAAAAAAAACATCAATTCTCTGACAAATTTGTTCCTGTCTTTCTTGCTTCTTCTAGCCAGCTATCAAACTTATCTTGATTTTTCTTGACCCATTCTTCTGCATGGCGACGGATATCTTCTGAGTTACTTTCACCATCTTGTACGAGTTTTTGTTGAGCGTTAACATCTTCAATAGGAATTGAAACCAGCTCAAACAGACGTTTGGCGGCTGGATTAACTTGCAAAAATTTATTGTTTGCTACTATCCGCACTCTATCAACCGCAATACCTAGATTTTTTCCATCTAGCATAGTTTCTTGTTCCGACACTTCTCCCTGTTCTTCTGGTAGAGAAGTAAAAGGTACTTCTAGCCAGATTGCATCCTTACCAGGTTCTAACACTGCAGGTATCCAATGGGGAGTGTAAAGATAATAGAGAATAGGTTTTTCCAGTCGGTTGCGAGCTACTACATCTGCCAACAAAATATCATAATTACCTTGATCGTGTTCAACGGTATCTCTCAGTCCATAGACATCCAAGTGATGCTCAATCACTAATTCACAACCCCATCCAGGATTACAACCTGCTAAGTTAGCTTTGCCATCACCATCTGAGTCAAAAAGTTGGGCAATTTTGGGATCTTTAAGTTGCTCTAAGCTGATAATTTTATATTTATCAGCAGTTTTTTTGTCAATTTGATACCCTTGTAAAGCATTGTCAACAATAATTCCCACCCGCTTGAATTTATCTTCGCCTCCGTTTTCTATAAAAAATTTATTTTGGAGTTTTTCCCAATGATCGGTGTAGAAATCTAATTCTCCGTTACTAACAGAAATATGCACTACGGGAACACTGAGCTGTTTGACGGGTTCAGTTTGATAACCAAGCTTTTCTAGACCAATATTAATAATTTCTGTTAAAAATGCTGCATAGGTTGTGATACTAGAGCCAGAGCTTACTTTTACCCCTTTACCCGGCATCGTTTGGTCTGTTGATTCAGGATTAGATTGGATAGTCGGTTGACAGGCAATTAAACTGATTGACAGAAAAGCTAGAACTATTTTTAAGCAGTGTTTTTTTCTTTTTCGTTTCATTTTCGTTTTTTAAGCTAGTTTTAGTCAAGCAATGGCTTAATTTTATTCCATAGAGCTAGTGGGTATCCTAATGGTGTTTATGAGAGACCTGACATCAAGGTATAAACCATAAAATTTAAAAAATCTCAAAGCTATACACAGTATGATTTTAGGCAATTCAATTTAACACCATATCATAAAATGAAGCTAATTGATTTGAGATTTTTCCATTCGCCAAATGGAGTTTAATTAGGGTTTGCTGAATAAAGTCTTATGGGTGAGGGTAGGAGACAGGAGACAACCCACCCCTCGCCCCTCCCCCTCCCAGGAGGGGAGAAATGGGAATGAGCGAGGAAGTAGGAGTAAGAATTCTAAGAATGATTTTTCTGCCCAACTATGCGCCTAAAATACGCTCCTTTTTGAGCGTGAAGAGCTGAAAACCAGGTACTTTTTTCGACCAAAAAAAGGCTAAAACCTTTATCTGTAAATACTTTTAGATTTAATCAGCAAGCCCTAATTATATAAAATATTATTGTCAGTATTTAATAAGTAGTCAGAAAAATTACACTCTCAAAAATCTTGCGGACAATCTGGAAAAAGTTGGCCACGATGAAATTAACCGTTATTTGAACAATGTTGAAACACGGGAAAGAAATTTTGTGGCGTTGCTGAGTGGTAATGATTTTTAGATTAAGTATCAACGCAAAACATAAGTTTTTCAATTTTACCTTCAGCTACTTACCATTACATTTCAGCAACGCCCAGTTTGCTGATGGAGCAGTAGAGCTTGATTTTGTTCCTGGTAACCATGTTACGATGATGCGAGAGCCAAATGTTCCGGTTTTAGCTGAAAAGCTGAGAGCTTGCCTGGCAAGAGTAAATGATAAAGGGTGACACAATGACTACTGCAACAAGTTATAAACAGACGCCATATGGCAAGAGGATGTATAACGTCACTAGACCTATCAATACTGATGTAGCGAGAAACTATCTGAAAGTAATAGTGGCGATCGCTAGTGCTGATGGTGAGTTAGCACAGAAAGAATTAGATTGGTTTCTGGAAGAACAGCAGCTGCTGGGAACACCATCTGACCTGATCGAAGAAAATGTCCTAAATTTCGATGGAAAAAATGCGGACATCGAAGAGCTATTGGGCGGTATGCATTATGATTTTTCTCTAAATTTTCGCTGTTGTATGTTGTACCAAGCGATCAAAATGAGCCGTGCCGATGGAGTGTATCACGAGAAGGAAAAAGCCGCTGTTGCTCGAGCCGCGCAACTGTTAGGAATTGAACAAAAAGTACTTGTTAGTATTGAGTCTTTGGTAGAAATAGAAGAGTCGGCAGCTCGGCTACGATTTGCGATCTTTGAAACTGACGTTGAATAGTTTAGCGTACTAGGTTAACATCTCCCCCGGTGAAACAGGGGGGCAAAAGAAAGTTTTGTGTAAGCATTTAGCTTTCAGCTTTCAGTCATCAGTTTATGCGCTTTTAGCTGACGGCTGACTGCTTACAGTTTTGTTCCCTGGGGGGCTAGGGGCAATGATGAATGACTACCTCTTCTACAACTTCCCTAAATCCTAACTCTTAACTCTTAACTATTGCCTACTGCCTACTCCCTACCCTAACAAAAAGACTTTCTATATGCAAACCCTAATTAGTATTACTAAATCGTTTGGAAAAATTGTCGATCGCCTGTTGTAGATCGTCTTCTGTGAGAGACTGTAATACACCGAAAGTAAATGGTTGTTGATTAATATATTGTAGATAAGACCCACTTAGATATGGTAATGATTGAGATTGATTTATCAGATAAGCTTGAAAAAAGGCTAAACCTAGTACCTGGATAAAAGGATAAGCTAAAGTAGGATCGGGACCAATTAATTTGATTGGTAGTTCTATAGAAACTTCCTCTTCTTCTTCTACAGCAATAAACGAAAAGTGAGTTGCTGGTTCACTAATAACTAAATATTTATCTGTAGTAGTTAAGCTAATGAATGGATAAATTTGCTCTGGAATTGGTGGAGCAAAAATATCTCTAGTACTAGCAACAATCATCAAGGGTATTGCAATTTTACTAATTTTTTCAGGTCCAAATACACCACTACTAATTGGATTTATTGCAATAGCTGCTGTGATACGTTCATCTCGTAAATTTTCGGTTATTTCTGCTGGTAAATTACTCGTTTGACACTGTAATAATAGAGATAAATTAAAGATAAATTTAGTATCTTCAGATTGGCAATCTTTTCGTAGATCTTCTAGGTCTAGGGGAGCACCTGCAAGACTTAAAGCAGTATAACCGCCAAAAGATTGACCTACTATTCCCACTTGTTTAAAATTTAGCTGACCTCGCCAGATTGGATCGGAGTTTATTTTTGCCTCTAATTCATCCAGTAAATATTTAATATCTAGTGGGCGATTAATAAATTCCATTCCATCTACAGGTCTGCTAAAACCTGCAAAGATATTTTCAAGTTTTTCTGCATTTGAACCAATATGTTCTGGTACTATTACTGCAAAACCATGAGATGCTAAATGTTCGGCAAGATAGGCAAAGCTATTTAGGTCTGAACCTAAACCATGGGAAATAACTATTACAGGAATTAATTTATTTCCAGAACTTTTTGGCAGATAAATATTTGCTGGAGAAGAGCGGTCGCGATTAGGATTTCTAAAGGTAATAGATTGTTTTTCCCATCTTATATTTCCTGGTTGTCTTAAATCTGGAAAATTATTAAAATCAATTTTATTCTCACTAAGCGATCGTTCTTGAGCTTGATTTTGTAGCTCTATTACAATCAAGCGTTCTTCTACAAATCTTTCGATTAATTCTTCAGTTAAATTGATACCTTCTTCAAGTTCTATTAACAAATCTCCAGGAAAATTTTTCAACACATTAATAATAGTCAAACCATCTGGTTCTGCAAGAGCTAACTGAAAAGCTGTTTGGAGAGCTGCACTCCCATTTTTATTTTCTCCAGTTTTCAGGATTTTACCTAATCTTTTCAGAACTTCTTGTCCTGCTGGTTCTTCCATAAATGTGTTGACAATAGTAGGATTAACATCAAAACGGTTTTGAAAAAGTTCTCTTAGTTCTTGTTTTTGTTTTTTCAGAACTGTCTGTATTTCTTTTGTTTCTTCTGTTGTGAGCAGCTCAGAATAAAAGGTAAATTCTTTGCTAAATTCTCCTTCTTTAGCAAACCTTTCGATAGATTCAATTGGTATTTTTAGTTGAAAAGGTGGCAAAGAAACTACGATTGGATCTGTAATGTCGAGAGCAGGAATAGAAATTATAAGATTTTCGGCAGCAGAGGCAGAAATAGTGGTAAAAATAGGTGATAATATAGTTAATCCAGCAATCAATATCGAGTTCTTTTTAAACATTTTTAACAAAGCTGATTTATGTTTTAAATTACAGATTTTTATCTGCTGTAATTGAGCTATCTTAACGCCTAAAAAAATGAGGCTATTCCTAGAAATATACTGTGATTTTAACCAATAAAATACCATAAATAACTCCTATTAAATCCAAGTATTATATTGTGCCATAAAATCTCATTTTGATCTATAATGCAGTAATTAAAAGAGAGAAATAGGCAGATATATCCACAAGCATTATTTTTTTAACTAGTATAATATAATAGGAATAAAAACTATTATTATTCTACAGAAAAAAGAAAAGCCTGTAGTTAGAGGTCTGATTCTTACAGTGCTAAAGTGCAACTACAAACAAAGATTTTTTTTGCAGGATTTTTCAAACCAAAAATATAATCAAATATGATAAAATCTAACATTCTTACCACTGTTACCTAATACCATTTCTAAATAGTAAGTGGTTGTGCAAAATTAATTACACATTTATACAAATTGAATTCTTGAACTTCTAAAGAGCGCAGAGAATTGGGATAGGTAAATAATTTTGCTTAGGTACTTAATGCTATATTTGATTACCATCTCCCCATGTCCCCATCTCCCTACCTCCCCATTAGTAAGAGGTCGTTTGTAAAGAATTATGAAGTGTTTTTACCCCTGGCAAATTGGGTATTTCAGCCTATAAATCTGGGATAAATAACCAAGTTGTTACAGTTTAAAGGTCAATCATTGTATACTACAAAACTTTACAAACAGTCTCTAAAGATATATAGCAAACTTTTTGAGATTTGGTATAATTCATTTTGAGAAGGTGTATCCTAGTCTACTAAATGAAAAAAATAAATCTGCTATAATCAAAGGCTGGTAAATAATAGTTGAATCAAAACTCTATGCGGTTAGAGCAGTTGCAAGCATTTCTTTGTGTTGCAGAAACAGGTAGCTTTCAACAAGCAGCGCGAATATGTAACGTCACTCAATCAACAGTTAGCCGACAAGTGCAAGCTCTAGAAAATCAAGTGGGTACTCCCCTATTTCACCGTAGCAGTCAAGCCAAACTCACTCTAGCAGGAGAATGCTTATGGCCTTACGCTAAGAAAATTTGTCAAGCTTGGGAAAGTGCTACCCAAGAAATAACAGAAATGCTTGCCGGAAAACAACCAGAACTTTGTGTTGCAGCTATTCACTCTGTTTGTGCTGCTTACCTCCCTCCAGTTTTGCAAAGATTTTGTCGCCACTATCCAGAAGTAAAATTGCGGGTAACTGCTCTAGGAAGCGATCGCACTTTGAAAGTTCTCAAAGACGGTCTAGTAGATATAGCAATAGTAATGAATAACCGCTTATTTACTACCAGTCCAGAAATGGTAGTAGATGTTCTCTACACTGAACCGATAGAAGTATTAATGGCAGCTAACCATCCCCTCACAAAATACGAACAAATTCCCTGGACTGAACTTATTCGCTATCCTCAAGTAGTTTTCAAAGATGGCTACGGAATGCAAAGATTAGTTAAAGAGCAATTTGAGCGACTAGGGGCAAAACTCAATGCAGCATTAGAACTAAATACCCTCGATGCTTTCCGAGGAGTAGTACGACAAGGAAATTTAATTGCTCTGCTACCTCATTCAGCTTTAATAGATGTTAAACTCGACCCCACTCTTGCCATAAAAACAATAGGAGTAACTCCGAGTACTTCTAAGGTATCATCAATAAGAGATTCTGTTTGGAGTCGTGAGGTGGTGGTGGTGACAACTAGCGATCGGATACAAATTCCTCCGATAGAATATTTCTGGGAGCTAGTAAAAGAATTAATTCCACAGCAAATTAATCAAACCACAGTGTTGAAGAAGTCAGTAGTCAGGAGTCAGTAGTCAGGAGAATGTTAGAGCTGGGGTTTAAATCTTAACTTTAGCATTAGACATCTCCTCCAAAAGAGGGAACAAGGGATAGGTAATATCATGTTCGGTTGAATACTTATAATATCTGTAGACCAAAGGCAGAAGGCAGAGGGCAGCTATGCTGAAGGAAAAGAGCAAGGTTAGAAGGCAGAAGGTTCATTATAACTGACCCGTCCGTTAGCGTAGCTCCCCCGGAGGGGAACATGATATAACAAGGAGAAATAATTGATAATTTATGGATAAGAATTGATTTTATTTTGAATTTTCACGTCAATGTCTATTGACATTACGGGTGACAGTGGAGTATGGCACTACGCAAATAGGGCGCGGACATTTATAAATGCGGATGCGACCCCGCGACGACGACGGCTCGCTTGCGGAATGCTGACTCCTGTGAGGGAACGCGCACCAAGCAGCTCAAAGTTAGTCAGGGATTACTTTTGACTTTTGACTTTTGACTTGCGCGTAGCGCTATATTACAGCACTTTTTAGGAAGCGTGAGGTACAGTTTTAAGGTTAATCTTTTTTTCCTACTCCCTACTCCCTACTTGCTACTCCCTAAAGTCCTAAAATTTTGTACCCGATCAACTCCAAAACTGCTGTAAACTAACTAAACAAAATCAAAAAATAAATACCTAATTAACCAGAGAGAAAAATTAAATGAGCGATCGCTTTCGAGAATTACTCAGAACCATTGGTAGTGGCCCCCATACAGGGAAAAATTTAACCCGCCAAGAGGCAGCAGCAGCAATGCGGATGATGTTGTTGAAAGAAGCAAAACCAGTCCAGGTCGGTGCTTTTTTAATTGCTCACCGTATTAAACGGCCTACTGGAGATGAGTTGGCAGGAATGTTAGATAGCTATAACGAATTAGGGCCAAAACTGCAAAGTCAACCATCGATGGGTGTAGTGACAGTATTAGGTTGTCCTTATGATGGGCGATCGCGTACTGCACCAGTTACCCCACTCACAGCTTTAATTTTGGCAACAGCAGGAATATTTGTTGTGATGCACGGTGGAGCGCGAATGCCGACAAAAGAAGGAGTACCTTTTATTGATATTTGGCAAGGGTTAGGGGTTGAATGGGAAAAACTATCGCTGGCACAGGTGCAACAAGTATTTGAACAGACTGGTTTAGGCTTTGTTTATCTACCAAAACATTTTCCCCAAGCAGATGCTTTAGTAGAATATCGTCGAGATATTGGTAAACGACCGCCTCTAGCAACAATGGAGTTAATTTGGGTTCCCTTTTCAGGAGAAGTTCATTTGGCTGCGGGATATGTTCATCCTCCTACAGAAGGTATGTTTCGAGGAGCATTGGAATTACAGGGTGTGAAAAATTATACAACAGTCAAGGGGTTAGAAGGAAGTTGTGACTTACCTCGCGACCGGACAGCTATTATTGGGGTATCGATGCCATCTGACAACTCTGCCACATTTGAACGTCTGTTGTTGCATCCGAGTGACTATGGTTGTGGAGGAAAGGAGGTTTCATTAAGCTCTACTGCGGAGTTAGTAGAGCAAATGCAAGAAGTTTTGCAGGGTAAGGTGAGTCAGTTAATGTCAGCAGCTATTTGGAATGGAGGTTTTTATTTATGGCGTTGTGGAGTTTGCTCTGATATTTGCGAAGGTTTGTCTAAGGCGGAAAGTTTATTAAGTAGTGGTGAAGTAGGGGAGAAGTTGAGAGAAATTCAAGCTAAAGTTCAGGTGTGAGGAGTTAGGAGTCAGGAGTCAGGAGTCAGGAGGGAAGAAAGGAGGAATGCATAGGAATTAACAAAGTCAAAAGTTATTTTTCTAACGGGGATTTAAACCCTCCCCTCCAAAAATATTTCTCCTTAAAAGGTAAGGTTGCGCGACTCATATTATTTTTATAAAGGAGAATAGTATTGATAATTTCAGTATTTCTTTGGTACTGTCGGTACTGTCAGTCCTTAAATTTTATTATAACCGATCCGTCCGTAATTCGTAGCTCTCCCTCCGGGGGAACATTATATAAAACAGAAAAAAACGATATAGGTTGGATTCTTTAACCTTATTATATCGTCAGCAGTGCGTAGCGTGGTTTTAACCTGTATAGCACAACAGCTAATGAATCCGGGGTGTTTTAACCCCTGGAGAACTCAAAGTTAAGCTTAATATTATGAAATCATCCTTAATTGTGATAATTTATAGTGTAGTTACAATTTTATCTTTTACATCCAATTTCGATGCAATAGCAGTTATATATCCACCATTAAAACATTCATCAGAATTTACAAATACTAATACTATTTATCTTGCTAATAGCTGGTATAAATATACAGCTAAAGATGATTCTTATACAGTTTTTTTTCCTGGTCAACCAGAAGAAGAAAATTTATCTGTTGATACTTCTTTGGGAAAACTTAATGCCTTATTAGTTTTCTACCAATACCCAGAAAAACAACGATTTTTTTCTGTCTCTAGCATCAAATATCCAGTCGATCCTAGTCAATATAATCTTGAAAAAGGATTAAATGGAGCGCGAGATGGAGCAGCAATCAATTCTAACTCGATAATAATTAGTGAAAAGAAGATTAGCTATCAAGGATTTCCAGGTAGAGAAATAATTTTACAGTCAAAAGTAAAGCCTAATTTGAGATTACTTTTAAGAATATTTATCGACCCTAGCAGACCAACATTATATAGTTTACAAATAGTTGCTGAAGATGGAAATTTAGATTTTCCAGAGGCTAAAGCTTTTTTAGATTCTTTTAGTATTATTAATACTAATGATTCCCTCTCAAAATTCAGTGTTAAATATGGAATTTAATTAGACTTGATGTAGCTTTAGGTTTTTCAAAGGTCAATGATTCTGAAAAAAGAGGTTTTATGGCTGTTCTATAGATATGGGTGAGAGAAAAGCCAGGCTGAGTTGGGGCAGGCCAACTTGAAAAAGTGATCAGCACTCAGCAGTAAACCTTTAGAAGGGGAATGTTACCCCTGCGCGCACCTTCCGGTTTATAGAACCCATTTAGTATCTGGGGAGATGGGGAGATCGAGAAATATTTGGTAATGGTTGAAGATGGAACATTTTTTTATACCGAATTAAACGGATTTGATATTACAAATTGAAGTACGGAATGTGGGATATATGGTTTATGATTTGGTCATTTATTCAGATATTCCCACTAAAATTAGTTCCGTTCCGTAAGTCCTGAATAATGAAACTCGATCATAATTATTATTTATTCAATGTTATAATTTATTCTGGCTACAAACATACTTAAATTACTAACGGTAATTCGGCTAATATTTGGAAAAAAAATGTTTAACACCACGCTAAATAACAGTTTAACAAAAGACTTAATTACTTTTTGTTTGAACTCAAAGAAAGGAAAAAAAAGATATCATGTTACACGACTATATATGTATAAAAAATTAGAAAACTTATTGACTAATGAAGATGACAAGACTAAAAAAATTTTGGCCGTATCTGGCAGTGCTAACTTGGCAAAAGTTTTAGGGTTAAAACTAGCGGAAGTTTATAATACGAGTTATCCAGAATGTAATCTAACCAATCTAAATTATGAAGATAATTTTTTTGATTTTTGCGTTTCAGACCAAGTTTTAGAGCATGTTGCTGAAAATCCTTACAAGGCTTTTGAAGAAAGTATTCGAGTTGTTAAACAAGGAGGATATATATGTCATACAACTTGCTTTATCAACCCAATACATGGTGGAAAAAATTTCGATGATTACTGGAGATTTACTCCTAAAGCTTTGGCGTTAATGAGTGAATCCCACAATCTTAAAATAGTTGAAGTTAATGGTTGGGGTAATCAAGAAGTATGGTCTTATATTCAAATGGGTTTTAGAGGTCATAAAATTCCCGAAGATCCAGATAATCCAATATATCAATTAGCAATGAAAAATGAGCGCTCTTGGTATATAGTTACTTGGATTTTGGCACAAGTTCAATAATCATTAAACAGAAGTCGATCTAGCTCAAGATTTGACCGATATGGGAAATATCAAAATAGGACGTTAAACGAGTTATGAAATAGCTGAGTAGAGTAATAGATAATTAGGGTTTGCTGAAAAAGTCTTATGGGTGAGGGTAGGAGTCAGGAGTCAGGAGTCAGGAGTCAGGATTTAGGGGAATTATAGAGGAGGTAGGAGCTAAGTTTTGTAAGAATGATTTTTCTGCCATAATCGTCCCAAAATACTAGCTTTTTGAGCTTTTTCCACCGAAAAGCTAACACTTTTTTAGACCTAAAAATGCTACAACCAATATCAGTCAATGCTTTTAGATTTAATCAGCAAGCCCTAATTAAACCAATCTTTTCATCAAACCTTATTTAGCAATACTCGACTACTCAGGAATATCCCACACTTTTTTAGCTAATTGAGTTAATATTTCTTGTCGAGTTTCAATTGCGTGGGAATCCCATTTAATAAAGGTCTTTAAATCTTTTACCGCTAAGTCAATAGTTGTATTATTCCCAACAGAAATTTTTTCAGCAATAGTTCTAGTCAATAGAAATCTTGACTTAGTATAGCCTAATTTTTTTCCCGTAAAACTCATATTAGTAATAGCAGATTTAATCGAACTTTCTAACAAAGTCAAATTACCTAAAAGTTTACTATAACTTTCTATTTCACGAGGTTTATCGAAAGATAAAATTACTTTTTGAGTAGGATATTCTGGTAAAATTTGTTCTACATCTAATTTCAAAAGATAATTGCTTAAATCATCAATTCCTCCCCCACTACCCCAAGCAGTTTCATCTATGTATTGTGTTAGTTTGGCTAAAATATATTTAATTTGATAAGGTTGAAATGATGACTTATTAAGTTTATGAAATGCTTTCTCAAATTTATCTGCCACTACCTGCTTGCTAGAAAAAAATTGAATAGCAATAAATTGATTAAATTCTGATCTTGATGTGATTTGACGTAATTCACTAGCCCACTTAAGAATCATGCCATCGAATGCCTTTTGATTGCGATCGCTAGTCAACATTGCCACAAATAATAAATTTTCTACCTGCCGACATAATTCAATAAAACAATATTGAGGCAATTGATAAGCAGCTAAAAGTAATATTAAATGTTGCCTAACATTAACACTGAGACAACGAATATTTTCCAAATAACGATTTACCGTTCCATCAATATTATTACCAGACAAAAATGCTACATAAGCTTCTGCTGAGGCTAATAAATCATTCACAAATAGAATAGGTTCAGTATTATATCCACATCTATGTTCATTTTTGAGAAACCAATCATAGACTTCTTTTTCTGCAATATAATTTCCATCTTCTGCATATCTTGCCAAAATAAAATAGCGCAAAAAACGCATCGGTCTTTCCTGAGAATGATAGAGTAAATCTATCATTTTTTTCCATTTTACTTTGATTTTCTCATAGTCTGTTTGTTTAGCTTTAGCAAAAATCAAATTTTTGAGTAAATCCATATCATCTAGGGGTAAACCACGATGATTTAAAGTTGAATATATTTTCAAAGCATGAGCAACACTAGCTGTTTTTACGCGAATTAATTTAACATTTTTGAGAAAATAGGCATAAAATTTTTTGATATGAGAAATAGCAACTTCATCTAATTCAAATTTAAGAGAAAGAAATTTTCTAATCTCAGCATAAGCATTCTGAATATGTTTAACAGAACGAGTAGGAGACCTTTGGTCTAAATCTGTTTGCATAGCAATACTTTCTAGTATTCCCCTACTTTCTTCATATTGTAGTTCTACCCTATGTTTAAACTGGTCATTACCCCAGTCATCTGTATATAGAGAAGTAATCTTATTTTTTAATGCTTCAATACGTTCATTTGAATTAATAGTTAATAAATAATCTCGAATTGCACAGAGAACTAAATAAGCAGTAGTCATCCGTTGCTGCCCATCAATTACTTCATACAAATTATCCCCACGACTACAAACAATTATACTGCCAATAAAATACTCAGAATAAGAATTTTGATTTTGCTCAGAAAATTCTTCATATATATCTTGAATAAATTCATTTACTTCTTTTTCCTCCCAAACATATTCACGCTGATAATCAGGAATGACATAAAACTCATCAAATAACTTTTCTAGAGTCATGTCTTGAGATTCGATAGTTGCCATATAATGACCTCAATAGTTTTAACTAGCGAGGCGATCGCTATAATTTTTCAAGCAACCGCCTAAATTAGTAGGCGCTATATACAGTGTCTTTGCGTAAGTCCTGATTAACAAGAAATTAATAGCAAACTCCTCCATTGAATGAAGAAGTTATGGTGTTTTCTTTATAGTTTTATGACAATTTTATAGTTCTTTATCCTGCGAATTTTGATGATTTCAGCTTACGTTTTAGGGCTGCGGTTACACCTAAAGTTGCTAGAGCAAAAAGACTTAGATTAGAAACTGGTTCAGGAACACTTGAAATATTAGATACATTAGATAGATTAGATGAAAATACATTTAAACTACCTTGTGTTTGATTGGTTAAACTACCGTCTATAAAATTCATGTTTTCTTCATCTTCAAAATTTAATGCTAAAGTAAAGTTGTCTTCTCCTACTGCAAAATCAAAAGTATAAATCCAACTCCCAATCACATAATCAGGTGTTACTACAATAACGTGTTCTGATGTTGATGACGTTAAACTATCAACATTTATTAAATCCCTAGAAGAGTCAGTAAATTTAAATTCTTCAACTAATATATTTCCATTTGTCTCTTGATTAAAATCTTTAGTCAAGCTAGGTTCTTCACTGAAAAGAATTTCAAAATTACTACCAGAAAGAAGATTATGTCCTTCTTCTAGCGAACCCTTTACTTGAAATTCTTCAATTATTGATGAAGATGACGCACTAGCAGGAAAGCTAAAAACAAACTGTAAAGCTATTAAATTCAAACCTATGATTCTAGAAATTATTGATTTTTCACCTTTGCTCTTTTTCATTATCATTCGATTTTTCCTCCTAATGAACTAAGTGATTTTCCTTTAATATTATTAAATCCCATATTTCCAAGATTAAATCAAGCTATAAAAAACTATCTTCATAGAACTTTATAAAACTTATCAACTATTCTAAAAATTAGCTGATATTAATCCTGGGAGTAGTAATTTCGAGCTGATTTATAGAGAGAATATTCTGTATTAGCTACAATTTCTTCTTTAACATTTCGACCTAATTCCTGGTGATCAAAATTTTCGATTTTCAAATAACGATTTATCGTGTCATGGCTAATATTTTCTAGGTGATTGGCTAAGTTTGTGATAGTATAATTCGTATGATAATTGAGTAAATATTGGTATGGGATCAATATAATTAAAATCCATATAGTAGGCTCAAATTAACTAATATAATCTCCTCATGATTAGAGTATTTTGGCAAAATTTATTTACAGTTAGCAACATTTATAATCATGAAAATCAACTATATTAGCCTGTCTTGATATAAGTTATGATGATTTTGTCATTTAGGCGATCGCTATAATTTTTCAAGCGATCGCCTAAATTAGTAGAGGCTATATATAGTGTCTTTGCGTAAGTCCTGATAATATAGCGCTACGCATTAAAGTTAGGACATGAATAGAAGCTAAAACCCTTTTGTATTTCCCTGTTGCCTATTGCCTGTTACCTGTTGCCTGTTGCCTTGCGCATAGCGCTATACTAATTAACCGAAGTAGGTAGACCCTCATGGGTCTAACCCTAGACAGTAAAAAAGAACTAATTTTCCGAATATCCAGCTCCCGATAGATTTCACAAAAATTTTCTTTCTATTAATTTTTAGTGAAGATTAAATTCTCCAAATTCTTCCCTCCCAAAAATAGTTAGGAAAACGCGAGCTAGTATCTCAGAACAGCAAATTCTAACGAAACATACTACTAACTGAAGTATCTTCGTGAATGCGCCAAATAGTTTCACCCAATAAATTTGCCACCGAAAGAACAGTCAACTGAGGAAAATTATGTTCCTCCAAGAATGGGATAGTATTAGTAACAATCACCTCTTCAAATACCCCACTAGAAAGACGCTCAACTGCTGGTGGTGAAAATACTGCATGAGTAGCACAAGCATAAACTTGTCGCGCCCCTTTTTCGCGCAAAAGTCGTCCCCCTTCGGAAATAGTACCACCCGTATCAATCATGTCATCTACCAACACAGCAGTTTTTCCCTCAACATCACCAATCACATTTAACACTTCTGCCACATTGTGAGCTTGACGACGCTTATCAATAATTGCTAATGGGGCATCATTTAACTTTTTCGCAAAAGCTCTAGCTCTTGCCACCCCACCCACATCCGGAGAAACAACAACAATATCAGATAAATTCTTACTTACTAAGTAATCTAAAATTACCGGTAAACCGTAAACATGATCGAACGGAATATCAAAATAACCCTGAATCTGGGCAGAATGCAAATCCATTGCTAGAATACGATTAGCACCTGCCTCAGTAATCAAATTGGCCACTAATTTAGCAGTAATTGATTCTCGACCAGCAGTTTTACGGTCTGCTCTAGCATAACCATAGTAAGGAATAACCGCAGTCACTTGTCTGGCAGAAGCACGACGACAAGCATCTACCATGATTAACATTTCCATCAAGTTGTCATTAACTGGACGACAACTAGGCTGAATTAGATAAACATCACAGCCTCGAATTGATTCCTGAATTTGAACATATAGTTCTCCATCTGCAAATCGTTTACGCACCATTGGGCCTAAGTCTAAACCCAGATATCTAGCTACTTCCGTAGCCAAAGGAACGTTAGCAGATCCAGAGAAAAGCCTCAATCTATTATGATCGTTAGCAGTAGCAGGCACAGGAGCCTGAATTGGTAAAGTAGCACGGATCACGGCAAGCCCTCGCAGCACCTTTATTCATTGCGATCTTATCATCTCAAACTAAAAATATTCTTCCGTATTTTTATTGATAGAAAGATCGTTTTTTTTAGTAATATACCAAGAATATTTGCTAGGTTAAGTCAGATGAATGTTGAATATTTACTAAGAAAATTACAGAGGTCTTTAAAAAACGTAAAATCTCTTAAGTAAATTCAATTTTTCTGATAAATACTAACTTCTTAAGTCAAAAGTCACAGTTCCAAAGTCAAAAGCAATATATGTTTGACTAAAAAGCTTAACAGAGTATTAATATAGCTTGTAAAATGACTTTAGAGTGAATTGGTATCCGGAGTGAGATTATGAGTTTAAAGGACAGAATTACAGAAGATATTAAAGTGGCGATGAAGGCCAAAGATAAGGTTCGTCTGGAAACAGTTCGTAGCATTAAAAAAGTAATTCTAGAAGAGGAAGCCAATGCTAGGGCAGCAGGAAAGGATTCTCTTACAGAAGCTCAAGAAATGGATATATTGACAAGATTGGCTAAACAACGCCGGGATTCCATAGAGCAATATACTAAAGCAGGTCGTCAGGAACTAGCAGATGGAGAGGCCGCAGAGTTGGCCATTCTTGAAGAATATCTACCAAAACAATTGTCTGATGAAGATATTGCTCAGATCGTTGATGAAGTTATTGCTCAGGTAGGGGCGAATTCTCCTAAAGATATGGGTAAGGTGATGGGTCCCGCCATGCAACAGTTGAAGGGTAAGGCTGATGGAAAGAAAGTGCAGGAAGCAGTTAAGGCTAGGCTTAATTCATAGTTAAAAATTAAGCTCACCTCAATACTATAGTTAAGGTCATAAATCTTGCCATTTTTAATGGCCTTAACGACATGGGAAGGGAGTATGATTTGATGGAGTATCTTCATTCTTTTCCTAAAATTAAACTCTATTATCAACAGCTAAAATACTAATTAAATGGATTACTAATTTCCCACAAGTATAGGAACTTTTAATCTGTTAATAATAGAGTAATTTGTAGATGTAGGCATCTACAGATAATTCAGAAATCAAGTGTTTTGGAGAAGAGGAGTGTCAACTACTATTGGATAAGATCAAGTAAGAGTAATTTTTTCTATGTTTGAAAAGGAGAAAGTGGGTGGGGATAGTCAACAACCTACCACTTCGTGTTTTATAACTCTAACCAATTGTAAACACCGCTTATGAGGTGTGGGATATTAAACCCAAAAGAAAAAGATAATAGAGATAATTGATCGGGAGAAATAAATCATAAATATCTGAAAAAATTACTCTGGTTTGCTCTCGAAATCGATCGCTAAATTTATTTATTCATACAAAAAATCTTAAACTAAAACACATTTCAATTATACCAATTACTAAAAGTCATACTATACTTAGGCGACACTTCAATTATTAAATAATAAATACAGGCAGAAAAATATTTTTGATAATTCTTAGTCAGTTCGTGTTAATTATTCTTATGTTTATTATTCCCCTATTCCCCCACTCTCTCACTCAAGAAAATGTAGAAAAGTTTTTGAGAAATGATGTTATCTATTGCCTGTTCCCTATTAAATTAAATTTATTATTATGCAACCACCAATTCCTGTAGGAACTATTTTACAAAACCGCTATCGCTTGATTAATATTCTCGGTCAAGGTGGGTTTGGACGTACCTACCTAGCAGAAGATACAGGTCGTTTTAACGAGCGTTGTGCCCTCAAAGAATTTATTCCCCTACAGACAAATGCCTATGCAGTAACTAAATCTCAAGAACTATTTTCTCGCGAAGCAGCTATTCTCTATCAAATTCAACATCCCCAAATTCCCAAATTTCGAGCCACTTTTGAAGAAAATCAACGTTTATTCCTTTTACAAGATTATATCGAAGGCAAAACCTATCGCAGCATATTGCAAGAGCGTCAAATAACAGATAGTTTGTTCTCAGAAGCAGAAGTGCTAACTTTTTTACAACAAATTTTACCCGTCTTAGCTCATATTCACAGTTTTGGTATCATTCACCGAGACATATCTCCCGACAATATCATTAGGCGAGAAAGCGATCGAATGCCAGTATTGATAGACTTCGGAGTAGTTAAAGAACTCGCAACAAAAGTTCAATCTTCCCACTTAGCAGCACCCTTGACAAATGTAGGAAAATTTGGCTACGCTCCCTGGGAACAAATTCAACTGGGAAGAGCAACAGCAAATAGCGATCTGTATGCTTTGGCAGTTACAGTAGTTGTACTATTGACGGGAAAAGAACCCCAACAATTAATCGACCAAACCACATTAACTTGGAATTGGCAACGGTGGGTAGCAGTTAGTCTAGGGTTAGCTGAGGTCATCAATAGAATGTTAAGTCATCAACCGGGCGATCGCTATCAGTCTGTTACTGAGGTAGATCAAGCTTTGGAAAGATTACCCCATATCAAATCTCAGCAATTACCTACCATAAATCAAGAACAAAATAATCCTTCATCTTCTCAACAACCAACAATAGGAGCAACTCCAAATCAAAACCTTAACCCCAATAGCAACCATAGCTTTTTTGATAATCACCAGTGGGTTGCAACTGCATTAGTAGCAGTATTAGTTGTTTTATCTGGCGTCGTATCTTGGAGTGCAGTTAATTTTTTCCTCAAGCGCAGACAACAAGAAGCTCAACTTCAGCAACCAACGAAAATGAATCCTATACCAGTACCGACCCTCGCCCCTCCTCCATCATCGCCAATACCCACTTCATCCCCATCTCCAACAACTACATCAACACTATCACCTACTTTGCCATCACCATTACCTGTTGTTCCTGTACCATCTGGAACACCAGAAATACCTATCACAATACTACCGAATGCTACTCCTATTCCGGAGACTCCTGCTCCTGTGATAATTCCATCTCCATCAATTACTTCAGAAGAACGTTTGAATATATCCCCAGGAGAACCGATATCTATTGAAGGTCGCTTGAGAGGGAATGAAAGTATTGACTATATAATTTCTGGGAGTCTTGGGCAAAATTTGAATTTATTAGTTACAGGAGAAGGAGTATTAATGAGTTTAGTAGCAATAGACGGTGAACCAGTAGATGGAATTTCTGAGAAAGTATCTATCTGGAAAGGAACTCTACCTAATGATGGCGACTACAAAATAACTCTCGCTCCCTTACCTGGTTTACCTGGTACTGACTACAAGCTAGACATTAATTTAGTTAACCCTATACCTAAAGTTATTCCTAGCTCTGAACCAGAAGCAACTGAGTTACCCGCACCCATACAAGAACCGGAAGCAACCGAGTCACCTTCTGGTCTACAACTCAATAAACCTTCTAAGAAGGAGAGCAAAAAATCATTCCCCATATCAACTCCACTTGAAGAGCTTGATAAACCTTCTAAAAAGCCTAAAAAGCAAATTGTGATTCCAGAAACAGAGGCAACAGCTTCACCAACTCCAGCAGAAGAAACTTCATCTGATGCTCAAATTTTAGTTGAATAGTTGTTATTTGCAGAACTTTTAAAGTAGTCAGGACTTATACCAAATTGATAAATGTTTGCCACAAATATCTAGGGTATTTCTTAGGAGTCAGGAGTCGTATGGGAATAGCTTTAATACCATTTTTTAGGGCGTAAATTACCTTTTTAGTCAAAGGAATATCTCCTGCATTTGTCTTTTTATTGCTCTTACTATTCGTAACATTCTTTTTTCAAATTGGTATTACACATAACCACCAAATATAGGGTTAACGGCCGTTAACTCCTACAAATGGTGTATAATTTCGTCTGCGTGCGTCAGAATTAGAAACAGTTAACTAAGAGATTTCTTGAAAAAAATATCCTCCTATACTTTAATTTTTTAATTTATAGCAAGGAACAAGTTACTTAGGACTTATGCCGATCATGAACCTCAGACAGGGAAATATTTTGGCATTGCTCAAATGTAATGTTAAGTAGCTGAAGGTAAAATTGAAAAACTGATGTTTAGCGTTGAGACTTAATCTAAAAATCATTACCACTCAGCAACGCCAATGTTTTTCCCTGTTCCCTATTCCCTGTTCCCTATTCCCTGCTATTTATTTTCATCCAAATTATCAAGATTGAAAATAAAAGGAGCTGTTTGAGATTTGTCATTTCCCAGAATTAAAACTTTAGGCATCTGAGAACCACCTGCTTTCCAAGCTTCGATCGCTTCTTTTTGTAAAACCAACTCACCACCTTGTGCTTTTAGTGTTTCAGCTAATAGTTTTTGAGCTTCTGCTTTACCCTTTGCACGGTTAATATCTGCCTGAGCTTCTTGTTCTGCTTCTTCAGCAACATATACTGCTCGTTGTGCTTTTTGTTCGGCAATTTGCTTCTCTTCAACTGCTCTAGCAAATTCAGGAGAAAATGTTAAATCAATTACGCTAGTATCTAACACAATAATGCCATATTTATCTAAACGAGAACCTAAAGCATTATCAAAGTCTGCTTTCAATTCTACTCTTTTAGTAATAGCTTCTTCAACAGTTCTTCTAGCTGCAGCAATTTTAAAAGATTCTTGAGTTTGTGGTGCAATTACTTTCGCAACTAAATTCTGTAGAGTTCCTTGTTCTCTTCTGATTTTTACTACCAGCACGGGGTCTAAGCGAAAGTTAATTGCAAAACTTGCTGATAATTGTTGTAAATCTTTTGTAGAACTTTGGGCTGGAACTTCAAACTTTTGTACAGTCACATCATAGATATCAACTTGAGAAATCAAAGGAGGTTTAAAGTGAATGCCTTCTAAGAGAGCGCCATCTCTAGCTTTACCTAAAATACTAATAACACCAGCTTGACCAGGATTAATAATTACAAAGGAATTGAAGCCAATTAGCAATACGAATGATAACACAGTTGCTAATATTAATGTTTGTAAACTTTGTTGTTGATTTTTCAATTTTTTTCTCCGAATTTTGAGACTATGAGTTATTGGTATATTTTCTTTGTTAATCTTAGTTCAAATTGAAAATTACCATTCAAATTATATAATATTTTTAGACTTGTTTAAGAAGGAAGAAGGAATAAGGAATAAGTAAGAAGAAAGAAGGAAAAAAGAAGTAGAGAAAAGTGAATGGCGACTCAAAACCCAAGGAATTATAAACACCCTGTAGGCGGTAAGGTATTAACCCCAAAAAGAAAAAGATAATTACTACTTTTTTGACTAATGTGCTTGATATTAAGTAATAGTATTTTTTGCACATTAATACTAAGTTTCAAAATAACAAAAGTTATGAAAGACTAAATACTGCCATTGAACAAATCATATTGGGAATAATTAATATAGTTGAAATTTGTACTACTTTTACTTTGAATAAAGCGATCACAATATACATATCCTAATTCCTTGCCTACAGAGAGAGAGTAAGACAAAATTATTTGTCAGATTATGTCCGGTAGCATCGGTATTGTAAGCGCGAAGGTAAGGAAGAAGGAAGAAGGAAGAGGCAAGAGGCAAGAGGTAGGAAGGCTTAAGTTAAGAGCAAGAAAAAACTTCAATTTGCTATATATATTCATATATTCATGCTTGGGTTTACACAAACGCGCCCCAACGGACATGATATCATTGATACTTAATATCATATCCGTTTAATTAGCTATAAAAAAACTTTCTTCTCCTTGTCCTTCTTCTTTCCTCCTGACTCCTGACTTCCCCTCCTGGGAGGGGGAGGGGCGAGGGGTGGGTTGACTCCTGACTCCTGAAATGGTATATTTATTTTTAATTCACAATAGCAAGTTTTCTAGGCATCAGTCTTTCCAAAATTTGTTTCAGTACCATTGCTGTCCAATCAATATCTGCTTCCGTTGTTTCTCGTCCTAATGTTAAACGAATACCTCTAGTTGCAGCCTCTTCTGTATATCCCATTGCCAGTAATATTGGACTTGGAGTTACCTTTCCACTATGACAAGCTGAACCAGCACTAATACCAATTCCAGCCAAGTTTAACTGTCGCACCAAAGTTTTACCTGTAATTTTATCTTCCGTTTCCTCTATTTCAACTTCTGGGGGAACAATGCAGAAACTAACATGATGAGGTAGTCTGTGCCATCTATCCCCAGTAGAAATTACATAAGGAGTTTGTGCCATCTGTTCAAATAAGCGATCGCGCAATCTGATTAACCTTAATGTTTCTGTCGTCATTTCCTCATTAGCTAATTCTGCTGCCACTCCAAAACCAGCGATCGCTGCTACGGCCTGAGTACCAGAACGTAATTTCAATTCCTGGCCACCACCAGTCAATATCGGTACTAGCTCTACACCTTCTCTGATATAAAGCGCCCCCACACCTTGAGGACCATAAATTTTATGACTTGATAAAGATAATAAATCTACTGGCAGTTTTTGTACATCTATTGGTAAACGTCCTACCACCTGAACAGCATCAGTATGAAATAAAACCCCATGAGAACGACAAATATTACCTAGTTCCTCAATAGGTTGGAGAGTGCCTACTTCACTTTGACCATAAATTATTGATACTAAAACTGTATTTGCTTGTAATGCTGCTTGTAGTTTTTCTGGATCTACCCTTGCTTGTCTATTGATAGGTAATCTTGTAACTTGCCAACCCCAATTTTCTAACATTCTTGCTGGTTCTGAAATCGCAGAATGTTCCACACTAGAAATAATGATATGTTGGGGTTTTTCATAGCAACGTGCTACACCCATGATTGCCATATTATCAGCTTCAGTCCCCCCAGAAGTAAAAATAATTGACTCTGGCACTGTATTGATCAAATTAGCTACTTTTATTCTTGCCCTCTCGACTAATGTTGCCGATCTCTGGCCCCATTTATGTAAGCTAGATGGATTACCCCACTGTTGGGTAAAAGCTTGTTGCATAACAGCGATCGCTTCTGGCCTTGTTGGTGTTGTGGCACTATAGTCTAGATAAATTTGCATCATGTCTATCCGTTTTTATCATTAACTTCTACAATATAATCAAAATATTGTCACAGAATTTTTGAGATAAAGGAGTGAAAAAGTAAATAAAAATTGTTTAAGTAGTCAGACAAAATTACGCGATATATCTACTCTGTAAATTCCCAGATATTTGCTTAAAAATTCTAATAGGACTGCTATATATATGAATTATTTTTAATGTGGCTGTTGTAACTCAGATATTTCTATACTTTTAATAGTTAAATTCTAAAAAGTTAGCGAATAATTAAGGTTTAAAGCCTCTCCTTTAAAGGAGAAAAAAGCGGTCGAGGAATAGCAATGTCTCAGAGCAATATCCATGATAGCAAGATAAGAAAAAATTTTCCTGTCTCGTTAATCCTCTTGTTTTCAAGGAGAGGCAATTATTAATTATTAATTATTAATTATTAATTGTTGAATAGCTACTTAGGTTTACAAACATTATAATCTTCATGTGACATAACTTTCTGTGGTATGACAAAATTACCATAATCTTGACAAATCATTCTATAGTTGCGAGTAACAGGTATACTTACTATGAAACGATTATGGCGGAGCCGTTTACCTCCAAATTCTCGATAGCTTTGATTATCATTTAATGCAGAAATAATTGACCTGGCTTTAACCACTACATAATCTGGTAAACCTCTCAAGTCTATCAAATCACCATCGAAAGAAGCTTCCCATTCTAACTTTTTTTCTCGCTTTTCCGCTATTTTTTCATCAACTCTTTGCTTTGCCATCTCCTGTTGTTCACAACGATGGCATTTTCTCCCATATCCCTTATGGCCACACGGAAAAGTCCTTTTTCTTTTCGGCATAAAACAGCAAAGTTAGTTGTTACCAAGTTCTCTCAGTTTTGGTCATCGTTAAATATTTTGTTCAAGACCTGATTGAAAAATCCACAAACTACTTATTACACTTTAGTAGCATCATAGTGCACTCTCAATTTAACATTATCGGCCATTATGACACAATATTCAACATCAATATTTTCTAATGATTCAAATAGAACTAACAAAAATGTTTAAGATTCAGGCCACTGCACTAGGTATTATAAATTAGTGTAGTTCTTTAGTTAATAGGGCTTACGCACCTGCAACCTAATTTTTATCCGAAGCGACCTACAGGGTTTGCAGGAGCAGTCCGGAACGGAAAGCAATATCAAATCCTAGTTTTTTGTACCTCATGGAGATGGGGAGGTGGGGAGATGGGGCAGGACTCATTCATTGTCACTAGAGAAAAATTGATAGGGAGATGGGCAACCACCCCTAACTCCTTCCAGGAGGGCAAGGCTGTTTCATCCGATGCGAAAAACAGAGAGGGAGATAGATAGATGGGGATAACTAGGAAATTTTGGCACACATAGTCAGGATTTCAGTCAAATTTATCAATTATCCTTGAAGGTCAAAAATACGAATTTTTGTCATTTAAGCGACGTTGAACCAGATATCCTCTCAGAGTTTAACTACAGCTATTGGCTAAAAAATCGGCAAATTTTAGTAAATTTCAGTGTTTCCCTATTCCCTCATCTCCCGTTCTCCCTAAATCGTTAATATACTATACTTTGAAACAGCCCTCCTTACAGGAGGGGGGAGATTCGTATATTTGCACAATTAAATGTATTTCATAATTCATATAAATATTATCTGACGACAAAAAATTAGCCCTGGGGAGATGAGGGGAGAAAAGCCTCTAAATTAAATACGTTACCAAAATATTCATTTAATGGCATTTACATAACTTCCCTCTTTTGTCAAGTTTTATCTTAAGAAATATGTTTATAAACCATAGCCCTTTCAGGGGGACTTTTGCTAAGATTTCTGTGGGCAGGTCATTTCAGTTATCATTTAGCCTCCTATGGTCGGAACTGCGTTAACAGTACCTCTGCAATAAGGAGACTTGATATCAGAAATATTCTCTTTTTTATCCCCTTAAAAGGGGAGACTTTAGACCACAATTTTTCGGTAAGCAGAAATACATTCAAACTCATAATATCTACGCTTTTTTCTCCCAAGTCATCTTTGTCCTCCAAGTCTAGTCCAACCAGAAAGTAAAAAACCTACCCTTGTGAACTATCTCACCCTAATTAATAGGATATTGGCTTTCCTTAAATCAGTGCTATTTTTTTCTACTCAACTGCGCTTTGTTTATATTTTACTATTGGTTCTGAGTCTCACTGCTTGTCAGAATACAAATCAGCAGTTAGTTCCTCATTTTCCCCAATTACCACAAGACCCCTTAATTGAAGCTTATTTTAATCAGTCCCAAGCTTCAACCTATACTGAGTCTGATCGCCAGCAAACTAGGTTGGGAGATAATCTTGAGGAAATAATCATTGATACTATTGCTAATGCTACTTCTAGTGTAGATGTGGCGGTTCAAGAGTTACGTTTACCTGGTATTGCTCAAGCTTTGGTCGAACGTTATCAAGCAGGGATAAAGGTACGAGTAATTATTGAAAACACCTACAATCGTTCTTGGGGAAGCTTGACTGAATTTGAAGTAACTCAACTATCTGAACGGGAGCACGAACGCTACATAGAATTTTTTCAGCTTGCTGATAACAACATGGATGGTTATCTTAGTCAAGATGAAATTAACGGCAGTGATGCTCTTGTGATCTTAACTAATGCAGGGGTTCCCTTGATTGATGACACTGCCGATGGTTCTAAGGGTAGTGGCCTTATGCACCACAAATTTGTGGTTGTGGACGGTCAAACTATTATTGTTACTTCAGCTAATTTTACTAATAGCGGTATTCATGGAGATTTTTCAGAATCTATGAGTAGAGGAAATGCTAATAATCTTTTAAAAATAGAAAGTTCTGAATTAGCTGAACTGTTCACAGAAGAATTTAATCTCTTATGGGGAGACGGACCTGGTGGAAAACAGGATAGTAAGTTTGGCGTGAAAAAACCATTTAGACCTGTCAGACAAATATTTATTGGAGATACGAAAGTGGCAGTAAAGTTTTCTCCTATTTCTAATACTAAATCTTGGCAGCAAAGTACTAATGGTTTAATTAATCAAACATTAGAATTAGCACAAAAATCTATTGATTTATCCCTCTTTGTATTTTCATCACAACCATTAGTTAATACTCTAGAAAATCAATCTAAAAAAGGAGTATTAATTCAAGGTTTAATCGATCCAAGTTTTGCCTATCGCTATTATAGTGAAGGATTAGATATGATGGGTATTGCCTTGGCTAATAAATGTAAATATGAAGCAGATAATCGGACTTGGGAGAAACCAATTTTTACAGTAGGAGTACCAAATTTACTCCCTGGCGATCGCCTGCATCACAAATTCGGAATTATTGATAATTCGATTGTTATAACTGGTTCTCACAATTGGACTGAAGCAGCTAATAAAAACAACGATGAAACTTTATTGATAATTGAAAATTCTACAGTAGCAGCTCATTTTGACCGTGAATTTCAAAGACTTTATCAAACAGCTACTCTGGGTATACCATCCTGGTTGATTAAAAAAGTAGAGAAACAACAAAAAGAATGTGGCAATCAATTAACAGAAACTCAAAATCCCACAATAGATACTAACACTAAGATTAATCTCAATACAGCTACTGCTAAAGAATTGGAAACATTACCTGGTGTTGGACCAAAATTAGCAGAGCGGATTATTCAAGCTAGACAAAATAAACCTTTTACATCTTTAGCTGACCTAGACCAAGTGTCTGGAATTGGACCTCAAATATTAGATAAGTTAAGCGATCAAGTCACCTGGTAAGTTCAACAATTAATCATTAATAATTAATAATTAATAATTAACAATTACCTCTCCTTTAAAACTGATAGGATTGACTCAAAAAAAAATTTTTCTTTATTATCCCCTTAAAAGGAGAGGCTTTAAACCACAATTTTTCGGTAAGTAAGAAGGAAGAAGGTTTAAAAGTATGAAAAAACTTACAGCAGTTTTCGAGTCTTGGAGGTACAAAGTTTGATTGCCCTAGGGAAAACTTAACTGGGAAAGAAAAACATAATAAAAAAGAGGGAAAAAAGTTGAATTTTTAGAATTTATGGAATTTATCATTTTTTTATTGTACGAATAAATCTTTCTAATTCCTCCTGACTCCTGACTCCTGACTCCTGACTTCATGACTCCTAAAAAATATCCTAGCTATTTGTAGCAAACATTTATCAAATTGATATTATGGCAATTTCATTTTATAGCACTCTGAGCAGATACGGTTGTTTTTCCAATTGTTCTGCTCATGGTTTTGAATTAGATGGTTATTGGTGGCCAACTAGCGAACATTATTTTCAAGCTCAAAAATTTCCAGGTATGCCTGATGCTGATGAAATTCGTTTAGCAGCAACACCAGGAGAAGCAGCAAATCTGGGAGGCGATCGCAAACGCCCATTACGTTCAGATTGGGAACAGGTAAAATATGATATTATGCAAAAGGCAGTATTCAACAAATTTGCTACTAATTCTGAGATTCGGGAAATATTACTGTCTACTGGGAATGAAGAAATTGTTTATAAATCTCCCGTGGATTTATATTGGGGTCAGAGAAAAGATGGTAGTGGGAAAAATAAATTAGGCAAAATTTTAATGGCAGTACGAGATATGTTGAGTTCAACAATTAATAATTAACAGATAAATTAAACAGTTAACTGGTATAGGATTTTGTCAATTTCGTCAGGCGATTGCTCCTATCTTGAGAGTTATATAAATTATATAGTCATTCCAGTTAAGATTGAGACAAGGGTTTCTTACCTTGAAAGAGTTTCACCTAAAAAAGTGTTCCAGTCTTATTCAGAATGACTATAAATAATTTTATAGATAACTTCAATTTGTATAACTCATAATTTTGATATGGGAGTCATATTTGAGTTTTGTAGAAAATATCCTGAAAAAAGGAGAGAGCTAACAAAAGTAAAATTTTGAGACTGTTTATCTATTTTGGGATTTTTTACAAATTCGACAATGATTGCCATAGTTAAAATTAAATTTAATAAATTTTACAAGTCATATAATGTTTTAAACCAGTTAATAAATATTTGAGCTTGGGGATGTTTGGGATTTAATATTCTTTCCATAACAGCATTATGTAATTGGCGACCGGGAGTATTTTGCCATGCTAACCATGTATGAATATTAGGTTTATCAGTATGATTTTCTATGAATGGCGCACCTTGATTTTTAGCTTCTTTAACTGCTGTTTGTGCATAATTCCAAAGCAATTCTTTTTCGTCAGGAATTATATAAGTCAGAAATGTTTCTAACATTCCAGAAATTTTATTATCTGGCATCACCCAAACTCCAAATTTAACACCAAAACTTGTCTGATGAATTAGACCTATTTCTGGTAAATTTTCAGGAAAATCAGGAAGACTTGGTAAACAAACATTTCTAATACTTTGCCATCTATCCTTTGAATTATCATCTGCATCAACCATTAGACCTAATGCAGAAAGTCCAGATGCTTTTAACTCTGTAGAAATTACATTTTTATTTAGCAGTTTTTCTATGCCATCAAAGGATTCAATATATACAAATGGTTGTTTATTTTTATCTTCCCAAGGAATATCATTAGCTTCTATCAAATATGGAATAACTCTTTGATCCTCAGCACCCTCTACCAATAGTTTATTTTTAGGAGGTAATTTTCTTGTTTTTGTTGCCATTACTATCGCACCTCGATGTGACGTTGTGCAGCAATAACAATTTCAGGTTCTGTGAAAACTACAGAAGCATTTTTATTAGCTTCTATTCTGTGAATTGTAATTTCTTCACCCTCTAAATCTTCATTTTGAATAACATCAGCAAGACTACTCCAACAATCACTATTATGAGTAGTAGCAAATACTTGAACATCTAATTTTTTTGCTGTTTTCCAAATAAGTTTCCACATATCAGACATTGTAGAAAAATGTAAACCCGTATCAATTTCATCTACAAGTAACACTCCACCTTAAGCAGAAACAAGAGCGATAGCTAATGCTAAAATTCGCCACATTCCTTCTCCCATACTGCCAATAGGTATGGGTTGTTTTTGGTCAGAAACTTTTACTAGAAACCCACCTCTTGCTCCTACAATTCTATTATTATAACCGTATTTTTAAGGGCTTATTGAAGCAATACGTTCAATTTTAGATTCAATAATTTGTAATGCTTCTAGGATAAATGTTTCCTCTAGTGTTAAAACAATCTTATCAAATAATCGAGTCATTTCATTAATATCCAAAGATAAAGGTGTAATAAATTGAGATTTTATAACTGCTTTTGTAGTTATTCTAGATGACCTTAACATACGAATATCCATACCTCCATCTGGTGATAATCTGCGTCTTATGCTAACTTCTTTTTTTTTCCAATCAAGCATAAAAAAAATATCTTCTAATTCATCTATTTCTAGTTCATCAGTAATTTCTTCTACATTATCAAATAAACTTAATTGTCCCTTCAATTTATTCGGTGAACCTACTTGTATTGAAGCAATTAGATTTTCCTGATATTTATCATTAATTCCTACTACAGAAAACTCACTTCCTCCTGAAATTTCACGCCCATAAAAAAGGTGACGAATATCTAGCAGTTTAGAGCGTTATTTCAATAAAAACTCTCCTCGATAAAACATAATTTTCTGGAATTGTTCGGGTTGGTACGAGCAATATAAAAGTTGAATAGCTTCTAAAATTGAAGTTTTTCCACTATTATTCATCCCCACCAACAAATTAACTCTGCTAAGTTGTTGAAGTTCAAAAGATTGGAAGCAACGAAAATTATTTATACTCAACGATTTCAACATATTTATTTCCTGTTTATATCTACTTAAAAATAAAAAAAAATTAATTTTAAGACGATAGTAAATTTTCAACTTTTTCTTTAAGAGATAGATAAATCCTTTTCAATTATAGCAATTTAAGTAAAGGTGAGGACATTTCTAAATTATCACACTCAGTCATCGATTATTTTTGACTTTTGCTTTTTGACTTTTGCCTTGCGCGTAGCGCTATACACCCCAAACTCGATTTAGATTAATGTTTAAATAGTTATGAACCAGAACATCTCTAAATCCAGCTATTTGTCGCCATTGAATAAACGCTTCTACTCGCCATTGGGGTGATTCAAAATCATCAATAGAAATAAAGGTTGGCTCCCCTCCGGTAGTTAACCCCAAACCCAAACGTCTTAGTTTTTCCTCGACTTGCCGACCAAGGGTGTTAATTTTTTGCCATTGCGTTTCGGTATAAGGTTTGGTAGGTCTGGGTTTTTCTTGATAGCGAGAAACAGTAACGGAAAATTCCAGGTTAGACTCGGAAGGTTCGGTGGTGCCTCTTACTGGGTTTGCTGCAGTGGGTTCGGGAGTACAGACCAGAGGAATGTGATTTTCTGCTGTCAAAAAACCAGAGGTGATGTCTAGAACAACCCAACCAGCTCCTGGTAAATAAACCTCGGCCCAAGAGATAATTTTAGTTATAGCAATGTATAGAGAAACACTAAAAATATAATTTAGGTATTTATAGTTAATAATTTTACTGATTTTTTGAGATTTAATAATTATTTATTTATGAGTGGGTTAGCAGATAATAAATGGCTGTGATTAGAGGAATCAAAGATGATTTTTGAGTTGATTTTGATTGATTTTCATTCTTGGAACTTTGGCAAGAGATGTAATTATATTAGCATAAATAAATATAAATAATTACTATATCAAAATACTGACTTAGAAGTAATAAAATTTTATATATTATTTATATTTTTGAGAAAACATTATTTGACTACAAATAGGAAAAATTAGTTGACCGGAAGTTATGAGAATTTCTAATTGTCATCGAAATATTTTTTGCCAAATATTGATAAGTGAATTAACTGAAAATTGATGATTTTGATTTAGGCTGATTAGTAAGAAGATTAGTTAGTTATTGATGTAATTACCTCAATGAATAACCACTTCTCTAATCACTTTAATGGAAGGGAATTATGAATCCTACTGCTGAAAATATTTTAAAATTGGCTGCGCTAGCTACTGTTGTAGATGGTCAAGCCTCTGAACAAGAAAAGAACTTCATTGTTGATGATGGTTCCTATCTGTTGAGAACTTCTCCAGATGAAGTAAGACCCTTTATCGACCTATGTATTAGAATTTATCAATCTAAAGGTGCTGCAAACAATCCTGGAACAGCACTTAATTTTGCTTTGGAGGCATTAAAGCCTTTAACAGATTCTGAGAAGCATCTAGCCTTTCACATTTGCTATAAAGTAATTCACATAGACAAAGAAGTAAAAGAGTCTGAAATGAGATTCTTTTTCCAATTACACAGATTGGTATTTTCTTAATTATTAGAATTAACTTTTTACAGTTTTTAAATTAACAAGTAATCAACATTATTCTATACTAAATTTTACATTATGGTGGAGAGTTTTTTATATAGCAGAAGAAAGAAGGAAGAAGCAATAAGCAAGAAGGAAAAATCTGGCTTTGTCTGATTTTTAAGCTTTTGATACAGCAGACTCTAAGTATATAAAGTACAGAGATTAACAATTGAATGAATGCAAGTGCGGGCATCTTGCCCGCTTCGGGGTGTACCTCACCTTTGGTGGAATCTGCTGTATTTCCGCGCGGTCTTTAGACCCCTCTCAAAAGCACTTAGCCTTTTATATTTGTGAGAAAGTAATTTACCAAGACGGAATAGAATCTGGTGAAATAGAATTTATTAACCAATTAGACCAACTAGATAGAACTGCATTTTCTTAATTATTAGAGTTAGTTATTTCCAGCCTTTCAGCTAACAACTAATTAACATTATTCTCTACCAAACTTTAAGATTATGGTGGGAATTTTTTTTCGTTAAAGCGTGCCTGATAGAATTTTTCCTAGGTGCTCAGAAAATACCTTAACTGCATAAAAAAAATTATATAGCAGCTCATACTGCTATAAACTTTATTTATCAAAAAGTCTAATTAAGTGTCATTTTTCAATTATTAACAGTCAATAAAATCAGCAAAACTTGATAGCCGAAAATTATTGCGATGATGCTGTTTCATATAGCAATCCTAAATAGGTCGTGACAAATCAAAAAGTAAATAAAAAAACTGAAACTCTTACCTGTTCCCTGTTCCCAGTTAAGTGTTCCCTAAAAAGCAGTAAGATTTTTGACACGAATAAAATAGGATTGCTATAGATATTATTTATCTCGTAGCAATCGCTAATTTCTAATTCAAAAATCCTAGAAAATGAACTTAACCAAAGCTTAACATTAATCTAGTGGAGGATGGTGGAAATAACTGACCAGTTACAAAATCCTAAAACAATTACAAATCAAAAATGATTGACTTTTAACTTCCGCGTAGCGGCACTCTAATAATGTATTAGACAGATTGACCTGTCTCTGAAAAAACAAAAGCTGATTGCTACTGAGCTATAGCTGTTTAATAGCTAGTATTTATTTCGTAGCGATCGCCAATTTCTAACTCAAAAATTCTCGAAAGGGAGCTTAACCAAGGCTTAACATTAATATAGGATAATCGATCGACGGACAAATCTGTCTGTAAAAAAACACAAAAGCTGATTGGTACCAAACTATAACTGACAACTACTAATATTTCCAGAGAAAAGAACCCTATGGAACGACGTAAATTTGTTAAAAATTCATCTCTATTTGCTCTATCTTTAGCCGGAGCAAAATTAGCTAATTTAACTTTCTCACCCCAAACATTAGCTCAGGTAAAAGAACTAAAATTTGGCATTATTTCCACCGAATCTCAAAGTAATCAAAGACCCATTTGGGAACCCTTTATCAAAGCACTTTCTGATTCTATTGGTTTACCAGTTAAAGCATTTTATGTGACTCAATATGTAGCAGTAATTGAAGCCATGCGAACTGGGGATGTCCACCTAGCTTGGTATGGAGGAAAATCCTATATTGAAGCAGCAAAACGTTCTAATGCTGAAGCTTTTGCCCAGGTAGTAGATACAGAAGGTGGTAAAGGTTATTACTCTCATTTAATTACTAACAAAGATAATCCTATAGTTGCTGAAGCTAAAGCAATGGGAGGCGATAAATATGTGATTAAAAATGCAAGTAATTTAACTTTTGCTTTTAATGACCCGAACTCTACATCCGGTTTTTTAGTACCGAGTTACTATGTTTTTGCTCAAAACGAAGTTGACCCCAAAAAAGCATTTAAACGCTTAATTTTTTCCGGCAGTCACGAAGCAACAGCTTTAGCAATAGCTAATAATCAAGTAGATGTAGCTACTAATAATAATGAAGCTTTAGACCGACTCCAAAAAACAAATCCAAAAGCAAGAGCTAATATAGAAACTATCTGGACTTCTACTTTAATTCCTAGCGACCCAATTGCTTATCGTCAAGATTTACCAGCAGATTTAAAACAGAAAATTCGTGATTTTTTCTATAACTATAAAGAAGCAAAAGTTCTCGAACCTCATGGTTGGTCTGGTTTTGCTCAAGCAAATGATAAAACTTGGAATCCGATTCGGGAATTAGACCTAGCTAAAAAGATTTTAGAGTTGGAAAATAAGGAAAATATGACTGCTGAGGATAAACAAAAATTAGAGGAATTCCGCCAACAATTAAAAGCTATAAAAAGTAATTAGACTTCTTGCATAAGTCAGGGAATAGGGAATAGGGAATAGGGAATAGGGAATAGGGAATAGGGGGATGAAATCAAGAATTTCATATCTTGAATTTATTTAATTAAAACTTTTGCAAGAGGTCTATTGAATGACAAAAGTAAAACAGGATTTACAGATGATAAGTAGGTGGCTCTAATTAAACGTTAAAAAAATGGTTTATTTATGCTTATCTACTTAATCTTAATCATAAATCTGTTGTATTACCAGAAGTCTCCATGGAATTAAGCAACAAAGCAAATATTTACTTTGTTGCTTTTTTTGTTAAAATGTTAATTAAATAAATAAAGGTAAGAGCAAAATGTTAGGAGCAATAGCTGGTGATATTATCGGATCTGTCTATGAACATAATAATATTAAAATCAAAGATTTTCCCCTATTTAGTAGTCAAAGTCAATTTACAGATGATACAGTTATGACCGTAGCAGTTGCGGATTCTATCTTCAATAATCGCGAATATATTGATACAGTTAAAGAGTATTTTCGTCGCTATCCTTACGCAGGTTATGGCTTCAATTTTAGACAGTGGAATAAATCTGATAGTAAGCAACCTTATTATAGTTGGGGTAATGGGTCAGCAATGCGAGTTAGTCCAGTGGGATTTGCTTTTAATGACTTGGAAACAGTATTAATGGAGGCAAAAAAGAGTGCAGAAATTACCCATAACCACCCAGAAGGAATTAAGGGTGCTCAAGCTACAGCAGCAGTAATCTTTCTTGCTAGAATAGGAAAAAGTAAGGATGAAATAAAGTCTTATATTGAGAGTAATTTTAACTATAATTTGAGTCAAACTTTAGCATAAATTAGACCTACTTATAAATTTGATGTTTCTTGTCAAGGTTCCGTTCCCCAAGCAATAATTTGTTTTTTAGAATCTACAGATTTTGAAGATGCAATTAGAAATGCTGTTTCTATAGGTGGAGATAGTGACACTATTGCTTGTATTGCTGGAGGTATTGCTCAAGCATTTTATGTAGCTGTACCAGAATCTATTACTGAGAAAATATGGGAGTTTCTAGATGAAAGTCTTCAAAATTTGACTCTGGAGTTTATGTCAAAATATTATATAGCAATGTGATTTTAGTTGTGAGATATTGGAGATTTTTAGGCAACAGGCAACAGGCAACAGGCAACAAAGAATAAGAAAAAAACAAATATATATGAGTAAGATAACTGCTATATTCTATACTTTAAAGGAACATCTCAATTCTCACATCTGATTCCTGATTGCTATATGAGTTCTAGTTTAAATTGATATATATCTTCAACCTTCAATTATTAAAAACAACCCACCAATTAGAGCTGACAAATCAGAATATTTTTAAACCTTACCGAGATAATTAGGGTTTGCTGAAAAAGTATTTTTCAGGAGTAGGGAAGTAGGGAGTAGGGAGTAGACGGAAAGAATTAATTATATCAAATCCGTTTTATTAGACATAAAAAAATTCTTCAATTGTCATAACTACGCTCATCTTTGTAATTCTCTCTCCTCCTGACTCCTGACTTCTGACTTCCCACAACAGTTATTTATAAGTATTTAACCGAACATGATATTAGACATCTTTCTGAATTCTCTTCCCTCCTGACTCCTGTGCGGGCGTTAGCGGAGCTTTGCGTTAGCAAATGCCATTCGCCCCTACAACTGCTGACTGCGAATCAAACACTATCAGTCACACTACTAAAATTAAACGCCTTTACCCTTAGTCCAGGCAAAACACTATCACCATAACGTTGCACTTGACTAACAGCATCCACATCCCGCAACATATCCGGCAAAACCTGATTAAACCGCAAATTTTTAATCGGATAAGCAATCTTACCATCCTCAATCCAAAAAGTACCATCTCGTGTCATACCAGTCATCTCCAATGTCCGAGGATTAACATAACGCACATACCACGAACGATTTACCAAAATAGCTCTTTCTGTCTGGGCAATTAAATCGGCCAAACTTTGTTCAGAACCCTGCATCACCACTGGAAACATATAACCCGTGGGTTGTTTACCTTTTTGTGCTGCCCAATAACGACTGTAAGATAAAGTCTGTGGTACACCATCCTTAATCACTTCCAGATAATGATTACTCAACCCATTATTAGAGAAAGTCTCCAACTGCAACAAAGGATGTCCTGGATAGCGCTGCATCTGCACTAAAGGACTAAACATTTTTTCCCCAACTCGGTTGCCCACTGGTTTACCTGTTTCATCAGTGCGCGACATAAACGATCGCCCCTCATCTGCCGCCCGCGCATCTAAATTAAATATTAGCCAAATCAATAGATCGCTTAAAGCTGCCCCACTGAAAATCACAGGATAAACACCAGGGTTAATTTCTCTAGGTTGGCGAGAGGCAAAAGCACGGTTTATCAATTCCTCCGTTAGAGTTTCAGTGGGTAGTTGGTTTATTCCCCAGGCAGTGCTACGACTCCAACTAGAACCATTTTCAATTCTTGCCGTCAAACTAAAATCTGCTCTTGTATATTTACTATAAGCGCGTAACCCAACCGAGTTAGCGATCGCTCCTGAAAATGTATTTGTACTCAGAGTACCGGAGCCATCAACTCCTGCTTTGGCACTCATCGCACATACTTGTTGTACTATTTTTCCTCGCTCTAGTGGGGAGATAGTAGCGGTCAATTCATCAAAAGCGGGAGTACGTTTTTCATATTCTTGAGGTTCAAGCAGTGGCACCCATTCTGGGTCTTGTGGAGCAATGCGGGCAAGTTCCTCGGAACGACGAATAGTGGCTGTAATGGCATCCGGGTCTAATTCTGTGGTGGATGCAGTGGCGCTGCGAGTTCCGAAGTAACTGGTAATGTTGAGTTCAAATTTTGTTTTGGTAATATTCTGACTAATTTGATTTTCTGAGTAGCGACTTAGGGATGATTCGTTGTTGCTAAGACTAACGACTATACCTTCTGCTTCAGATTTTTTTACAGTTGTTTCTACTAAAGATAAAGCTTCGTCTTGACTAAGAAGATTTGCTTTAATGGCTGTGGTCATTTCAGTTATCAGTTATTAGTTATTATTAGGACTTACGCAGTACAAAGTATTTCCGTCATTGCGACCGACAGGGTTTGCGGAGCATTCCGGAACGGAAAGCAATCTCAAATCCTAATTTTTCGTACCTTATGCGTAACTTCTGATTATATCAAATCCGCTTAATTAGGTCAGGACTTATATCATCTGCGGTTGAATACTTATAAATAGACTACGGAGGAGTCAGGAGTCAACCCACCCCTAACCCCTCCCAACCCACCCCTAACCCCTCCCAGGAGGGGAGGGGAAGGACCGAGTCAGGAGGGAAGAAAGAAGAAGAAAAGGAGAAAGTTTTTTTGATCGCGCTCTTATCCGGACATTATATTACGCAGAGACTCTACTTATGGCAAGGGGGAATACCATTTGCGCTCCGCAAAGCTCCGAATTGCGCCTCTACAGATGGTGGTTTAAAAGTCAATTTGCGGAAGTCCTTTTATTAATTGATAATTGATAATTGATAATTACCTCGGGTTTTAACCGTTACGGAATTGAATATCAGGAAATATTATTTATTTTTTCCCCGATCAAGGGGAGGTTTTAAACTAGAATTATTTAATTATTAATTATTAATTATTCGGTAAATATCAAAAATATTCCATCTCTCCTACTCTCCTACTTTGTAGTATAGCAATGAGCGCTGGTATATTTACAAATTGCAGGAGAGGCCAAATAGCTAAAATCTTATATGATAGGCAATTTATTCCCCCTGTTGCCTGTTGCCTGTTGCCTGTTGCCTGCGCACAGCGCTATAACAGTCTCAATTCTTTGCCTAGATTGATTTACATAGGTTGTCGAACTATAAGAAATGAAGTATAATTGTAATACGAAAGGCACTCGTCTGAATTAGCTGTTTCATAGAGCGCCTGGATCGAAAATCAAATCACAAGAGGATTATATCATGGTTAGTTACGTTGGTATTCAATCCACTCATTTTTCCAATGAAATAATTTCAGAAATTCAGCCACTTGTTTAAATTGATTTAGCAGTTAAGGTATTAACCGATTTTAACTTTAGTTTTTCATCAAAATGCTCTCTGAAGCTATAGTTTAAAAATCAAAATTTATCTATATAAAAATTTTTTTTCCTTTTCGTCAATTATATCTGTTTTAAGAAGAGGTAATTGTTAATTATTAATTGTTGAAACTTTGTCAGATTTTGGGGGCGATCAAAGTAGATCAAATGAAAATGGCGGCCAAAAAGTTCCTACTCAGTACCGTTACTTTGATTGGGTAAGCGGACAAGGAGAAGATTTCACTCTGACATTCGACGACGGTATCCTCACCTACGAGATTGGTGGAAAAACTTTGGAATACAGTATTACAGATACTTTCAACGATCTATTTATCCGCACAACAGCTCGTAAATAAAATAATAGTGTTGTGGTAGATAAACTAATGCTAAATGGTGAGGCAATCGGGGAAAATTCTAGTTTTGCCTGCGACGAAATGTGGTCATTTGTTGGGAGTAAAAATCACAAACAGTAGCTCTGGCTGGCGATGGATATAGAAACCAGAGAAATAGTGGGTTTCTGTTTAGGAGAAAACAGCGCATTAGGGTTGTGGAATTCACTGCCTGGTGTCTACAGGCAATGTGCAATTTGTTATACAGATTTCTGGTCAGCTGATGATTTAGTTTTTCCTGATTATAGGCATAAATCAGCAGGTAAAGAAACTGGTTTAACTGCCTATATAGAAAGATTAAATAATACTTGATGTCAAAGAATTTCTCGGTTAGTCAGGAAAACTTTATACTTTTCTAAAAAATTAGAAAATCACTTGGGTGCTATTTGGTATTTTATTCACCATGATCATGAAGCGTTGGCGGAGGGAGCAAGTGCGGCAGCTATATCGCTTCACTGTAATTTGATCACTACATCTACAGGACTACCAGCATTTCTAGCTTCTGCTAAGGTACAGTTGTCTTTTTCTTTCTTATTGTCTGTTGCTTTCTGGAACTATTGCCTAAAACCTAGAATTTTTTTGTACCTCAATAGAAAAAAGTTTAATTTTTTAATTAATATCAATATCTGAAATATTTGTATTTGCTTCTGTTTATGTGTAATCTGACTGAAAAATCAAGAGGGAGTAGGAAGTGGAAAATTTATCACTAGATACTACTCCTCATCTATAAAGTAACTCTAATTCATTGCCATTTTCAAAAATATTTTATCAAAATAATTGGGTCTAAAACCCCGCCTTTTAAGACGAAATATTTTTGGAGAGTTGCTCACGCATCCCCCTCCTGGGAGGGGTTAGGGGTGGGTTAACTTCTGACTTTTGACTTTTGACTTGGTTAAAGTCTCTATCTTCATCTGTCATTTTTTGATCTAGTAACTAGATAAGAAAGTGAATGTACAAGCAAAGATTAAGACAGTATATTGGCTTAATATTCGGTATGTTCGGTGGGTTACGGCAGACAGTTAAGATTTTGGTTCGCGACTCATAATTATTGTTAATTATTGTCGCCTAACCCACCCTACGCCTGGATTTAATATTCCTTTTACAAACAGCCTCTAATATTTGATAAATAAGGTAAATAAAATTTAAAAAACCTCTGCTCCTTCAAACTGTTTAACTTGCTGAACATTAGCAGACTCTCCACAAGTTCGAGGTGTAGGAAAGATTTTTTCAGGATTAGCTAAACCCTTGGGATTAAAAACACTTCTTACCCATTGCATCGTTTCTAAATCTGTCTCATTAAACATTAAAGGCATATAACATTTTTTATCTGAACCAATGCCATGTTCTCCAGATAAACTACCACCAACTTCCACGCAAATCTTGAGAATTTCTCCACCTATTTCTTCCACAGTTTCAAAAGCACCTTCAACAGCATCATCATATAAAACTAACGGGTGAAGATTCCCATCTCCAGCATGAAATACATTAGCAATACGATAACCATATTTTTGACTAATTCCTTCAATTTCACCTAAAACATAAGCCATTTTTGTCCGAGGAATTACTCCATCTTGTACATAATAATTTTTACTAATATTCCCAGCAGCAGCAAAAGCAGCTTTTCGTCCTTTCCATAATTTCATCCTTTTTTCTGGTTCATGAGCAGTAGTAATTTCTATAGCTCCGTTTTTTTCGCATATTTCTTTGATGCGCTGTTTGTTTCGATCCACTTCTACTTCTAAACCGTCTAATTCTACTAATAAAACAGCAGCAGCATTTCGGGGATATAGATTGGTTTTGACGACATCTTCCACAGCATTAATACTGAAATTATCCATAATCTCCATCCCCCCAGGAATAATGCCAGAACTGATAATATCTGACACAGTTTGTCCGGTAGCTTCAATATTAGGAAATCCTGCTAAAAGCACGCAAACTGATTCGGGAGATTTGAGAATTCTGAGAGTAATTTCTGTAGCTATTCCCAGGGTACCTTCGGAACCTACAAATAAACCTGTTAAGTCATAACCAGGCATCTCTGGAATTTGTCCGCCAAGATCAACTATTGAGCCTTCGGGAGTAACTATTTTTAGTCCTAAAACATGATTGGTTGTTACACCGTATTTGAGACAATGAACCCCTCCAGAATTTTCGGCAATATTCCCACCAATAGAACAAATAATTTGACTGGAAGGGTCAGGAGCATAATAAAAACCAGCTCCACTAACTGCTTGTGTTACCCAATTATTTATAATTCCTGGTTGTACAACAACTTGTTGATTTTCTAAGTCTATTTTCAGGATTTTTTGCATTAATGAAGTGACAATTAAAACGCAGTTTTCTATTGGTAATGCCCCTCCAGAAAGACCCGTTCCTGCACCTCTAGGAAGCCAAGGAATATTTAAGCGATCGCATATTTTTACTGCTGCTGCGACTTGTTCAGTAGTGCGTGGTAATATTACTAATGCGGGACGTTGACGATAGCTAGCTAGACCATCACATTCATATACTAATAATTCTTCTTTGCGTTGAACTACGCCTTTTTTACCCACAACAGTTTCAAATTGTTTGGCTATTTGTTTCCAATTTTGTTTTGTTTGTTGTTGATTTTTGGTAAGCATTTTAGTTTTATTTATAATATTTGAACTTTAATTAGGATTTATACCAGCTTAAAAAAAGAATTCTACAAAAAGGTGCATCTCAATCAGAGATACTTAAAAAGAGATTCTCCAATTCATTTTAGATAGTTATATCTATTTATTTTTACCTTTTTTTTCTTCAATATTTTTTTGCTTCTTTTCTCTTCCTTCTGACCTACGGACGTTGCATACAACGTTCCTACCATTTGTCACAAACACTTATCAAACTGGTATTACACAACGTATGAATTATAAACACTATATATCTATAACGTTATAGTTTTTATTCACTATATATAGCGTTTTTGTGTGAATCGTATTAAATTAAGATTTTTCAATTATACCATCTAATTAAGGGTTTTTTTAGGGAATGGTTTACTCCCATTTCTCACTAATTAATTTTAGAAACTGATTTATGGCCTAAAAATAGGCGTTTAAGAAAAAACAGAAAAATTTAGATATTATATTGAGAAATAAATATAAGGTAATATTTCATTCATAAATTGCCCTATAATATAATCTACTATTTATCTATAATTACTATCTCTTTTTTCCATTCTTCTGGAATGCCGTAAATTTGAGATTTTTGACAACGTTTGAGATAAAGTTTTACAGCTTTGTCTTCCAGGTTGATGTGGAAAATATTTAAGAAAATTTCTTTTGCTGCTGAATATTTTTGTTGATAATAAAGAATAATAGCTTGTTCAAATTCAGTTTTGGTTTGAATTTTTAATTGCTTTTGTGCTTCAGCATCTCCATCCAAAATTTCAAATACTGCAACTGCTTCTTTTTTCCTTTTTACTTTAACTCTATCTAAAAAATGATAATTATATTTATCGAATTCTTCTAAATCAAATAAAGTATTTCCACTGATTAAAATATTAGATCCATATAACTTAGTTAAATTTTCTAAACGAGAGGCTAAATTAACAGCATCACCGATCACTGTAGTATCAATAGACATAGGCGTGAAAAAGATATAGACTTTTTGCACATAGCAGGCAACAGGCAACAGCTCCGGAAAGTAACAGGGAATAGATTTTTAGGAAAAAGGTACGAAAAATGATTTAGGGAACTGACTTTTACAACTCTAGCTTATGTTAAATAAAGGGTAAGTTTATTTTCACCAGATGTCTAATTCTTTTCCCACCTCCCACAGTTCCTAACATTAAATCATCGGTATTGATTCCAATTCCAATTCTAATGGATTGCTGTTGAATTTCTTGACGTTCTTGATTATATATAGCCAGACGCTTTAACATATTAATTCCGGGATTAATTGCATCATGTACAAGTTGCCGATAAAAAGAGCGCAAGGAGCAGTTATCTAATTGGTTAATTAAAACTAAATGGCAATCTCTTAAAGACTTTATTTACGCTATATCCACAAAATAATTTCAAGATTTTATTCACAAGTGGGAGATTAAAGACGAATCATTTACAAGTTATCCAGTAATTAGTCAAAATGAAATATTAACTAGTGAATATGAACCAATAAACCAAAATAAATTTCCTCACAAACAAATAAGAATCTCAAATAATTTGTTCATGGTAATATTTTTTTGTCGCAGCTATTATTGTTGGAATTGTTCTTTATTTCAGATAAATAACTTTAAACAAGTTCGGAGTTATATCATGTCCGGTTAAACAGTGATAAATAAATAACTACGGAGGAGTCAGTCCTCAGGAGTCAGGAATCAGGAGGAAAGAGGTAATAAAGAAGAACAACAGGAGAAGAAGGAGAAAGTTTTTTTATAACTAATTATCCGGACATGATATTAAATAAAATACAAGAATTTTTACTTTTTATATTTGCAGCAGGGTCTATTTGAGACTTTGCTACCAGTCTTTTAGGTATAATTGGTGTATTTGGAGTAACTGATTAACTGATTGGAGACAAGAACATATTCCTATTTATATCACTGCTCTTGCTGGTAGTGCTTTAATTTTAGGGTTGAGCATAAATGCAGAAGATATTTGGTCAAAATCTGGAAATAATAAATACAAAATTTTAATCCTATAGTCATACATAAAACCCCCTTACCAAAACAAGTCCGTTTCGCTTTAAAGTTAATTTTCAAGCTGATAAAAATACAAAGTAAGCAAGACTTATTAGTAGAACCAAAAAAATCAATACAGAAATTAGCGATCGCGTGAATAATGCCATTATTAAAGGAATGGAAATTCAACCTGAATACCGCCCTCAAACTGTACAGGAATGGTTGACATTACTTCAAGTTCAACCTCAGAGTATTATTTCTCAAATATCTAAGGTTTCTCGAACAATTATGTCTCAAATGGCTACCTTAAATATTCCAGGTATCAAACCTCTTTATCAAAATTCTGTCAAAACTTTTGATCGAGGAGAAACAAATATATTACTAACTGGAACAGGTATATTCATATTTATTGTTGCGACTTATATCTATTCTCCCAAACTTAATTTTCCTATAATTTCTCACCCTTCACCCCCTCAACCTATTCCTATTCCACAACAAAAATTTCATCCTACTATACAACCTCAAAAATCACCCCAACCTTTACCCGAAACTAATATTCCAGATATTTCCCAAACAACTATTAACTATGATGAATTAAGGTTTGCTGAAAAAATCTTTTGGTAAGGGTAGAACCCAGAACTAAGAACTCAGGAGAAATGGGAATTAATTAGGAGATGGTTGTAAGAATTGTCCCTTAATTTTTTTGCCCTTGTCTGCCCAAAATACTAACTTTTTGAGCTTTTAGACCGAAAATCTGGGATTTTTTTCCACCTAAAAAGACACTTGCATTTATCTGTCAATGCTTTGAGAGTTAATCAGCAAGTCCTAATTATTGAAGCTTTCACTCCGGATTAGTCGCTAAATAGAAAATACAAGAAAAATAACATCGATTAATTGCTAGATTTATTACTTCTCAAGTATTCCAAATATTAATCATGAATCAAGGGAAAAGCATCAGGATAAGCCTGCCAAACTTTCCTCACAAAATGTTGTAATTTTTGGTGTGAAATTTGCAGATTTTTCTCTTGACTATCTAGCAATTCTAATTCAGTCAAAAGTGGAATAAACTCTGTATCAATAGCTTCCCTGAATAAACATATTGGCCAAACCAAATCAGCACCATCTCGCACATCCCATAAACTTGATTTTTCTAAATTTTTTTGATGATTTTCACACCTAACCTCTGAAGTAGATAATTTCAACAACAAAGGACGAACCCAACACATTTTGCGTGTTTCTAATACTTGAATTACTTCTGCATATAAACAAGTATTTTCATACTCCAAACACACAATTTGGCTAGATTTAAAATTAGGGATTAAATTTGTCAATACTGGCTTCATATACGAAATATCCTCATATAGTAGTCTTAATTTTACAGAAGTTTTCGACTAAATTAAGTACAAATTTTGAGAATTTTTGGGAATAAGAAATAGCGATCAATCTTAAACTGTTCCTAACTATCGGTGCAAACTTTTATAAGTTGTGCAGAAATACAGAAAAGGTAAAAAAGATAGGAACTTCAAATTTTGGTAGTTCTGCAAATGTAGTGATATTGATAAGTAAATCCCTTTCACTTTTAGAAACAAAACTATAAAAATCACTACTTGTACATCACTACTCAAATATTTAATCTTATAATGTTATAGAAGTCAAAGGAAAGAGCGCGGATATATCAAAAACTTAAAACTCAGGCAACACCAGATTTTTCCTTGTTCCTTCTTCCTTCTGCCACATATCCACATATGAAATATGAAAAATAATGCTACGTAATACCTCCCTTAAAACTCTTTGACAAGAAAAAGGATACATAGCAAAAATTTTAGTATTTCATATTAGTTTTGGATTTTTTCCAAATTATTGATAATTATCATACTATACCATTTTGAAAAAAAATTATTACAAATAGTGTAGTTAAGGAATAAGGCTTGAGTTATCTAGAAACATAGTCATTTAATTCTAGATTTTGGCAATAAATTTATTGATTTTCAGACAGCGAAAGATCAATTTACTAAAGTTTGAAATAACGTAGTTTCGTCAATACATACAATATCACAGTTTAGAATGAAACAGCCCAGAACTAGATGTGAAATCAAACAAAAGAGGGAAGAAGTTAGAAAAAAGCAATAACAATAACAATAATATATTTTCTCACTCAATTAGCTCGATAATTTTTCACAAAAATAAACCAACTCCATACCAAAATCATCTATTATTTGTAATCAACATTTATCAAGCTAGTATTATATATATTTTTTTGACAGTATTCAGGTGTGCTGAAAATTGAGGATAATCAAGAATCTTTCAAAATCACTATAAATAAATCAAAGCCTTTTCTATATTCTTGGCTATAGAATATTGATGTTGTCATCAAATTCAAAAACTTTAGACTCACAATGAAAATTAATTATTCACCCTGATTGGTGAGAAAAAGTATATTTATAATCCTCCTTCTTTCTTCTCTGATTTACCAAATAATCAAGATTTATAGCCTCTGATTTAAAGAATAGATAAATCACAAAAATCTTATTCGCCAATTCTATCCGTTTTCAGGAGAAGTAATTATTAATTATTAATTATTAACTAGACAGTGCAAAGTTCTGGGAATAACTATTGCTAGTCAAGGGTTTCACGGACTCAAGGTTAAAAATTCTCCATTCACAGAGCGTAGGTGCTGTAAACCTTTCCCAGTAACACTTTCAACCTTGAGAGCCAACTGTTTTTTAGCAGAACTTTGTACTCTCCAGTTATTAATTATTAATTATTAATTGTTGAATGCCCATCTATATTTTTAAGTGCTGCTTCTAAATCCATAGTTAAGTTTTGTGCCTGCTTTTTCCCCGATCCATAAATATAATCATTTACAGATAAAGGAACACCAATACGAACCATAACATTACAACCACGGCGTGGAATAACTGGGTTGTAATTCAAAGATATAGGCACTATTTTAACACCAAGATTTTGTTGATAAGACTCAGCTTGTAATCCTATTCTAGCTAATCCTGTTTTGAGAGAATGAACTTGATTATCGCGATAAATTTTACCTTCAGGAAATATCACTAACATTTCCCTCTTTAACATTAATTCTACTCCATAGCGAAAACAAGAAACTGCCGGATTTTTTGGATTAAGAGGAAACCCGCCCAAATGTCTAATCAACCATCCTTGTAAACATTTCATTTCATCCATACTAACCATAAATCTTAGGTCTCGACCAGTCACTAATCTACCTGTAGTATAAGGTATGATTAACCCATCCCAACGAGAACGATGAGTGGGAGCTAAAATCACAGGTCCATCTTTCGGAATATTCTCTTTTCCAATAATATTTATTTTACGAAAATACAATGGCATTACTATATGATGACCTAAAAAATAAGATAAAGATGCTAACCAAGGAGAAATGCTAGAAGGTTTTGAGTTTACTGGAGAATGTAATTTCCTTAAAGAAGCTTGGATAAAGTCAAGATTTATCATAGTTTTTTTAGCTCAATCATCTAATTTAATTTCTTGACTCTAAGGTAAACTTTATTCCTGTTCTAGTGGCATCCTTAAATGACACTTCTTATACTGTCAGCTATAGAAATTAACACTTCAGTTATCATCTTTTTTATTTTTATCTGCCTATTTTATGTAAACATTCAGCTATTAGCAGTCAGCACTTCCCTGTGGGATGCTACGCAAACAGCAATCAGTAATCAATAATTACTTCTCAGGTTTGGCAAGGGAACACATGGCAGTAACTTTTTATTCAAAATCAATTTCAAAGGTTGCTTTTACCTTCCACAAAATTAGCTGAACTCCGCAGTTCCGACCTGATGCGGCTAGCTAATAGCTGGCTGCTGAATGCTGACTATTTTATAGTAGAAGGAAGAAGGCTTTAATTATCTAGAAGAGAAGAAAAAATTTTGTTTTATCTGAGTTTTAAACTTTTGATATCAAATCCGGTAGCATCTGTATAAAAGGGTGTATCTCATATTTGCAAAAATACTTTTTTCCTATATATTCCCTGTTCCCTATTCCCTGTTCCCTGTTCCCTAAAAGCGATAAATTTTTGGCTTTATTCAAAATTGAGATGCACCCGTATAAAATCTTTTGAAGTAGGAGTCAGGAATCAACCCACCCCTAACCCCTCCCAGGAGGGGAACTCAGGAGTCAAGAGGGAAAAAAATTTATAAAGATTTGGTAATGGTGAAGATGGAGAATGTTTTTATACCAAATTCAACGGATTTGATATGATATATCTTAATACCAAATCTCAAAAAGTTTGCTATATATCTTTGTAATGTGGAGATAGGGAGATGGGGAGTTAGGCAGTAGTTATATAGCAATCAAACATAGGATTACTATTCAGAAATGGTATAACCTTTCCTGAGACTGCTATATTTTCAAAGTTAATTTACTTTACTTAGATAAACACAAAAATTGCTCATTATCTGTCATTGTGGATAGCAGGTTTCACCACAAAATAATTCCCTTTCTTGTTTACCGAAGGTGAGCAAACCAAAACTGTAATTCTTGACGACAAACAGATTCCATTATTCCTCCCAATACAGCCAGACGATGATGAGAAAAAACACTATCTGGAAAATTAGCAACAGTTCGTATTGTGCCAGTTTTCGGATCGTCTGCTCCATAAACCAATAAACCTATTCTTGCCTGCAATATTGCCCCCGTACACATCGGGCAAGGTTCGAGATTAACGTAGAGAGTACATTTATTTAAGTGCCAATTCCGCAAAATTTGTCCCGCTTGTCGCAAAGCCAATATTTCTGCATGAGCAGTAGGGTCAAAATCTCGCTGCCGTCGGTTTTGAGCTTCTGCAATCAACTTGCCATCTGAGTTTACTATGACAGCTGCAACTGGTACTTCTCCAGCATTACCAGCAATTTTGGCCAATTCTAATACTCGACTCATCCACTTTTGATGGACTAGATAACTTGGATGGTCAATCATCTAAAATCTCCGATAAAACCTGACAGGATTTTAGCAATAGACTTGGGCTTAGACAATCTAGCAACTTGTTTATCTAACAATAGTGCAGGATAGCGGAAATAACTGACCAGACAAAATCCTAAAACAATTACAAATCAATACTTTTGACTTTTAACTTCCATGTAGTGGTACTAGGTCGTTGTTCACCTGGGACGGGAGAAAACTTAAATCCATCAACCATAGTACAACAAGAAAATACTAGTTCAATATAAGCAGGATGTTAAAGGATTGACTAAAAAACAGGTGGTATTACAGTAAATCGAAATAATAAGGTTTGAGATTAGTTAAATAAAGCTGTTAGATATCTAGTAACCTGGTGTACTGAAAACAAAATATCTATCAACTTCTAAAAATATGAGTAATCAGCCTTTGCAAATAAAATGGCAAATTGTTAAAGAGTATAGCGATATTCTTTACCACAAAACTGATGGAATTGCCAAAATAACTATTAATCGTCCCCACAAACGCAATGCTTTTCGTCCTAAAACTGTGTTTGAACTTTATGATGCTTTTGTTGATGCTCGTGAAGATCCAAATATTGGAGTAGTTTTATTTACAGGTGCTGGACCTCACACAGATGGTAAGTATGCTTTCTGTGCTGGTGGAGACCAAAGTGTAAGAGGTACAGCAGGTTATGTTGATGAGACTGGAGTACCACGACTGAATGTATTGGACTTACAACGCTTAATTCGTTCCATGCCCAAAGTTGTCATTGCTTTAGTTGCTGGATATGCTATTGGGGGGGGTCATGTTTTGCATATTATTTGTGACTTAACTATTGCTGCTGACAATGCAATTTTTGGTCAAACTGGACCTAAGGTAGGTAGTTTTGATGGTGGGTTTGGGGCAAGTTATTTAGCTAGAATAGTTGGTCAGAAAAAGGCACGAGAAATTTGGTTCCTCTGTCGGCAGTATACAGCTCAAGAAGCTTTGGAAATGGGCTTGGTTAACTGTGTTGTACCTATAGAGGAACTAGAAATAGAGGGCATTAACTGGGCTTCAGAAATTCTGGAAAAAAGCCCGATCGCTATTCGTTGTCTCAAAGCTGCTTTTAATGCTGACTGTGATGGGCAAGCTGGTCTACAAGAATTGGCTGGTAATGCTACTCTTCTTTACTACATGACAGAGGAAGGAGCTGAAGGTAAAAAAGCATTCCTAGAAAAACGACCTCCAGACTTTCGCAGATACCCTTGGTTACCTTAGAGATTGTTTGTCAAGAATTATAAAGTGTTTTTACTCCTCACCAATTCAGTATTTCAAAGCACAAAGTTTGGGATAAATAACCAAGTAGTTACAATTTAAAGAGCGTTCTTTTCCCTTACAAAACTTTACAAAAAGTCTCTTAGAGTCAGGATAAAAATGTAGCTTTTTTTTGACATGGATAAGTTACTGAGACCTTAACTTATATTTCTCATAATAACTAACCCCAATTTTGTTAGTTAGTTGAGCTAAAAAAAATTGGAGACAAACCTTGTTCTTATAGATAGAAGGGTATCAAGTACCCTCTTGAAAGAAACAAGGCTTTTAACTTTCATTTTAGGTAAAACTAACTACTTCCAAATTTTGATCGATTTGCTGATTCCAGATAGCTATACTCTCAAGATTTTCCCAGGATTTATTGAAGGGAGATGAAGCTAACGAACAGGCTTTCCAATTACTTTCAACTGGTGTAGTTAACTTTTGACAAACACCACCACGTCTTCCTTCTGGTAAATAGTATCGGCAATTACGACAAACTAAAGTGGGTTTCATAAAAAATTTTCCTAAATTTAATTGAGTCTATCTTAATTATTTTGAATCCAAGAGACTCGTGGTTTTAATCTATTAAATCCATTGTGACACCTAGATTATGAATATCCCTATCAATTAAATAAAATTTATATTATTTTTATAATTACTTTATAAACAGAAACATTTATGCGAAATCTAGTACGTAAAAATGTATTAATTCATACATTATTTCGGTAAACTTGATAGGGATCAAGTTAAAAGATAAGTCAGATCGAAGTAAAATAGATAATATTTAAACCAAGTAATGGAAAATATTTTTGGCTTAAAGCCCATAAAGATAGACTCAAAAAACTATCAAAAATTTCTAGTCACCCACTTAATATAAAAATTAATGTTTTTGTCTTTTCAATTACATTTGAGGAGTTAAAATTATGAAATAATTAAAAATTAACTTGATGACCACTGTTTAGTGGCACAAATTGCACATACTGACCAACGTTGAATTTCTCCCGGGGGTGTAGGACATTGGCATTGAGGACATAGAGGTAAACCTTGAAAGCGGGTATTGATAGTTTTAGCCCAATTTTTAAATGTGGTTTGAGGACTTTGATTTTTATGAGTCGAGTCTTTCAAGGTTGCTTTTTGAGATTTAGGAATCATGCTAGGATGCTGTAGCCAATCATTTTTGTCAGTTTGTCTCGATTGATGAGATTGAATTGTATGCCAGTGAGCAGCAGAAAACCGGATATTGTTTAGAGGTGTGGGTAAAAAATGATTGAGCTTATCTAAAAGTTGGGACACCCGAAAACTAAGTTCTTGAGATAAAGCAGCACTAGATGTTGCTACATATAAAACTTTTCCCTCTATATATAGAGGCTTAGTTTGGGTAGCCATAACTCCTAAAACTTGTTCCCAACATTCCATCAGTTTCAGAAACTGTTGTTGTTGAGGCGATCGCTCCATAATTTGGAGATAGCCTAAAATCTGATTGAGAGATTGAAAATCCATAGTCGTTTTACAATAGTTGGGACATTCTATCTCAAATATAAAATTTATTGAGTCGGTAACAGGAGTTCTCAAATGAGTCAAAGTTCTTTGGTTAAGTCCACTAAAAGCTCTACAGACCAATTGAATCCCACTTTGCAAGCTGTAATGGACAGTTTAGATGTACAACTAGAAGCAGAATTAACAAGATATCGCAAGTACCGCAGGCGAACAGAACAATCACAAGTTTCTCAGCAAAATAGTAATAAACAAATTTATAAAACACCCGAATTAATTTCTGTATCACCGGTAGATGACCAAACAGCATCCCCATTACCTTTATCAGAACCAAAATTATCACTAGAAGACTCTGAAATATCTAACACTTCCGCCAACAAAAATTCACCAGTAGCGATCGAACCTCCAACTCCATCAGAACTTACTATGGCCAACAGAGCTGATGCAGAAAATCAGGATGGTGAGAAACAGAAATCTCAACTAGGTACAGATAATTCCACAGCGCCAGATGACAACCTTGAATCTTCAGAACAACTTCTACAGAGTCTAGACAAATTAAAATCCCGTCGTCAGGAGCAACCTACTTACTTAGCAAGTTTGTTTACTCCTCTAGGAATAGTTTCCATGTTTCTATTTTTGATTTCTTGTACAACTTTGGGTTATGTTGTGATGAATCCATCAGGTCTGAAAAATCTTGGTTTAGACCGTTTGTTAAAAGATACTTCAGCTCAAAAAGATACAGATGATACTACTGGTGGTAATGGTCAAAATAGAGAGGACCAACCTTTACCAAAATCTCCTGACTTGGCATCTCAAGAATTTGTAGATTTAGATTTGAATACCCTAAGTAATGTTAATCCTAAATCTAGCCAGTTTCCATCTCCCACTGCAACATTGAAACCTGTGGTACCACCTCCAATATCCGGAAGTACTAATACTGTGGCACAACCTACTTATAAACCAAGGGCAGAACTTGATAATCTCAGCAGCACCTTATTGCCTCAGTCTACTCAATCTCCTAATCAACAATCTGTTGTAACTACTCCATCTTCTCCAGTACCATCTCCAACAGTAAAAAATTCTGACAGTTCTGAAATAACTACTCCTATACAGTCAGATAATGGTTGGTATTATGTTGTTGTAGATTATGTGAATGAAGAGTCTTTGTACAATGCACAGCAAATAGTCTCAGATGCTTATATTCGTGAAACGACTAATGGTATGAAGATACAAATGGGGGCTTTTTGGGACCCAGAAAAAGCAAAGAAATTTCTCCAAGAATTACGGCAGGAAAGAGTTGATGCGAAATACTATAAGTTACCACCTGAGAATTATTAAAATGACTTGGGCAAATAATTTTAGCTACCAGTCAGAATTGAAAAGTTAACTCTGTTGAAGTAATAGGTAATATGATGTAGTTGATATGGATTGAAATATCACTACTAACTACTGAAAAAAGAATCAACTGGATACAGAGCTAAGAAACTTAACCCGTAGAAATGGAAAAATGCTTTGAGTCTGGCAAGCCTTCATCCATCAATAGACATCTCCTCCAAAAGAGGGAATAGGCAATAGATAATAGGTAATAGGGGAAATAATTGATAATTTATGGATAATAATTGATTTTATTTTTGATTCTTACCAGAGGTCTAATAGGCTTTTAATGCATCAGTTTTGACTTCTGCGAAGCAGTTAGCTTATTGACTACTAAATTATAGTGAGGTATTTCACCAGATTTATATGACTCCTAAAGCTTATTTTCGGCGTTGCATATTTGGGGGATAAATTGTAGGTTCACATGAAAGAGTAAGTAGGCTTTACCTATTCCTAAAAAATTCATCTCTGAATTCAGCAGCCCTATTTTATTACTCAATTAACTTAAGCTATAGACAGGTAGATTAGGACAGAGACTAATGATGCTCCAAATCAGGGGGGTAGTTGTGTATAGTAATGCTAAAGGAAGCACCGGGAGTGTGGGGAACACCGGGAGTGTGGGAGAAATTAAAAAATATATATCCTCACAATTACCATGCAGGACTACCATCAGGGTAAATGTTTTTCTCGCTGTTCCCTGCTATAGATAAATCAAAATATAATAAATAATAATGAAGAGGGATAGTCTTTATGGGACTTTTAGACCGTGTTTGGCGGGTAATTCGTGCTAATATTAATACTTTAATTTCTGGTGCGGAAGATCCAGAGAAGGTTCTGGAACAGACAGTGACAGATATGCAAAATGACCTGGTGAAACTACGCCAGGCAGTGGCACAGGCGATCGCTACTCAAAAACGTACAGAACGACAATGTTCTCAAGCTCAGTCTACTGCAGATGAATGGTATAGGAGAGCGCAGTTAGCTCTGCAAAAAGGCCAGGAAAATTTGGCACGGGAAGCTCTAACTAGACGCAAATCTTACCAAGAAACTGCTAAATCAATGAAAATTCAGGTGGAACAGCAAAAACAGGTAATGGAAAAGCTGAAGCAAAATATGAGACAGCTGGAACAAAAAATTAGTGAGGCTAAACTAAAAAAGAATATGTATATTGCCAGGGCACGTTCTGCTAAGGCCTCGGAAAAGCTAAATGAAATTTTGGGCACTGTGAATACTGGTAATGCTTTGAGTGCTTTTGAGAAGATGGAAGAGAAGGTAATGCAGCTTGAGGCTAAGTCTGAGGCGATCGCTGAGTTGGGAACTGATAGTTTAGAAAAACAATTTGCTTCTTTGGAAGAAGGTAATGATATTGAGACTGAGTTGGAGGCGATGAAGGCGGAAATGTTGCCTGGGGGAAGTAATTCTCAGTTACCAATTCAAGATAGTTCTAATCTCAGAAAAACAGAATCATAATTTGAAGATATATGGAATCAATTTACATGAATTATAGAGGTTTTCTTATTTGGGTTTAAACTATGAAGAAGAATCTGTCTTTTTACTTGAAGTATTCTAGCTACTCAAGATAACTAAGGTTCTGGGGATTCTTATTATACTGTTTTGCTTTAAACAAACTAATCTTGCTAAAGGACAAAGCAACAGACTTTTTCTCATCCAGCTAAACCCATCTTCAATATTTCAGTCTTAATATTTATGTCCGATGTTTTTCGTTGATACTTAATCTAAAAATCATTACCACTCAGCAAAGTCCTGATTTTTATGGGTAGTTCGCGGAGAAAGAAAGACTTAAAATGAATGTATAGCTATGGGGAGAGTATCCTTATCTATTACTAATGAAAAATTTGGCTTATAGTAGTTAGTATTGGCCAGTAAGAGCTAGAAGCTAAATTAAACATCAAAGGAAAAATAAAATTATGGGATTATTTGATAGAATTGGTCGCCTTGTCAGAGCTAATGTTAATGAAATGGTAAGTAAAGCTGAAGACCCTGAGAAGGTTCTAGAGCAGTCTATTATTGATATGCAAGAAGATTTGGTACAGTTGCGTCAGGCTGTTGCTAGTGCTATTGCTACTCAGAAACGTAGCCAACAACAATATAATCAAGCTCAATCTCAAGCTAATCAATGGTACTCCAGGGCACAGTTAGCTCTACAAAAAGGAGATGAAAATTTGGCCAAGGAAGCTCTACAGCGTAAGAAGACTTATTCTGAGACAGCAGACACTGTAAAAGTATCTTTGGACAGTCAAACAAGTCAGGTAGAAGTTTTAAAGCGGAATTTAACTGCTTTGGAAGGTAAGATTTCTGAAGCTAAGGCGAAGAAGGATATGCTGAAAGCGCGAATGACTGCTGCTAAAACTCAGGAGCAACTCAATAATACCATGGGTTCTCTGAATACTAGCGGGGCAATGGCAGCTTTTGACAGGATGGAAGAAAAAGTTTTACAAATGGAGGCCCGTTCCCAAGCTACAGCAGAGTTAGCTGGTGGCAGTGGTTTGGAAGAGGATTTCCGAAAGTTGGAAGCTAGTAGTGATGTTGATGATGAGTTAGCGGTGATGAAGGCACAACTCTCTGGAGGTTCTGTAAGTCAGAATCAACTACCTGCGTCAAATCAGGGTTCAGCAGAAAAATCGGAGGTTGATGCTGAACTGGAAGATTTGCGTAAACAACTTGACAAAATGTAATTTTTGTTTATTTTCTAAATGTGCTGATATTTCGGCAATACTTTGAGCCTTGATGGATATTATAGCGATTTTCAAATATATAGACTACAGTGGCCTCCTAATCGATACTCCCTAATCCAAGAGAATTTTGTAGTCTACTTAAATGAAAAGTGTTATAAGTATAATCTGTCAAGGCATTTTTCTGTTAAATTACACAATTTTGGGCAAAAATACTGAGGTTTTACTATTGGCATAGTTATCAGATTGGGCTATGTACTATATGGGGTAGTGCAGAGCGCAAAGTGTGGGAATGGTAATTAGATCATTCCAGTTCCAAGGGGCGATATAGCTGCCGCTAGGCTCCGCCAACGCCAGCCCCGATCTTTGGGCTGCAGTATTGTCCTTGCGACTATGAACCCAAATCCAATTAAAGTAGGCGATACGCCTGACGCCACGCTCCGCGAACGCTAACCTCACTGTTACTTCCGTTTGCTGCCAGACCTTACCAAACTTATTCTGGGGTGCGATGCCACCGACCTATCTGCTGTCGGACAATTCTATTAGTTCGTTCTAATTGCTGAGTCTGGTCTTTACCGATGATATGTTCTACTTCTGGTGGTAAAACTCGTTCATACCCACCCCAATCATCTGTATAATAATGTTTACAGCTAGTTTTTCCTTCTGTATTGGCGATTAATTCTGTATCGGAACTCGTGACTTTGTTTGCCAACTCTAGTAGCCAAAATTAATCCACGTTCTGGATCCTTGAGTCATGCCAATCCCACAATCCCCTTCTGTTAATTCATTTGCCTGAGAATGTTTTTGTGTCTTGAGTGCGTCTTACATTCTGGGGAGACCTCACCAATTAGCACTCGCTTTTTTTAGACGAATGACCAAAACTCATAAGTAGCTAGGCAGAATTAAATAGAAAACGTTCTGTGGTATGTTGGTCTTGTTGAGCGCGAGCTTCTACACCCTCTATAACAGCCATCGCCAAATCATATTCATCTTCAAAAATCCGACCAGCTAGTAGCAATGAGCGCTGGTATATTTACAAATTGTAGTAGGGGCAAAAGAGCTAGAAGTCTTATATGATCGGCAATTTATTCCCCCTGTTCCCTGTTCCCTGTTCCCTGTTCCCTGCGCACAGCGCTATATATAGAATCCGGTTATATAGTATATGTTTATAACTATACTTCAATCTCTCGACACTTCCCCCTCTTCCCCAACTATATAATAAGTATTCAACCGGATTTGATATTACGGGGCGATCGTTAAAATCTGGCAAAGTTGAATTGTTGACGTACTCCCCGGCATAAATGCACGGGGATTCTCAAGCGGATGTTACGAAGCGGGATAAATCCACGCTTCTCCACCCTTTTTCCTGTTTCTTAGGCTCTTAACTAGACCGTTTCTAGTCCCCGTCAGACCGCCTCCCCAGGCAACTTCTTTAACGTCCAAGATGCGCCCCACCTCAGACACCCCTCTATTTCTCACAATCAGCGCGGAGGCCACGTCTCGATGAGTCATATAACCACATTCAGGACAAGAATGAACTCTAAAGCTGAGTTTTTTCTTCCCTGTATGAGCATTGCAATTGGGACAAATTTGAGAAGTATAATCTTTATTGACCTTCCCGAAATAGACTCCTCGCTTCCAACAAACCCATTGCAGGATGGTGACAAACTGACCGAAACCTGCATCTAAGGTATGTTTTCCCAACATTCTTTTGGCCCATGCCTGAAAATTAAGGTCTTCAACAAAAATCATTCCTGCTTGGTCACATAAATGATGGGCTAACTTAAAATGGAAGTCTTTTCGAGTATTGGCTATCGTTTCGTGTAAACGAGCAATAATCTTGCTTAACTTTTGCCAGTTATTTGACCCAATCTGTTTCTTCTGGAGTCTGCGTTGCAGTAATTTCATCTGGCGGTGCAAACTGTTAAAGAATCTGGGTCGTTTAATTAATTCTCCCTCTGATGTGGCTAGGAATTTATCGAGTCCCAAATCAATCCCAATGGGATCACCATGAGGGGGGACATCGGGAACATCCACATCACACTCTAAACAGAGAGTTTTGACTTAGTTAACAATTTACGTCATAACGCGGCACAATACGATAGTTGTCTCGAACAATAACTTAGTGAAATTTATCAAACCAAGAGCATTGACTTAATCAAAAAATAACGATATTATACGTTATAAACCGTACTATTAGACCGATTGTGTTTGCTGCGCACATGAAACACAAATAAATGAAATGAAATCCATTAGAACCAAGCTCAAACTGAATAACCAGCAAAAAACTCTGATGGCTCAACACGCGGGGTATAGCAGATGGTGCTATAACTGGGGTTTAAGTTTGTGGAATGCTGCATATATTCATGGTTACAAGCCTAATGCTCGAAAGCTAAGAGAGGTTTTTACCAATCACACAAAACCACTTTATCCTTGGATGAAAAACTTGTCCTCTAGGGTCTATCAATATGCTTTCATCAATTTAGGTGAAGCGTTCAAGAGGTTTTTTCAAGGGTTGGGTAAACACCCAAGGTTCAAGAAGAAAGGTAAACATGATTCCTTCACAATTGATAATTGTGGAAAACCAATAGAACTAAATGGATGGAATCATAAATTACCTTTTATTGGTATTGTTAAAACTTATGAACCAGTTGAAGCTACAACTAAAAAAATCACCATTAGTAGACAGGCAGGAGATTGGTACTTAAGTTGTAGCTATGAATTCACTCCTAATCCAACAGAAAAGACCACTGAAGTTGTAGGTGTTGATTTAGGTGTAAAAACCTTAGCAACTTTAAGCACGGGAGTTGTTTTCCCTGGCGCTAAATCTTACAAGAAATTTGAAAGCAAGCTCTCTAAGTTACAATACCTTAACCGCAATAAAAAGATTGGTTCAGCTAACTGGAAAAAGGCGCAACTTAAAATTGCCAAGCTACACACAAAGGTAGCTAATATCCGTAAAGACGTGCTTCATAAATTGACAACATATCTAGCTAAAAACCACAGCATTGTGTCAATTGAAGATTTGAATGTTCGCGGTATGTTGGCTAACCATAAGCTAGCTAAGTCTATAGCCGATCAAGGATTTTATGAATTCAGGCGACAACTTGAGTACAAGTGTGAGTGGTACGGCTCTGAATTAGTAGTCGTTGATAGATTCTTTCCATCATCAAAAACTTGCTCAAACTGCGGTCATGTCCAAGATATGCCGTTAAATGTAAGGACTTATGACTGCCCTGAGTGTGGCTTGTCAATAGACAGAGATTTAAACGCTAGTATTAATTTGAGAGATGCGGTCGGCTTGACCGTGAATGCCTGTGGATGAGTAGCCGCCGACGGCCTCAGTTGAAGCAGGAAGTAAACAGTAAAATGTCATGTTATGACGTTTTATATCGGTTTTATGAAGCAGAAGCTACATATAATTCTACATTAGGCAAATCTTCAAGGATTTGTAGATATAGTTCTTGGAGTTCTGTAACAGCTTTTATAGATGAATCTCCTTGTTGTATGAAATCATTTACTCCTGCCATTAATAAAATAATATCAGGAGTATCAGACTTGTTCCAAGCTTCATTATTAACTATTCCATCAATAGTTATACCTGGTCTGCCTTCATGTTTTAATGGTTCATTTCCCTGTGTTCCAACAAATTCAAAGTCAATATTTTCTTCTTTGAGATCAAAGTATAAAGATCCTCGATGAATCAGTGTATCAGTAATTGAATCTCCTAAAGGCATTATTTTTAAAGTAGCTGCTAAGGTAGCAGAACTTACAGTGGTAAGTAAAGATGTTGTCATCATTACTACTGATACTAAAGCTCTCTTGACTTGTTTCATTAGTGTCGTGAGTTAAGATTTTTATTGATTTAGTTGACATGGTTAACAATAACACTAATAAAACAATACCAAACCAGTATTTTTGCTGAACCTATTTGCTTTGTTGCACAAACAGAGCAAATAGGTTCATTAATTAATAATTAATAATTACCTGGTGGTTAAAACCGTTACATAATTGAATATATAAGGAAATTCAAGAGCACTTTTTTCTCCACAGCGAGTGAGAGGCTTTATCATTTTCTTTGTGGGTTTAATACCCCACCGTCAACGGGGGTGTTCAAAATTACTTGGGGTGAGAATCCCCATGTAATTTTCCTCCTGTCTCCTGTCTCCTGTCTCCTGTCTCCTTCTTCAAACCTTGATTTTTCGGTAAAAATATTGGAATTTTAGGGGTTATGAATTTATCAAAATAATTAGCTCTAAAACCATGCTTTTTAATCAGTTATCAGTTAAATCTTTTTTCTAGTTTGATCAAAAGAATAAAGTGAGAATTTAACTTCTGAATTATTACTTCTGACTTGATCAAAAACTTGATTTTTTCCTCTCAAATCACACAATCCCAAAAGTCCCAAAATTTACGTCAAAAATACTAATTTCAACAAGTACCTGCTAATTTCGACATAATAGAAGTAATATAGTTAACCTAAGAGAAAGTTATAATTCAGCTCCTCACTGCCATTGTGCCTAATTCTCAAGGAGGGACAAAATGAAAGAACAAAATCAAACTCGTAATTTATCTGTTGGTATTGTGGCCAGTGTTTGTGCATTGGCAGTGGCGGTAGGTGGTGGCATCGCCTTATGGACAAATTTACAATCAACCACCACAAAAACTTCTGATAATTCTCAGACTTTTACAACTCCCTCAACTCCAAAGTCGCCTGATGAGACTTTGCCTCCCCCACCTCCTGCTAAAGTTGAATCTCCAGACTCTGTTCCTTTATATGTGCCTCAACCCAAAGCAGTTACAGAAAAAACTGTAGAACTTTATTGGGTTAAAGACACTACTGGAGAAATTGATTTAGTTTCTTCTACAGTGAAATTAGAAACAGCAGACGAACCGGAAGCTATTTTAAAAGCTGCTTTTGACCGCTTGCTCGTAGGTCCAGCAAATACCGATGTCCTTAGTGCTATTCCCACAGGTACAAAAGTTCAAGCACTTACTGTTGAAAATAATGGGGTCTACATCGACTTATCTGAAGAATTTACTTCTGGAGGCGGTAGTGCTTCGATGATGAGTCGCTTAGGACAAGTTATTTATACTGCCTCTAGTTTAGAACCAGATGTAAAAGTGTGGATTTTTGTGGGTGGTAAACCTTTAAAAATGCTTGGGGGTGAAGGTTTAGAAGTATCTCAGCCCATTACTCGTGATAATTTTCAGCAAGAATTCCAATTTTAGATATCATATACCATTTTAGGGGTGGTTTTAAAGTAAACAAATAGTTCAAAGCCGCTCCTGACAAAGTCAATTTTTTCAGTATCTACTCAGAATCACGATTTACAGTATCAGGGGAAAAAGCAGGTAAACAAATAGCAATATATTCTGCTCCCTCAGCACCAGGTGTACTGTATTTTACCCATTCTCCCTTACGAGCTATTACTACTTGGCCAGCATTAACTTCTAACTGACCGCCTTCATACTCAACACATAGTTTTCCTTGAAGTACCAGAGTAAATTCATCAAATTCTGGCCTTTGACCTGGTTCCATCCAGCCACTAGGAGAGCGCATTTGGGCAACGCTAATAGCATCTGTTTGGCTATTGACATGACCAATATATTCGTCAATTTGCTTCGGTTTGTTACCTACAGGTTCAATCCGAGTAGGCTTTTCAATCAATTGTGGCATGATTTTTATACACTTTAGTTGGGGTTAACTAACATTAAAGGCTGATTATATTCTACGGGTTGCCCATTTTCGATTAAAATTTCCACTATTTGTCCAGAGACCTCTGCTTCAATCTCATTCATAACTTTCATCGCTTCAATAATACAAACTGTTTGGCCAGAAGTAATTCGATCGCCCACTTCTATAAATGGTGGCTCATCAGGAGCAGGAGCGCGGTAAAAAGTGCCCACAACTGGAGATAAAATTTCTTCAAATTTGTTTGAGATCGTAGGAGGTGCTCCTGAAGTTATAGGAGCAGTTTTTATCGCTGTTGTATCTAATGAGGTAGTACCAGGAGAAACAAATTCAGAAGGGTCAGTCCCATCGGAAGAAGGTAATGAGAGGCGATCGTTAAATAAAGTTCCTTTTCGTACCGTTAATTCCAAATCTCCACTTTTTAAAGTCAACTCCGAAATATTAGTTTGGTCTATTGCTGTTAGTAGTTCCCGCAGTTGATGTAAATCTAATTGCACTGTTTTTATATCCTCACTTAATCGGCGTTCAACTCAATTAATACTTAATAAAAAGAAGAGTTTATTACTGTTTTAGTATAGATGTAGAAGCGTGAAATTCAAAGCCATAAATTTTTTTTACTTACAGAAGTGAGGTTGAGATTTAGGTTTTAGCATAATTACTACTTATTAATAAAAAAATGTAGCAGTTTAAAGAAAAAGACAGGAAGCTTATTCCCTGCTAGGAATACTGAATTAGATATCCGATCAAACCCAAATTAAAATCAATTACAATAAATAAATTATCAATTTATCTTTTTTATTCCTCTCTTAAGTCTATCTTAATCTTCTAAAGGGGCTTTGTGCGGTGGTAATTATGCACATTTATTAAGCCCCCATAAAGATACCTCAGAATTACACAATCAATGCATAACTTACTTCTAAAATAAATCTAGTTTTCTGCTATTACTCTCTACCCAAATAAGAATCATTTCGAGTATCTATCTTAATCCGTTCTCCCTTAGATATAAATAAAGGAACCATAATTTGAGCTCCTGTTTCGACAATAGCAGGTTTACTACCACCAGTAGCAGTATCTCCTTTAACACCAGGGTCAGTGTCAATTACTTCTAAAGTTACTGAGTTGGGCAGTTCCACTTCTATTACTTGTTCGCCCCACTTAATCACATTAACCTCCATACCTTCGCTTAGATACTTAACACGCTCGCCAATTTGATCGGAACTTAAATTGGCCTCCTCATAAGTTTCCATATCCATAAACACAAATTGGTCAGCATCTTTATAAGTATGTTGCATAACCCTTTTGTCCAAAGTAGCTTGAGGTACTGTTTCTCCAGCTCTAAATGTTCGTTCCACTACACTACCAGTTTGTGCATTTTTGAGCTTTGTTCGGACAAAAGCAGAACCTTTGCCTGGTTTAACGTGCAGAAATTCTACTACCCGCCAAACTGAACCATCCAATTCAATCGTCACACCGGGGCGAAAATCATTACTAGAAATCATATAACAACGTTATTGCGGTTTTTAATTAAATTATCAGATTAGAACTTAACATTAGACATCGTACAATATTCGGGAGTCAGAAAAATTGTCAAATATCGTGGGAGTAGAAAGCAATTTTTAGCACCTCGTCAAAATAATTTTATGTAAAATTTCTGATGTCTGGCGATCGAAATCAAAAGTTTTTTTGTCTGAGACATATTAAGGCATATAGTAGTACTTTCTGCTGTTAAGACAATAGACTTGAGTTATTTGCGCAGCATTCTGCTAGGAAAAGGCAACAACTCTAGAAGGCATTTTGCCTTAACCTTAAATGCGTAATGTCATCAGGACTTACGCAAAGTACGAAATTATACACCATCTGTAGGGGCAAACGGCCGTTTGCTGGCGCATAACTATAGTTAACGTCCCTACTATATGCGGTGGTTATGGGTAAGTCCTGATCATGTCCGGGTAATTAGTGATAAAAAAACTTTCTCCTTCTATTGTTCTTTCTTCCCTCCTGAGGACTGACTCCTGAATTCTGCTGAGTGATTTATTTATAACTGTTCAACCGGACATGATATAACTCTATATCTCTACTCTATTGCCTATTGCCATATATCAGCAAAACTATAGTGCTGCGCGCAGGCAACAGGCAGTAGGGAACAGCTCATTTGGGGGAATAAAAAGCTAATAATATAAGACTTTTAGCTATTGGACACCTCCTGCAATTTGTAAATATGCCAGCACACATTGCTATAAGTCGTGACCAAATCTAAAACCTAATTTTTGCCCCCAAAAATCCGATGAGTGTGGACAGCCATGTAATATTAGTAAGGGAACAAAAATTCATAAATATGCTAAATCTTCACAATTCCGTCATTAACACTTGTAAACGCTTGCTTAAAACTGGCATCCTAGCACTATTACTTTTCACTTTGTCTGTTGGTCTTAGTGCTGCTTGGTGGGACTTTGGTGGTAGCACAACAACTCGTGAAAGTCGTTTGCCCCAGGGCGATCCGATTACTGATGGTAAGGCATTATTGAGGTATGCTCTACCGATAGACAATGAACCAGTGCGTAAAATACAAAGGAGTCTGGAAGATATTGCTAATAGACTGCGAGCAAAACGTTGGTCTTCTGTTAGTAGTGATATTGCTGCTGCATCTAGGGTTCTTAATATTAGTAAGTCTCAGTTATTAGCTAGTGTTTCTGAGTCGAAACAATCTGAGGCAGAGGCCATAATTGAACAACTTGAGCAGGGCATTGTTAATATTCGAGAAGTTGCTGAAGCTAAAGATGGGGAACAAGTATTGGAGCAACGGGCACAACTACTGGCATTAGTTGGTCAGCTTGAAAAGTTGATGCTAGGAGGATTTCCGTTTGAGGTTCCTTCAGAGTTTGCTAATTTACCTCAACTCAAAGGTCGCGCTACTATTGAGATGGAAACGGAAAAGGGTTCTTTGACTTTGGTTGTTGATGGTTATAGTGCCCCTATTACTGCTGGTAATTTTGTAGATTTAGTTCAGAGGGGTTTTTACGATGGCCTAGAGTTTATTCGCTCAGAACAGTCTTATGTTTTACAAACTGGAGACCCTCCTGGCCCAGAAGTTGGTTTTATTGACCCTGATAGTGGTGAGTACCGTAATATCCCACTGGAAATTTTGGTCAAGGGAGATGAGGAACCAATATATAGTTTTACTTTAGAAGAAATTGGTCGTTTTCGGGAACAACCTGTTCTGCCTTTTTCTGCTTATGGTACAGTGGCAATGGCTCGTCCTGAATCTGAAAATGATGGTGGTTCTTCTCAATTTTTCTTTTTCTTATTCCAACCAGAATTAACGCCTGCAGGAGTAAATTTACTGGATGGTCGTTATACGGTTTTTGGTTATGTGGTGGAAGGGAAAAAGGTTTTGGAAAAATTAGGTAAAGGAGACAAAATTATTTCTGCTAAGGTAGTTGCCGGATTAGAAAATCTTGTCGAACCTGGAGTTTAAGCAAGGTTCTTTATAATTTTTAAAATTAGGGTAATTGGATAATTTAGCGACTAAAATAATCTTGAGATTTTCAGACTAAGCTACCAATTACTCTAATTAATTTAAAGTTTAAATAATAAAAATTACAGTTATAAAAATAGGAAAAATTTAGGAAGAAGGAAGAAGGAAAAATCTGGCGTTGTCCTAGTTTTAAGCTTTTGATATGTCCGCACCTTTTCCTTCGACTGCTATTACAGTTGTTATAGGTAAAAAAAGTTTTACTATACATCTATAGTTTCATTTTCTCTTCTGGATTTTGCTATAGCTAATCTTCTAATTTTATCTCTCGGATTTTTGGTTTATTCTGATTTATTATTTCTTACTTATTTCTCTTTTTGATTAAATGGCTGTTATCGAATTCGTAATATTCACAGGATTAGGGATTGTATTAGGTGCATTTATATTTAATATATCTAATGACAGAGAACAAAAGCGTATTTTAGATGATGCCTTTTACAAATTATTAGAACTTCAAAATGGTAAAATTTCTCTAATTCAATTAGCTGCTGCGGCTAAAGTTGATGCTCAAATAGCTCATAAATATCTTGAAGGTCAAGTACAAGTTTTCACTGCAACCTTAGAAATTGATGAACAAGGAGATACATTCTACAAATTTCCTAAACTTAGTTTACCTCCTGTTTTAGATAAACAACAATGGTAAGGAATTTAGGTATTAGGTTTTCGGTATTAGGTTTTCGGTGTTAAGTTTTAGGTCTTATACAAAATCCGGTTTAGTAAGGAGATATTCAAAAAAATCAAAATATTTGTCTGATAAGGATTTGAATATTTAGGTAACTACCCTATAATAACCGGATTTAGTATTAGGTATTAGGTTTTAAGTATTAGGTTTTAAATGTTAAGTTTTAAGTGTTTTACTAAGGGTGAAAAAAATTATACCATGTCCGGATGATGATGATGATTAAGTATAATAAAAATGTTTGATTGAATTTATTGAAGCGCTCTTGAGAGAATATCTCAAATTTCTGCTTCCTTTATTTAACCTTTTTGATTTTTTTTCATATACTTATCTTGGCTATGCTGCCTACTCCCTGTTACATGAATGTCGCAATATTTTATCAAATTGGTATTAGGTATTAGGAGAATTATTTCGGATTTAACGCTCCTAATCTTTGATAAGGCCAAAAGCGAATTATTGCCCTACCTATAATATTTTTCTTAGGCAAAAAACCCCAAACATGAGAGTCATTACTATTATTACGATTATCTCCCATTACAAAATATTGATTGTTAGGAACTTCGACTGAAATTGGCAAAGTATATTCAGGAGGTTCAGCAATATAATTTTCAGTCAGCGGTTGGTCATTTATATACACTAGACCATTCTCAATTCTAATAGTATCTCCTGGCAGGCCAATAACTCTTTTGATAAAAGCTTGATTCTTATCATAACCATAGCGTTGTAACTGTTGAGGTGGTTGAAAAACAATAATATCACCTCTAGCAGGTGGATGAAAATGATAAGATACTTTTTCCACTACTAGGCGATCGCCTACTTCTAAAGTAGGTATCATTGAGTCTGAAGGTATATATCTTGGTTCTGCAATTAATATTCTGACTAATAAAGATAAAGATAAAGCGATCGCCAAAACTTTAATATTTTCTTTTTGTTGTTGCCATATTTTTAGCCACCAGGGAGTTATGGAGTTAGCTGTTATTGGTTGATTTAAGGATTCTTTTTCTGATGTCATTTCTATGATTTTATTCTTGAGTATTTCTATACTATAGCAAAACTCCTGGGAATGAGAATTTATCTATTCTAAATAGATATAGTAATCCTATTTGAGTTGCTGGTAAAAATATCTTTGAATTTAAGAAACAGGAAATAGGGGTAAAAGTTTGAGAGTTTTTATATATCCTGAATTTTTTTACAAATGATTTATGATTGCTATAATACTATGATTTTTCCCTATTATATATGTCAGCATTCGGCTATTAATATTCAGCATTTCCGTTTGTCATGCGCTCGCATTCAGATGCATGAACATAATAACTTACTAAGGTTAGCTGATAACCTTTTTATTTCGGTGCGAAATGCCTAAGCAAACATATTTTACTCTTTGGAAATTAATTTCTCCTTCGGTGCGATAATAAGTTAATAACTCATAGCTGATAGCTGAAGTCCGCAGTTCATCTGTAGAAGGTTCGCTGACATCTCTTTGCGCAGCATGACAAACGGAAATACTTACCTATATACAATGCACATATTAAAATTGTTTATATAATCTGAAAGATTAAAATATTAGCTATATATTTTCTCCCTTTTCAGGGGGTGTTATGTGAGATATTCCGTAGAGGTAATTATTCTATTTCATATAAAGTAATCATCAATAGTATAATTAGTTTAAATTTGTAATTTTTTCACAAATTTACCACTCGATCTATTCTTTATAATTCTATGCTGATTCAATTCAGTGTTGGTAACTATTTATCTTTTAAAAAAATTGTCACTTTGAGTATGGTGACTACAGATTTAACTGCTAATAATAAAAGTGTTGATGAAAATAATGTTTTTCAGGTTGATGATGAATTAAATTTACTGAAAAGTTGTGCTGTTTATGGCGCGAATGCTAGTGGCAAAAGTAATTTGGTTAAAGCATTAGATTTTATGCGTCGGTTTGTGCTTAATTCATCAAAAGAAACTCAGATAGAAGATGCTATTAACGTCGAAGAGTTTAGATTAAGTACGGAAACAGAAGGAGAGCCTTCTTTTTTTGAAATAGTTTTTATTTTAGACCATAAATTATATAGGTATGGTTTTGAAGTCGATAAAAAACAAGTGGTTTCTGAATGGTTATTTTATGTGCCAAAAGTTAGGGATACTAGACTATTTGAACGTGATGAAAATGGCATTGAGATGACTAATGTATTTAGTGAAAATCAGTATTTCGGTAAATTTATCGCTGATAAAACCAGAAATAATGCTCTTTTTCTGTCTGTTAATGCTCAATTTAATGGCAAAATCTCTACAAGTATTTTGCGGTGGTTTCGAGATTTGAATGTAATTTCAGGATTACATAGCGATTTTTATCAACAACTCACAATTGAATTTTTCAAGGATAGTCAATATAAAAAAGAAATTATTCAATTAATTAGGAAGTGGGACTTAGGTATTGATGATATTAAAATTGATACGAGGAAGGTTTTGCTAGAACAAATACCTAGTTCTATTTCAGAAGAGTTGAAGAAAATTATGCAAAATTCTGAATTACAAACCGATGATATTCAAAGTCTTCATAAGAAGTATAACTCTGAAGGAAAAGTGGCATCTTTAGAAGTATTTGATTTTGATGAGGATGAGTCAGAAGGAACTAAAAAATTGTTTGCTTTTGCCGTGCCAATTTTAGATACTTTAAAAAATGGAGAAATTTTAATAATTGCGCGAGTGATGCTAGGTTACATCCAATCATCACTCGCGCAATTATTGATTTATTTAACTCTAATACAACAAATCCTAAAAACGCCCAACTTATTTTTACGACTCACGATACTAATTTACTTAGTAATAAAATTTTTAGACGAGACCAGATATGGTTTACAGAAAAAAATCGGCAGGGAGCGACTGATTTATATTCTTTAGTTGAATACAAAGTACCGAATGATGCACCTTTTGAAAGTGATTATATTAAGGGTAAATATGGAGCTATACCTTTTCTTGGTAATTTCACTGAATTATTTGAAAAAAATGGCTAAAAAAAAAGAATATAAGAGAAATTATCAACATTCTGGAAAAAGTAAATATAGTCGTTATTCAAGAAATGACACAGTAGCAACACGAGAAGTTATTGAGCGTTTTTTGATAGTTTGTGAGGGAAAAGAAACGGAACCAAATTATTTTCGGAGTTTTCGCGTGCCTAAAGATGTGATTGACATACGAGGATTGGGTAAAAATACAATTAGTTTGGTTGAAGATGCTCTAAAGATTATGAAAGAAGATGGTAATTACAATCAAGTATGGTGTGTATTTGACCGTGATTCATTTCCCGTAAAAAATTTTAATCAAGCTATAAAAGATGCTAAAAATTATAATATTGAAGTTGCTTATTCAAATGAAGCATTTGAAATTTGGTATTTGTTACATTTTGAATATCGAGATACTGCCATGTCTCGCAAAGATTATAAAAAAGCTTTAACTGAGAAGCTGAATAAAAAATATGAGAAAAATAGTAAGGAAATGTATGAAATATTGAAAAATAAGCAACTTCAAGCAATTAAAAATGCTGAGAAGTTATTAGAGCAACATAATCCACCTAATCCTGTTAATGATAATCCTTCCACAACTGTACATTTATTGGTTAAAGAACTGAATAAATTTGTTCGTCCATAGATGGGAAAGTAAGCACCTGGGCAAAAATTTATAGCAGTTTTGACTAATGACTATTGCGACATCCGCAACAGAGAGAGGAGGTAGATATTTTCTCCACCACAGACCTCAAGTTTTGGTGCTTCACAAAATAAAATGACTATTGCGACATCCGCAACACAGAGAGGAAGTAGATATTTTCTCCACCACAGACCTCAAGTTTTAGTACTTCAGAAAATGAAATGACTATTGCGGCATCCGCAACACAGAGGGGAGCTAGATATTTTTTCGATGCTTCAGAAAATGAAATGACTATTGCGACATCCGCAATAGAGAGAGGAGGTAGATATTTTCTCCACCACAGACCTCAAGTTTTGGTGCTTCACAAAATGAAATGACTATTGCGACATCCGCAATAGAGAGGGGAGCTAGATATTTTTCCGATGTTTAAGAAAATGAAATGACTATTGCGACATTCGCAACACAGAGAGGAAGTAGATATTTTCTCCACCACAGACCTCAAGTTTTGGTGCTTCACAAAATGAAATGACTATTGCGACATTCGCAATAGTAGAGAGGAGGTAGATATTTTCCCTCCACATAATCCATATTATTCATTATTCAAAAATCTCTTCCCTTCTACCTCCTAACTTTAATGATAGTAGTCGAAAGAAAAGACGTGGACATATTAACAGCTTAAAACTCAGACAACGCCAGATTTTTCCTTATCTCCTAGATTGCTAAACACCTTCTTCCTTATCTACTTCTTCCTTTTCTACCTCTCTCCTTCCTCCTTATTTCTTCTTCCTTCTTTCTTCATTTTTTTACACAAACTTTATCTCGACCACCTTCTGTACAATCTTCAAACTTCAGTTTTCCAGCCAACATTTGTTGCTGAACTTCTTCCACTTTTTGCTGAACTTCTTCTGGCAAAACATCATTAAAACGACCCAACTTAGTAATATCTGGATTTTCAATTCCTAAAATATATTTTTCTCCCTTAACTTGATTATTTTTAACAAGATTAGCAACATAAGCGATCGCTCCTCCAACATCCTGCACTGCACTGGTTAGCACTGCTTTTGGCGCAACATCAAGCTGGTCAGTTGTATTACCCACCGCATAAATTCCTTTTTCTTGTGCCGTTTTCAAAACTGCTGGAGCAGCATTATCTAATAAGTGATAAATCACATCAACCCCAGTAGAAATTAAAGCCAAAGCTGCCTCCTTTCCTTTAGCAATATCATTAAAATCTCCAGTGTAACTAATTACAACTTCAACACTGTCATTTACTGACTTAGCACCTAACTCAAACGCCTTACCTTGTAAGTTAGTTCCTTTAAAAGATAAACCTGTAAGATAAGCAACTTTATTAGTCTTAGTCATCAAACCAGCAATTACACCAGCAAGATAACCCATTTGGAAATAATTTGTTGTCACCGAAGCGTAATTTTCACCAGCAATATTACCATTAACTCCCAAAAAAAATGTATCGGGAAATTGACTAGCTACTTGTTGAATAGCAGCATCAAATTGTCCGCCATGACCTACGACTAAATCGTAATTTTTCCTAGCAAAATCAGAAAGGGTTTCTACCTGGTCTGGTTGGGCAATATTTTCTACATAAATCATCTCACCATTGAGAATTTCGGCTGCTTTTTTTACCCCTTCATAACCAGATTGATTCCATCCTCCATCAGTAATAACTCCAGGTAAAGCAATGGCAATTTTAAAAGTTTCAGAATTATCTATAGAATCATTACTAGGATTTTCTGTCCGAATCATTGTAGAAGGAGAATCAGCACAAGCTTTTAATAATAAGCTAGTTATTAATGTTGCTGTACTATAGGAAATAAATGAGCGTCTATTTAATTTTTTAGTCATATTAAGGTAGTCCTATAAATTTAGTAATTTACTTTGGAGTTAAGGAGTAGAAAGTATCTCTAATTTAAAATTTAAAAGCAATAGTATTTATTAATGCAGAAGGAAGAAAGAAAAAGGAAAAATCTTGAATTGTCTTAATTTTCAGCTTTTGGTATGTCTGCCCTCTCTCCTTCGACTGCTATATCTACTAATAGTAAATTTTGGTATTTCTCTTAGTTCTATGTAGAAGGAAGAAACAACAAGGAAAAATCTTGAGTTGTCTGAGTTTTCAGCTTTTGATATATCCGCGCTCTTTCCTGAAACTGCTATATTTACCAATAGTAAATTTTGGTATTTCTCTTAGTTCTATGCAGAAGGAATAAATAACAAGGAAAAAGGAATAAATAAAAAGAAAAAATCTTGAGTTATCTGATTTTTAAGATGAGTGATATATCCACACCTTTTCCTGAGAATGCTATATTTACCAATAGTAAATTTTGGTGTTTCTCCTAGTTCTATACAGAAGGAAGAAACAACAAGGAAAAATCTTGGGTTATCTGAGTTTTCAGCTTTTTATATTTCCGCGCTCTTTCCTGAAACTCCTATATCTACTAATAGTAAATTTTGGTATTTCTCCTAGTTCTATGCAGAAGGAATAAATAACAAGGAAAAATCTTGGGTTATCTGATTTTTAAGATGAGTGATATATCCGCGCTCTTTCCTGAAACTGCTATATTTACTATTGGTAAATTTTGGTATTTCTCTTAGTTCTATGCAGAAGGAATAAATAACAAGGAAAAAGGAATAAATAAAAAGAAAAAATCTTGAGTTATCTGATTTTTAAGATGAGTGATATATCCACACCTTTTCCTGAGA